>NZ_JADBQM010000013.1:0-169368 GCF_014895895.1 Enterobacter cloacae complex sp. P14RS
GGAACTGCCAGGCATCAAATAAGTGAAGAGGCCATCCGAAAGGATGGCCTTTTTGCGTTTCTGCGCTGCACAAACTAATCCCCCAACGCCCTGCTTATACGGTAAACTACCTGCGTTTTTGCATCAGGATAGCGTCTATGAACCACTCCCTTAAGCCCTGGAATACCTTTGGCATTCAACGTAATGCTAATCAAATTGTACGTGCCGATACTGCACAGCAGCTGCTGGATGCATGGCAAAGCGCAACAGAAAATAACGAACCCGTACTGATTCTGGGCGAAGGAAGCAATGTCCTGTTTCTCGACGATTATGCGGGAACGGTGATCGTTAACCGCATCATGGGCATTGGTGTGGAAGAGCATGCCGATAGCTGGCATCTGCACGTGGGGGCCGGAGAAAACTGGCATCAGCTGGTGCAATTTACCCTCGAAAAAGGGATGCCGGGTCTGGAAAACCTGGCGCTGATCCCAGGCTGCGCCGGATCGTCACCCATCCAAAACATCGGTGCCTACGGCATCGAACTGAAACATGTCTGTGAATATGTCGACTGCATCGAACTGGCGACCGGAACGGCTAAGCGCTTAACGGCAGAACAGTGTCGGTTTGGCTATCGTGACAGTATCTTCAAGCATGAATATCAGGATCGCTACGTGATTGTCGCCGTGGGCCTGCGTCTGCCAAAGAACTGGCAGCCGGTGCTGACCTATGGCGATTTAACGCGTCTCGATCCGGCAACCGTCACTCCCCGCGACGTATTTGACTCAGTTTGCCATATGCGAATGACCAAACTTCCCGATCCGAAAGTAAACGGAAATGCAGGAAGCTTCTTCAAAAATCCGGTTATTAGCAGCGAAAATGCAAAAGCCTTTCTTGAAGGATGGCCCACTGCGCCACATTATCCTCAGGCAGATGGCAGCGTGAAGCTGGCCGCTGGCTGGCTGATCGATCAATGCCAGTTAAAAGGCACGTCCGTAGGTGGCGCTGCCGTTCACCAGCAGCAGGCTCTGGTACTGATTAATCAATGCGATGCGACCAGCGATGATGTTGTCCAGCTGGCGCATTATGTTCGTCAACGTGTGGGCGAAAAGTTTAACGTCTGGCTGGAGCCAGAAGTCCGCTTCATTGGCCGCACAGGTGAAGTGAATGCCGTGGAGACCATTGCGTGAAGGACAATACCATTCCGTTAACCCTGATTAGCATCCTTGCTGACGGGGAGTTTCACTCTGGCGAACAGCTGGGCGAGCAGCTGGGCATGAGCCGTGCCGGCATTAACAAGCATATCCAGACGCTTCGCGACTGGGGCGTCGATGTGTTCACGGTGCCGGGAAAAGGCTACAGCCTGCCGGAGCCAATTCAATTGCTGAATGAAGACGTCATCCGCAGCCAGCTTGAACACGGCAACGTTGCGGTGCTGCCGGTGATTGATTCGACGAACCAGTACCTTATGGATCGGCTGAGCGAACTCTCGTCCGGCGATGCCTGTGTTGCTGAATACCAGCAGGCCGGTCGTGGCCGTCGCGGTCGCAAATGGTTCTCGCCATTTGGCGCCAATCTCTATCTGTCCATGTACTGGCGTCTGGAGCAGGGGCCTGCCGCAGCCATTGGCCTGAGTCTGGTCATTGGTATCGTCATGGCGGAAGTGCTGCACGATCTGGGTGCCGATCGGGTCCGCGTTAAGTGGCCAAACGATCTGTACCTTAACGATCGTAAACTTGCCGGTATTCTGGTCGAACTGACGGGAAAAACCGGTGATGCGGCGCAAATTGTTATTGGCGCGGGCCTCAATATGGTGATGCGTACTGTCCAGGATGATGTGGTGAATCAGGCCTGGACCAATCTCCAGGAGGCGGGGATTGTCATCGATCGTAACACCCTTGCCGTGCGCATGATTAAAGAGCTGCGCAGCTCACTCACGCTTTTTGAACAGGAAGGCCTGGCACCGTTCCTGTCTCGTTGGGAAAAGCTGGATAACTTCATCAACCGTCCGGTGAAGCTGCTGATTGGTGATAAAGAGATTTACGGCATTTCCCGCGGTATTGACGCACAGGGCGCGCTGCTTCTGGAGCAGGATGGCGCGATCAAGCCCTGGGTGGGCGGTGAGATTTCCCTGCGAAGCGCCGAATGACCGGATGGAGTAAACGATGCGAAAATCCGTCTGCGCTACCCTGGCATTTAACGATGGGGCAGCCTTCCGGAGAGCCCGAAATCACCTCTAAAGACGACGACTATTCGGCAAGTCTGAAAATGCGGATGTGGATTTCAGCGCAATAATGACGCACTGACTACCCCCTCTCCCCTGTGGGAAGAGGGGGAAATCAGTTACTGCGGATACGGTACCCAGTCCCCGCCGTTCAGGCGAACGTACGGTTTGTTCTGATACTGAATCACCACCGCGTTGGCGTTCTCGGAGACTTCTGCCGTTTGCGGCAGGTTGCTGGTGAGCTGATCCCAGTTCACGCTATCTTCCACAAACAGCTTCCCGTCAACGGCGCGGGCAACCAGTTCTGAAATCGCCAGATAGCTGCTTGGCTGGGTAATCTCAATTGGTGTGCCCTGGTGCGGTGCCTTCATACCAAAGAATTTAATGCCTGCAGGCACGTTGGTAATGGACGGGCTTGGGATATCGCGCAGGCCGGATACCTGCATTCTGTCGCCTTTCAGCGCGCCACCGTGCTCAGGTACCACGACTACCATCACTTTACGGCCAGATTTTTCCAGCTCCGTGAAGAACGCATCCAGCTCGTCGAAGAATTTCTGCGCCCGCACTTTGTAATCCGCCGTTTTACTCACCCCCGGGAAGTGGTTACCGTCGTGAAGCGGCAGGGTGTTATAGAACGTTGCACTGCGCGGATTACTGTCTTTTTCGATGGTCTGCAGCCAGCGCTGCAGCACGGCGGTATCGTCATAAACCGGCGAGCCATCGAAGCCCAGCAGCGTAACGGGAAGACCGGTTTGATCCATCAGTGGCGCCTGCATGCCACCCTGTTCACGTACCTCTTTCAGGAAGTTACCGAACTGACCGTTATGCCCCAGCATCAGGTGCTGCGTAAAGCCCAGCTTCGCGAGATTATCGAACAAATAACACTGGTTGCCAGCGGGCTGATACAGGTTTTTATGCGATGCCTGACCGCAGCTTGCTCGCAGCAGGCGGATTGCCGCCGGGCCGCTGTATGAGGTGGCAGAGTTAAAATCTTTAAACTGGATGTCAAAGTGGGACCACAGCGGGTGAGACATCAAACCGGCGGCATCCACGTCGGCCCAGGAGAGGGAACAGATGTTAATCACCAGCAGCTCAAACGGCTGCGCATCGGCTGGCAGCGCATCCGGGAATTTCGTCTGTCGCTTATCTTCAGCGGTATAGAAGCTGGAGAGCCAGGCATTAAGATTGGTGGAGGTCGGCGGTGCAGTCTGCGTTGGAATATCGCCCACCACCGGCGTATCGCCCGCCGTTGTAACGGTAGCCGCTGCGCTTCCTCCCGTCGTGGTCACCGTTGTCGTCGGCTGGCCGGCAGGCCACAGCGAAAAGCTTGGCCCCGCCAGCGTCAGCACGTTAAGCCAGATCATAATGGCGACGACAAACACCGTGACGCGGATCCACTGAGACAGGAACAGCCAGGCAACCAGCAGGACAAAAACGGCGCCAATCATCTGCCAGTTAATGAAACGCTCAACCAGGTCAAGCATATAGTCTGCGCTGAAGCCCGCGACCTGCGATCCCTGGCTCATTATGCTTTCCGGACCAGGCAGCCAGGTATCGTGCCAGAACAGCGCAAAGCCGATGGGGATGGCCACCCAATGGCGTAAACGATGCAGCCTGATGTTCGGCAGAGGCATCAGCAGGAAGGCCATAAACACCAGGTTAAGCAGGGGATGGAAATTCAGATAACCTGCCCAAAGCAGGCCAAACTTCACCAGAAAGTAGAAGTTCCAGCCGGAAAGGCCGCGCCAGTATTGCCAGAGCGGCGAGGGTGACGAAGCGGTATAGGATGAATTAGTCATGTTTACGGTCTGCCTTGACGTGTGATGCCCGTGTCAGTGTTCCGGCTGGTTTTACATAGCGAGGTTTTACAAACATCACTCTGGCCGTATCACGGATACGGCGTATGGAATGGCGTGCATAGTAGCCAAGCGGGAAAAAGATCAGCGCGCAGAATACGACCAGTTGGATGATATCGCTGATATTCATGATGGTGCGTTCTCCCCGTTCTCAGTTAATAAGCGAAGGGGTTCCGGAACCCGACGCCAGACATGTCCGTCATGTCTGGCATTGAGGAGCGGTTTAACATCGCTCGTGATTGCGAGCGGTTTAACCCATTGTTCAGGCTGGAGAGCGCGCATTTGCACCAGCTCTGCGCTGATAGCATTATCTTCGAACCAAATCATACGGTTCGAGAAAATATCCCCGGTAGGCAGGGGGAAGATGTGGTTAAGCGCGGTATCAAGATCGTTGACCCGGCAAAACGACAAAAATAGCACCAGGCGATTGTCGCCAATGGTCATGATGTCCCCTGTACGGTTCGGGCGACACAGGGTGAGCGCCTGCTCAACGCGAATGCCCGGGACCGGCCGCAGGGCAACCATAACCCCTTTCCCGTCCGCCGGAAGTAACGTGTTGCTCATCATGTTGCCGACGGCATCGCAGAACGTATCCCATTTCTGGTAGCCACGCAGCTTCATCGGCTGGGTCATGGAGAGCAGCGTGGAGATATCTTCCGGGACATGGCGACTGAACTGCTGACCCTGAACGCTTTCAATAAGCGTCAGGCAGCGTGACAGTGGCGCATTCCAGGGGATCACCATATTTGCCCCGCAGCCCAGAAGCAGACGCTCATCGGTAGCGCGCAGGCTGGTATTATTTTCGCGCACCACAATTTTTAACGCGCTGCCGCGCTGGCGGCGCAGGGTGTGAATTTGTCTCGCCAGCGTTTCAATCTGATTATTCTGCATCAACGAGAAAACGAGGGTGGCTGCCTGGGTGGTGCGGGCTTCATGAAAAAGCGCTTCGTTAGACTCAAACAGTGACCAGTTTTCCGAAAGCGCGGGCGCGCCCTCTAAAACCGCGATATGGCTCAGGATGCGCTTTTCATCGCTGCGCGGCTGCACCACGGTTTCTTCCTGCTGTGCCAGGTGCCATTTCCCCTCAATATGTTTAAGAGTCAGCTGTTGCCTGGCGCTCACGCCCTTTTCATTGCACCAGAAGGCAATATCGTAGAGATAGCTGCCTGCCTGGTCACGAAGACTTGCCAGTCCGAACAGGGAGCGATATTCGCCCATCAAAAGTGAGAACAGCTTGTCATTATTACTGCCGGGGTTGACGACCAATAGCGTGCAATTTTGAAACTTTGCCCATTTATTGATTTTTTCCAGCCACGACAGCAGTTTTTCAGCAGGAATATTTTGCAGTATGTTATTTGCACATTTAAGAATCACTAAATAGTGATCCGGGTCAATAGAGCACTGAACGTCGCGGGACAAAAAGTATAGACTATCCGCTTCCGCTGACATGGAAAACAAACGTACTTTCTGGGGGCCGCTGTCGCTTTCGAGCGTAATTATTTTCTTCGGCTCTTCGCCCATGCTAATGACGGCCACGCGGGAATCCTTATCCTGAGCGGCAATTGTCTGGTTTACCAGGCTGATAGCGTCTTCATTACGATCCGTATTAATCCACCAGACTCCACCGACTGGCATGTGGCTCAATTCGTCCCATAATGACTGGATGCCAATAGAAAATATGGAGTCCACGATGTCCCTCTTTTCGTCTAATTTGCCTGTATCTCAGTTTACTAGCGAAAGCGTAGAAATAAACCTAACATTGAAATTAAAGAACATCAGATTTAGCATGTAAATGAAATTTGTCAGGGCAGGATGCCCCGCAACTTCCGAGCGTGCGATTTTCCTCAAAGGGATGGAATAAGAATGGATAATAACGAACCTGCAACCCCAGTCGACTCGACTCTGGGTTACACATTCCAAAACGATTTTCTGGCGCTGGCGCAGGCCTTTTCTCTACCTGAAATAGATTACACCGATATTTCCCAGCGGGAACAGTTGGCTGCTGCTATTAAACGCTGGCCGTTATTAGCTGAATTCGCCCATCAACATTAAGGGAGCCATTGATGGCCATACTCGGATTACAGGGCGTCCGTGGCGGTGTGGGTACCACATCTGTTACCGCGGCGCTGGCGTGGTCATTACAGCTTTTAGGTGAATCGGTGCTGGTCATTGACGCCTGCGCCGATAATTTGCTGCGTATGTCGTTCAACGTCGATTTCACTCGCGAAGAGGGCTGGGCCCGCGCGCTGCTTGATGACAAAGACTGGCGGGATGCGGGGCTACGCTATACCTCCCAGCTGGATTTACTGCCTTTTGGCCAACTGACCACCACAGAACGCGAGAATGAAGCCGCCTATCAGCGTCTGTTTTCGCAGTTCACGCTTGCGCTGCAGAGCCTGAAAGAAAAGGGGCACTACCAGTGGATCCTGCTGGATCTGCCGCACGGCGCCGGGACGCTGACCCGGCAGCTCATCGCCCAGTGCGATCATGTACTTTCCGTGGTGAACGTCGATGCGAACTGCCATATTCGCCTGCATCAGCAGGGGCTGCCTCAGAACGCACATCTCCTGATTAACGATTTACGTATCGGTAGCCAAATCCAGGACGACCTCTATCAGGTGTGGCTGCAAAGCCAGCGCCGCCTGCTTCCCATTGTGATTCATCGGGATGAGGGGATGGCGGAATGCCTCGCCTCCAAGCAGCCGCTGGGCGAATACCGCAGCGACTCGCTGGCAGCAGAAGAGATCCTGACGTTGGCGAACTGGTGTCTGCTGAACTTCGCCAGCAAGGCGGAGCCTGCTGGGAGTTCGGTATGAGTCGACTCGCCAGCTGGCTTCTCATCCCGCCGGTCAGTTCGCGTTTGAGCGACCATTACCGGCACTTTCGCCGGCATGGTGCTCCGGCATTCAGCGCCGCGCTCGGCTGTTTCTGGCTGATTCTGGCCTGGACGTTCATTCCACTCGAGCACCCGCGCTGGCAGCGCATCCGTGCGCGTCACGGCGAATTATACCCACACATTAACCCCGACCGACCACGGCCTTTGGACCCGGCGCGCTATCTTATTCAGGCCGTCTGGCTGGCAATATCGTCATCCCGAACGGAGAAAATAACGCCGCACTGGCGCAGCTATTCCCGCGTACAGCAGTTACGTGAACGCTATCACCAGTGGCTGGATAAACTGCCCGCTAGCGTCAGCGATAAGACCAGCCATCTGGATAACCATAAAGAGCTTGGGCATCTCCACCCAGGCTTGCGGCGTTTTATTCTCGGCGTGATTGTCGTGTTCTCGCTCATTCTGGCGCTGGTCTGTATTACGCAACCTTTCAACCCGCTGGCGCAGTTCATCTTCCTGATCCTGCTGTGGGGCGTGGCGTTGCTGGTTCGTCGTATTCCGGGCCGTTTCTCGGCGCTGATGCTGATTGTGCTGTCGCTGACGGTTTCCTGCCGCTACATCTGGTGGCGTTACACCTCAACGCTGAACTGGGACGACCCGGTCAGCCTGGTGTGCGGTCTGGTGCTGCTGTTTGCTGAGACCTACGCGTGGATTGTGCTGGTGCTAGGCTATTTCCAGGTGATCTGGCCGCTCAACCGCCAGCCGGTTCCGCTGCCTAAAGACACCACGCAGTGGCCGACCGTCGATCTCTTCGTCCCGACCTACAACGAAGACCTGAGCGTGGTGAAAAACACCATCTATGCCGCGCTGGGCATCGACTGGCCGAAAGATAAGCTCAGAGTCTGGATCCTGGATGACGGCAACCGTCCGGCGTTTCGCCAGTTTGCGGAAGAGGTCGGCGTTGAGTACATCGCCCGCCCGACTCACGAGCACGCTAAGGCGGGGAACATCAACAACGCCCTGAAGTATGCCTCCGGGGAGTTCGTCTCGATTTTTGACTGTGACCACGTGCCGACGCGCTCGTTCCTGCAGATGACCATGGGCTGGTTCCTGAAAGAGAAAGAGCTGGCGATGATGCAGACGCCGCACCACTTCTTCTCGCCGGACCCGTTTGAACGTAACCTTGGCCGCTTCCGCAAAACCCCGAACGAAGGCACGCTGTTCTATGGGCTGGTGCAGGACGGGAACGACATGTGGGATGCCACCTTCTTCTGCGGCTCGTGTGCGGTTATCCGCCGTAAGCCGCTGGATGAAATCGGCGGAATTGCCGTTGAAACGGTAACGGAAGATGCGCATACCTCGCTGCGCCTGCACCGTCGTGGCTATACCTCTGCCTATATGCGTATCCCTCAGGCCGCCGGTCTGGCGACGGAATCACTCTCCGCGCACATCGGTCAGCGTATTCGCTGGGCGCGCGGCATGGTGCAGATTTTCCGCCTCGATAACCCGCTGATAGGCAAAGGGCTCAAGCTGGCGCAACGTCTCTGCTACGTCAACGCCATGTTCCACTTCTTGTCCGGCATCCCGCGGCTGATCTTCCTGACCGCGCCGCTGGCGTTCCTGCTCCTTCACGCCTATATCATTTACGCCCCCGCGCTGATGATTGCGCTGTTCGTTCTGCCGCACATGATCCACGCGAGCCTGACGAACTCGAAGATTCAGGGCAAATACCGGCACTCCTTCTGGAGTGAAATCTACGAAACGGTGCTGGCGTGGTACATCGCGCCGCCGACGATGGTCGCGCTGATTAACCCGCACAAAGGGAAATTCAACGTCACCGCGAAGGGCGGTCTGGTGGAAGAAGAGTACGTCGACTGGGTGATCTCCCGCCCGTATATTTTCCTCGTGCTGCTGAATATTGTCGGCGTGATCGCCGGTATCTGGCGCTACTTCTACGGCCCGGAAAACGAAATCCTGACCGTCTTTGTAAGTATGGCCTGGGTGTTCTACAACCTGATTATCCTCGGCGGCGCGGTGGCGGTGTCGGTAGAGAGTAAACAGGTTCGTCGCGCGCATCGCGTTGAAATCTGCATGCCTGCGGCGATCGCCCGTGAAGATGGTCACCTCTTCTCCTGTACGGTGCACGACTTCTCTGACGGTGGCCTGGGGATCAAAATCAACGGCCAGGCGAAAGTGCTGGAAGGGCAGAAGGTTAACCTGCTGCTTAAGCGCGGTCAGCAGGAGTATGTCTTCCCGACGCAGGTTGTGCGTGTGGCAGGCAGTGAAGTGGGTCTGCAGCTGATGCCGTTGACCAAAAAGCAACACATTGATTTTGTGCAGTGTACGTTTGCCCGTGCGGATACATGGGCTCTCTGGCAGGACAGCTTCCCGGAAGATAAACCACTGGAAAGCCTGCTGGATATTCTGAAGCTGGGGTTCCGTGGCTATCGTCACCTTGCAGAATTTGCCCCGTCGTCGGTGAAATTAATTTTCCGGTCACTTACTTCGCTGGTTTCCTGGGTCGTGTCGTTCATTCCTCGTCGTCCCGAGCGGGATGAGACGAAGCAGGCGGACCCGGTTATGGCTCAACAATGATGATAACGCGATGAAAACAAAACTTTCCTGGTTATGTGCAGTGGCAATGGGAGTGAGTGCACTTCCCGCAACAATGGCTAACGCAGCACCCGGTAACGCAGCGGCGACGCCTGCGCCGACGGTCCCTGTCGTCGCGCAGGCAACCGATCCGGTTGTTACGGCGGCACCCGGTCAAACAGAAAACATCATTCCGAACCAGCCAACGGAGGGGAACACCCTGCCGGTCGAGAATCCGGTCATCGGGCAGGTGATGCCGGGCGTGCGGGGGGCTAACGCGCCCGTTGTCGCGGATAATGTGCCGTCGCGGGACGTGAAGCTGACCTTCGCGCAAATTGCGCCGCCGCCGGGCAGCATGGTGCTGCGCGGCGTCAACCCTAACGGCAGCATTGAATTTGGTATGCGCAGCGATGAGGTTGTTTCAAATGCGGTACTGAACCTTGAATACACCCCGTCGCCATCCCTGCTGCCGACGCAGTCTCAGCTGAAGGTCTACCTGAACGATGAATTGATGGACGTTCTGCCAGTGACCAAAGAGCAGCTGGGTAAGAAAACACAGGCGCAGGTACCGATTAACCCGCTCTTCATTACCGACTTTAACCGTATCCGTCTGGAGTTTGTTGGTCACTACCGCGATGTCTGCGAAAACCCCGCCAGCAACACGCTGTGGCTGGACGTCGGGCGTAACTCCTCGCTGCAGATGACCTACCAGCCGCTGGCGCTGAAAAACGATCTGTCGGCGTTCCCGGTTCCGTTCTTCGACCCGCGTGATAACCGTCCGCTCACGCTGCCGATGGTGTTTGCATCGTCCCCTGACGTGACCGAGCAGCTGGCGGCGACCATTGTGGCCTCCTGGTTTGGCTCCCGCTCCGGCTGGCGCGGTCAGAACTTCCCGGTCATGTATGACAAAATGCCGGACAGGAACGCGATTGTCTTTGCAACCAACGCGAAGCGTCCGGGCTTCCTGCGCGACCACCCGGAAGTCAAAGCGCCAACCATTGAGATGGTAAGCCACCCGGATAACCCGTACGTGAAGCTGCTGGTGGTCTTTGGTCGTGATGATAAAGATCTGGTCCAGGCCGCGAAGGCGATTGCTCAGGGCAACGTCCTTTTCCGCGGCAACAGCGTGGTGGTGGACGAAGTTAAGCCGCTGCTGGCGCGTAAACCTTATGACGCGCCAAACTGGGTGCGTACCGACCGCGCCGTGACGTTTGGTGAACTAAAAACCTATGAAGAGCAGCTGCAGGCGTCCGGGCTGGAGCCATCGCCGATTAGCCTGTCGCTGAACCTGCCGCCGGATCTGTACCTGCTGCGCACCAACGGCATTGATATCAATCTCAACTACCGCTATACCGCGCCAGCGACGAAAGACAGCTCGCGCATGGATATCAGCCTGAACAACCAGTTCCTGCAATCGTTCAGCCTGCAAAGTACCCAGGACACTAACCGTCTGATGCTCCGCCTGCCGGTGCTGCAGGGGCTGCTGGACGGAAAAACGGACGTCTCTATTCCGGCGCTGAAGCTTGGCGCGATCAACCAGCTGCGTTTTGATTTCCAGTACATGAACCCGATGCCTGGCGGTTCGGTGGATAACTGCATCACCTTCCAGCCGGTACAAAACCACGTTGTGATCGGCGATGAGTCGACCATCGACTTCTCGAAGTACTACCATTTCCTGGCGATGCCGGATCTGCGTGCCTTTGCTAACGCAGGTTTCCCGTTCAGCCGCATGGCCGATCTCTCTGAATCCATTGTGGTGATGCCAAAAGCGCCAAACGAAGGTCAGGTGACGACCCTGCTCGACACCATGGCAACCGTAGGCGCGCAAACCGGATTACCGGCAGTTAACGTCACGTTGACGGACGATGGCAGTCAGATCCAGAACAAAGATGCGGATATCATGGTGATCGGCACCATCCCGGACATGCTGAAGGATGAAAAACGTATCGACCTGCTGGTGAAAGCCACCGAGTCGTGGGTTAACACGCCGCTTCGCCAGACCGAGTTCCCAAGCATTATGCCGGACGTGAACGACCGTAAGGCCAGCGCGCAGACGGCCGTAACCTCTCAGGGGGCGATGGCTGCGGTGGTGGGCTTCCAGTCTCCTTACAACGATCAGCGTAGCGTGATAGCCCTGCTGGCGGACAGCCCGCGTGGCTATGAACTGCTGAATACCGCGATGAACGACAGCGGCAAACGTGCCGCGATGTTTGGTTCTGTGTCGGTGATCCGCGAGTCCGGTGTCAACAGCCTGCGCGTGGGTGATGTGTATTACGTCGGCCATCTGCCGTGGTTCGAGCGCCTGTGGTATGCGCTGTCGAACCATCCGGTTCTGCTCGCCATCCTGGCTGCGGTCAGCGTGGTCTTGCTGGCATGGGTGCTGTGGCGTCTGCTGCGCATCATCAGCCGTCGTCGCCTTAACCCGGATGAGTAAGACGTGATGAAAGCCTTTCGCTGGTGTGTAGTCGCAGCGTTGATGCTGGCGGCGATCCCTCTTCGCGCCGCCTGTACCTGGCCTGCCTGGGAGCAGTTTAAAAAGGATTACATCAGCGAGGGCGGGCGCGTCATCGATCCGAGCGACACGCGCAAAATTACAACGTCGGAAGGGCAAAGCTATGCGTTGTTCTTTGCCCTGGCCGCTAACGATCGCAAGGCGTTTGACCAGTTGCTGACGTGGACGCGCGATAACCTCGCCAGCGGCAATCTCAACGATCGTCTGCCCGCCTGGCTCTGGGGACAGAAAGACAAAGAAAACTGGGGTGTGATTGATACCAACTCCGCCTCAGATGCCGATGTCTGGATTGCCTGGTCGCTGCTCGAAGCGGGCCGGTTATGGAAAGACCCGGACTATACCCAAACGGGCAAGGCACTGCTAAAACGCATTGCCAGCGAGGAAGTGGTGAAAGTGCCGGGGCTCGGCTCAATGCTGCTTCCCGGTAAAGTCGGTTTTGCCGAAGAAAACGCCTGGCGCTTTAACCCCAGCTACCTTCCTCCACAGTTAGCGAGCTATTTCACCCGCTACGGTGCCCCGTGGACCACGCTGCGTGAAACCAATCTGCGGCTGCTGCTGGAAAGTGCGCCGAAGGGATTCTCGCCGAACTGGGTGCAGTATCAGAAAAACAAAGGCTGGCAGCTACAGCAGGATAAAACGCTGGAAGGGGGCTATGACGCCATCCGTGTCTATCTTTGGGTGGGCATGATGAGCGATAAAGATCCTCAAAAAGCCCGGCTGCTGACGCGCTTCCAGCCGATGGCGGCAAAGACAATTAAACAGGGCGTGCCGCCGGAGAAAGTGGATGTGGCGACGGGGAAACACACCGGCAATGGCCCGGTCGGGTTCTCTGCCGCGATGCTGCCGTTTTTACAGCAGCGCGATGCCCAGGCGGTTCAGCGCCAGCGCGTGGCAGATCATTTTCCCGATAACAATGCCTACTACAGCTATGTATTGACTCTTTTTGGTCAGGGATGGGATCAGCATCGTTTTCGCTTCACCGCTAAGGGTGAATTAATACCGGATTGGGGCCAGGAATGCGCAAGTTCACAGTAAATCTACTCACTCTATCGCTTGGGCTGGCACTGATGCCGCTGGCGCAGGCCGTTAACTCTCCGCAGCAGAAACAGCTGCTGGAGCAGGTTCGGCTGGGCGAATCGACCCATCGCGAGGATTTGGTTCGTCAGTCGCTCTACCGTCTTGAGCTGATCGATCCGAACAACCCTGACGTCATTGCCGCCCGCTTTCGCTACCTGCTGCGCCAGGGCGATAACGCCGGAGCGCAAAAAGAGCTGGACCGCCTGAAGGGGATCGCCCCTGACTCCGGCGCGTACCAGTCCTCACGCAATACCATGCTGCTTTCCACCCCGGATGGCCGCCAGCAGCTTCAGCAAGCGCGCTTACTCGCTACGACAGGGCACACGCAGGAGGCGATTGCCGCCTATGACAAGCTCTTTGACGGCAACCCGCCGGGCGGCGACGTGGCGACGGAATACTGGAATGTGGTGGCGAAAGATCCTGCCCGTCGCGCTTCGGCCATCAACCAACTGAAAAAAATAAACAGCAGCAGCCCCGGGAATACCCAGCTCCAGACGACGCTGGCCCAGCTTCTGTTCCAGAGTGGACGCCGTGATGAAGGCTTTGCGGTGCTGCAGGAGATGGCTAAATCCACCGGCGGCCGCAGCCAGGCCTCTGACATGTGGTATGAGCAGATCAAAGACCAGCCAGCCAGCAGCGCCAGCGTCACCGCGCTGCAAAAATACCTGACCGTTTTCAGCGACGGCGATAGCGTCGCGGCGGCGCGCGCCCAGCTTGAGGCGCAGCAAAAGCAGCTCGCTGACCCGGCGTTCCGCGCGAAAGCGGAAGGGCTGGCGGCGGTGGATGCCGGGCAGGGGAGTAAGGCGGTGGCGGAGCTGCAAAAAGCCGTCAGCGCCAACCATGCCGACAGTGAAGCGGTGGGTGCCCTTGGGCAGGCCTATTCCCAGAAAGGCGACCGCGCCCGCGCGGTGGCACAGTTTGAAAAAGCGATTGCCCTCGATCCGCAGAGCGATAACCGCGGGAAATGGGACAGCTTGCTGAAGGTTAACCGCTACTGGCTGCTGATCCAGCAGGGGGATGCGGCGCTGAAGGCGAATAACCCGGCGCAGGCGGAGCGTTACTATCAGCAGGCGCGCAACGTCGACAATACCGACAGCTATGCGGTGCTGGGGCTGGGAGATGCTGCCGCCGCGCGTAAAGATAACGACGCGGCGGAGCGTTATTACCGCCAGGCGTTACGTATGGACAGCAGCAACAGCAATGCGGTTCGCGGCCTTGCCAATGTTTACCGCGCGCAGTCCCCGGAGAAAGCCTCGCAGTTTATTCAGTCTCTCTCCGCCAGCCAGCGCCGGAGTATTGATGATATTGAGCGTAGCCTGACTAACGAGCAGCTTTCCGCCCAGGCAGAACAGCTGGAGAGTCAGGGGAAATACGCTCAGGCGGCAGAAATTCAGCGTCGCCGTCTGGCACTCTCGCCCGGTGACGTCTGGATAACCTATCGTCTCTCGCGCGATCTCTACAGCGCGGGCCAGCGCAGCCAGGCGGATACCCTGATGCGCCAGCTTGCCAGCCAGAAACCGTCTGACCCGGAGCAGGTGTATGCCAACGGGCTCTACCTGTCCGGAAACGATCAGGACCGGGCCGCGCTGGCGCATCTGAATACCCTGCCGCGCAGCCAGTGGAACGGCAACATTCAGGAACTTGCCGACCGTCTGCAAAGCAATCAGGTGCTGGAAACCGCCAACCGCCTGCGCGACAGCGGCAAAGAGCAGGAGGCGGAAAATCTTCTGCGTCAGCAGCCTGCCTCCACCCGCATCGACCTGACGCTGGCGGACTGGGCGCAGCAGCGTGGCGATCTGAACGCGGCGAAAACGACGTACAGCGCCGTCCTGCAGCGTGAGCCGCAGAACGAAGACGCGATCCTCGGTCTGACCGAAATTTACAGCGCGGAAGGTAACAAAGATGCCGCCCGTGCGGAGCTCGCGAAACTGCCCGCCGCGCAAAACGGCCAGCCGCTGTCGCTCAATATGCAGCGCCGGATCGCGATGGCGCAGGCAGGTCTGGGCGATTCCGCTGCTGCAGAACAGACCTTCAGCAAAATCATTCCGCAGGCCAAATCGCAGCCCGCCTCCATGGAAAGCGCGCTGGTGCTGCGTGATGCTGCCCGCTTCCAGACGCAAAACGGCCAGCCGCAGCAGGCGCTGGAGACCTATAAAGATGCGATGGTGTCGTCCGGCATCACCACGACGCGTCCGGTGGACAATGACAGTTTCACCCGTCTGACGCGCAACGATGAAAAAGATGACTGGCTGAAGCGCGGCGTGCGCAGTGACGCCGGTGATTTGTACCGTCAGCAGGATATTAACGTCACGCTGCAGCACGACTACTGGGGCTCCAGCGGCACGGGCGGCTATTCTGACCTGAAAGCGCATACCACCATGCTCCAGGTGGACGCCCCGCTCTCTGACGGGCGCATGTTCTTCAGAAGCGATCTGGTCAACATGGACGCCGGCACCTTTGATAACAATAACGGAACTTACGACCCTAAATGGGGAACCTGCTACGACACGCCGTGTAGCGGCAACACCAGCCAGAGCGACAGCGGCGCCAGCGTCGCCGTTGGCTGGCAGAATAAAACATGGGCGATGGATATTGGTACCACGCCAATGGGCTTTGACGTCGTCGACGTGGTGGGCGGTATCAGCTACAGCAGCGATTTAGGCCCCATCGGCTATACCGTCAACGCCCATCGTCGGCCTATCTCCAGCTCTCTGCTGGCGTTCGCCGGGCAAAAAGATACCAATACCGGCACCACCTGGGGCGGCGTGCGCGCGACCGGCGGCGGGGTAAGCATCAGCTATGACAAAGGCGAGGCGAACGGCGTCTGGTCAAGCCTGAACGCGGAAACGCTGACCGGTAAAAATGTGGAAGATAACTGGCGCGTCCGCTGGATGACGGGTTATTATTACAAGCTCATTAATAAAAACAACGAGCGCCTGACGGTCGGCGTCTCCAATATGCTCTGGCACTACGATAAGGATCTGAGCGGCTATTCCCTCGGCCAGGGCGGCTACTACAGCCCGCAGGAGTATGTCTCCTTTGCGCTGCCGGTGACCTGGCGTAAGCGTACGGAAAACTGGTCCTGGGAGCTGGGTGGCTCGGTATCCTGGTCCCACTCCAAAACCAAAGACGAGCTGCGTTACCCGATCCAGAGCCTGATCCCGACCGATGAGCCAGGCCGCTATACCGACCGTGGCGCGATGGAAACCGGCAGCTCCTCCTCCGGGACGGGTTATACCGCGCGGGCAATTATCGAACGCCGGGTCACCTCCAACTGGTTTGTGGGCATGGGCGTGGATATTCAGGAAGCGAAAGATTACACCCCAAGCCATGCGCTAATTTATGTGCGCTACTCTGCTGCAGGCTGGCAGGGCGATATGGACTTACCGCCGCAGCCGCTTATTCCTTATGCGGACTGGTAATCGGATTTTCCTTAATCCATTTGTAAGTCTCTCTTAATAGCGCGGCAATCGGGTATACTCAGGCGCGCCAGGTTTACACCCTGGCGCGCCCTGCGCTTCGAGTTTTGTGGAGAGTCATTTTGCGTGTCAGCCGTTCCTTAACGATCAAACAAATGGCGATGGTCTCTGCCGTCACTATGCTGTTTGTACTGCTCTTCTGCGTAATTTTGCTGTTTCATTCCGTACAGCAGAATCGCTATAACACGGCTTCGCAGTTAGAAAGTATCGCCCGCTCGGTGCGCGGCCCGCTCTCCGCCTCGATCCTGAAAGGGGACATTCCCGAAGCGGAAACCATCTTAAAACGCATTCAGCCTGCCGGCGTCGTTAGCCGCGCCGATGTCGTCTTACCCAACCAGTTCCAGGCGTTGCGGATGAGTTTTATCCCGGAGCGTCCCGTCCCGATGATGGTGATGCGCCTGTTTGAACTGCCGGTGCAAATTTCTCTGCCTCTCTATTCGCTGGAACGTCCTGCCAATCCGCAGCCACTGGCCTACCTGGTTCTGCAGGCGGACTCGTACCGGATGTATAAATTCGTCATGAGTTGGGTGGTTACGTTAGTGACCACTTGCTTACTTATGACCCTGATCATCAGCGTAGCGCTGACGTGGTGTATAAACCGCCTCATTGTTCACCCGCTGCGCCGTATCGCCCGCGAGCTGAATGGGCTTTCGCCGCAGGATCAACTGGGGCACCAGCTTGAGCTGCCGCGTCTGCACCAGGACGATGAGATCGGTATGCTGGTGCGCAGCTACAACCTCAACCAGCAGCGCATCCAGCGTCATCAGGATGAGCTAAACAACAGCGCCACGCGCTTCCCGGTGTCGGAGCTACCTAATAAAGCGTTTCTGATGGCAATGCTGGAGCAGACCGTTGCGCGGCAGCAAACCACGGCGCTGATGGTGATTGCCTGTGAAACCCTGCAGGACACGGCGGGCGTGCTCAAGGAGAGCCAGCGTGAAATGCTGCTGCTGACGCTGGTGGAAAAGGTGAAGTCTGTTCTTGCCCCGCGCATGGTGCTGACCCAGGTCAGCGGTTACGACCTGGTGGTGATTGCCAACGGCGTGAAAGAGCCGTGGCACGCTATCACATTAGGTCAGCAAGTACTTACTGTCATAAATGAGCGGCTGCCCGTGCAGGGCATCCAGCTTCGTCCGAGCGCCAGTATCGGTATCGCCATGTACTACGGTGATTTAACGGCGGAGCAGCTGTACCGCCGCGCGTTCTCGGCGGCGTTTACCGCCCGGCGCAAAGGGAAAAATCAGATCCAGTTCTTCGACCCGGAGCAGATGGAAAAGGCGCAGCAGCGCCTGACGGAAGAGAGCGATATCCTGACCGCGCTGGATAACCGTCAGTTCGCCCTCTGGCTACAGCCGCAGGTGAATTTACAGACGGGGGAAGTGAAAAGCGCCGAGGCGCTGCTCCGCCTGCAGCAGCCGGATGGCTCCTGGGAGCTGCCGGAGGGGCTGATTGAGCGCATCGAATCCTGCGGCCTGATGGTCACCGTTGGCTATTGGGTACTGGAGGAGTCCTGCCGCCAGCTTGCCGCCTGGCAGGAGCGCGGCGTAACGCTGCCGCTGTCGGTCAACTTGTCTGCCCTGCAGCTTATGCATCCGACGATGGTCTCCGAGATGCTGGAGCTGATCCACCGCTACCGGATAAAGCCTGATACGCTGACGCTGGAAGTGACGGAGAGCCGGCGCATTGACGATCCTAACGACGCGGTGGCCATCCTGAAGCCGCTGCGCAATGCCGGCATTCGCATCGCGCTGGACGATTTTGGTATGGGGTACGCCGGGCTGCGCCAGCTTCAGCACATGAAAGCCCTGCCGGTGGACGTGCTCAAAATCGATAAATCGTTTGTCGACGGGCTGCCGGAGGACAGCAGCATGGTGCAGGCCATCGTCCAGATGGCGCGCAGCCTCAAGGTGCACCTTATTGCCGAGGGGATTGAAACCGAAGCGCAACGCGTCTGGCTGGCAGAGGCGGGCGTCGAGAGCGGCCAGGGCTACCTTTTTGCCCCCGCGGTGCCGCCGGATGTCTTCGAGCAGCGATACCTTTCTGGCGCTGACCATAACGCAAAAGTGTAATTTTGTTGCTGGCTTGTGCGAGCCAGTTCAAAGTTCTTAACATTTGTGTTTCAAATTTGAACCGGGTTTATTTCTGTCCTGTTATACGGGTGTTATTTTAGAGCCGCAGGTTAACCATAACCTTACAAAGCCTGTGGTTTTTCTTCCCAAGGACACCCTATGAAAACCTCACTCTTCAAAAGTCTTTATTTCCAGGTCCTGACAGCCATCGCCATCGGTATTCTGCTGGGTCACTATTACCCGGAGCTGGGCGCGCAAATGAAACCGCTTGGCGACGCGTTCGTTAAGCTCATTAAAATGGTCATCGCCCCGGTGATCTTCTGTACGGTGGTAACGGGCATCGCTGGTATGGAAAGCATGAAGGCGGTGGGCCGTACCGGTGCAGTGGCGCTTCTCTACTTTGAAGTGGTCAGTACCCTTGCGCTGATTATTGGTCTGATCATCGTCAACGTGGTACAGCCTGGCGCGGGTATGAACGTTGATCCCTCTACGCTGGATGCCAAAGCGGTCGCGGTCTATGCCGAACAGGCGAAGGATCAGGGCGTGGTCGCCTTCCTGCTGGACGTCATCCCTGGCAGCGTCATCGGCGCCTTCGCCAGCGGAAACATTCTGCAGGTGCTGCTGTTTGCCGTGATGTTTGGCTTCGCCCTGCACCGTCTGGGCAGCAAAGGCCAGCTTATCTTCAACGTGATTGAAAGCTTCTCGCAGGTCATCTTTGGCATCATCAATATGATCATGCGCCTGGCGCCGATCGGTGCCTTCGGTGCGATGGCCTTCACCATCGGCAAGTATGGCGTTGGCACGCTGGTGCAACTGGGTCAGCTGATCATCTGCTTCTACATCACCTGTATTCTTTTCGTGGTGGTGGTGCTGGGCTCCATCGCCCGTGCGACAGGCTTCAGCATTTTCAAATTCATCCGCTACATCCGTGAAGAGCTGCTGATTGTTCTGGGGACCTCCTCTTCAGAATCGGCGCTGCCGCGTATGCTCGACAAGATGGAAAAGCTGGGGTGCCGTAAATCGGTGGTCGGCCTGGTGATCCCGACGGGGTACTCCTTCAACCTTGACGGTACCTCGATATACCTGACGATGGCGGCCGTGTTTATCGCCCAGGCGACCAACAGCCATATGGATATTTTCCATCAAATCACCCTGCTGGTGGTGCTCTTGCTGTCGTCTAAAGGGGCTGCGGGCGTGACGGGCAGCGGCTTTATCGTGCTGGCGGCCACCATTTCTGCGGTGGGGCATCTGCCGGTGGCGGGTCTGGCACTGATTCTTGGTATTGACCGCTTTATGTCTGAGGCGCGTGCCCTTACCAACCTGGTGGGTAACGGCGTGGCCACGGTGGTGGTCGCGAAATGGGTGAAAGAGCTGGATCACAAGAAGCTCAACGATACGCTGAATAATCGCGCGTCTGATAGCAAAAATCCTGGTTTAACCTCCTAATCTTGTCACAATTGCCCGCATTCCCTTGTCGGGATGCGGGCTCCTGCGCATAATAACTGTTCATACCTGTCATAATTCGACAAGATTTTTTTTGGGTATATTTCACTTCGGACCGTGACGTTTTGCCGAACGCGCGGTCTAATCGACGTGTTTTCATCGTCATCTTTTAGAGTGCAGCGCGTCGCGAGACACTCTTTTTTAACCAGGAATGTTGATCAGGGGTTCACATGCAGGGCACAAAAATTCGACTCTTAACCGGCGGTTTGCTGATGATGGCAGCAGCCAGTTATGTGCAGGCAGATGCGCTCCAGCCAGACCCGGCCTGGCAACAAGGCACGCTAGCGAACGGTTTTCAGTGGCAGGTGTTATCTACTCCACAGCGTCCCAGCGATCGTATTGAAATCCGTCTGTCCGTAAATACCGGCTCCCTTACGGAAAGCACTCAGCAAACCGGTTTTAGCCATTTTATTCCCCGTCTGGCGCTCACGCAGAGCGGCAGCTTGCAGGCAGTACAGGTGCGTTCGCTGTGGCAACAGGCCATCGATCCGAAACGCCCCCTTCCTCCGGCTGTGGTCTCCTATGACTACACCATGTTTAACCTGAGCCTGCCAAATAACCGTAACGACCTGCTTAAAGAAGCCCTTACCTATCTCTCCGATGCCTCTGGCAACCTGGCGATTACGCCGGATACCGTGAACTATGCGTTGAGCAACGGCGACATGGTGGCGACCTGGCCTGCGGATACCAAAGAGGGCTGGTGGCGCTACCGTCTGAAAGGCTCAACGTTGCTGGGGCACGATCCGGCAGAGCCGCTGAAGCAGCCGGTGGACGTCGAACAGGTAAAATCGTTCTACCAGAAATGGTACACCCCGGACGCGATGACGCTGATCGTCGTCGGCAATGTGGATAGCCGCGCGGTGGTTGAGCAGATCAACAAAGCGTTTGGCGATCTGAAGGGCAAACGCGAAACGCCAGCCCCTGTCCCGACGCTCTCTCCGCTGCGCGCCGAGCCTGTCAGCATTATGACGGACACCGTGCGCCAGGACAGGCTCTCCGTGATGTGGGATAACGCCTGGCAGCCTATTCGCGAGTCTGCGGCGCTGCTGCGCTACTGGCGTGCCGATCTGGCGCGTGAAGCGTTGTTCTGGCACGTTCAGCAGACGCTCAGCAAAAACAACGTGAAGAACATTGGCCTTGGCTTTGACTGCCGCGTGCTGTTCCAGCGTGCGCAATGTGCCATTAACGTTGAATCGCCGGGCGATAAACTGAATGCGAACCTGGGTGTGGTGGCGAAAGAGCTGGAAAAAGTACGTAAAGAGGGGCTCTCTGAAGAGGAGTTCAACGCGCTGCTGGCCCAGAAAAAACTGGAGCTGCAGAAGCTTTTTGCCACCTACGCTCGCGCCGATACCGACATTCTGATCAGCCAGCGGATTCGCTCCCTGCAGAATCAGGTTGTCGACATTGCGCCTGAGCAGTACCAGAAGCTGCGTCAGGACTTCCTGAACGGTCTGACTGTGAATATGCTGAATCAGGATTTACGTCAGCAGCTGTCGCAGGATATGGCGTTGATCCTTCTGCAGCCGAAAGGCGAGCCGGAATATGACATGAAGGAGCTTCAGAAGACCTGGGATTCCATTATGGCCACCGCGTCGCAGCCGGCGCAGGCTGCAACGGCTGATGATCTACACCAGGACGCGACGGATATTCCGCAGGGGCAGTAACCCCCTCACGCTGACCCTCTCCCGTTTGGGGAGAGGGTTAGGGGAAACTAAACAGGCATCGCCTCGCGCGGAATAATCGCCCCGCGATACTGAATCACGGTGCTGGCCGTCAGGTGCCCACGCTGTGCCGCCGCTTCCGGCGTTCCCCCCGTCAGGCGTACCGCCAGGTAGCCCGCGCTGAAGGAATCCCCCGCCGCGGTGGTATCAATCACTTTCTCTTTGGCCAGCTTCACCGCAGGGACCTCAACCACCGCTTCACCCGCAATCGCGACCAGGCACGACTCCGCGCCGCGCTTAATCACCACTTCGCTCACGCCTGCTGCGTGCGTACGTGCAATCACGTCCTCAACCGGCTTTTCACCCCACAGGGCGTCTTCATCATCGAGCGTCAGGAAGGCGATGTCCGTGCACTGCAGCATCTGCTTATAAACCTGCTGCGTCTCTTCGCGGCTGGCCCACAGGCGCGGGCGGTAGTTGTTATCAAAAATCACCTTCCCGCCGTTGGCGCGGCATTCGCGCAGCAGCGAGAGCAGCTTTTCGCGGCTGGTCGGGCTTAAAATCGCCAGGCTAATGCCGCTCAGATAGAGATAGTCAAACGTCGCCAGCTCTTCGCAGATGGCCGCGGCGGCATCGCTCTCCAGCCAGAATTTGGCCGCGGCTTCGTTACGCCAGTAATAAAACGTGCGTTCGCCGGTGCTGTCAGTTTCGATGTAGTAAAGCCCAGGCAGGCGGTTTTCCATACGCTGTATAAGCGAGGTGTCAACATGTTCACTCTGCCAGGCTTCCAGCATCTGCTGGCTGAAGCTGTCCGTGCCGAGGGCGGTGACGTAGTTCACGGCGAGTGCCTCAGGCGCAACCTGACGGGCAATGTAAACCGAGGTGTTTAACGTATCGCCACCAAATCCGCGGCTGACTTCCGCGCCTTTTTGTGACAGCTCAATCATGCATTCGCCAATCACGGCAATTTTTTTGGACATAGTCGTGAACCTGAACAGAAGAATTTTCAGCAGTGTGCGCCGAGTGAATTAGATGGTCAACTATATTAAAACGGTGTTCCATTATTTTATTTGAGCCAGCGCGTGTTCCGGCAAATTTCTGTCATCTTAATTTCATTTCCACGGTGAATTGAACATAAAGTTCTCAATTATCGCGCCGATAATCCTGTGACGAGTCCAGAAAGGCTATCCCAACAACAGGACATCTGAAATGAAGTCAGAGCAGGTTATCCAGCGGCTGAGCACTACGCCTGAGGCAAGTATTGAGAACTTGCAGGAGCATCGCTACTGGCTGCAATGTGAGCGCGCGTACACCTGGCAGCCGATCTATCGAACGGACGGTCGGCTGATGGCAATTGAAATTTTGACCGTCGTTACGCATCCCTCAAACCCTACTCAGCGCATCGCGCCGGATCGCTATTTTGCCGAAGTTGCCGTTCGCCAGCGTCTGGACGTGCTGGAAGAGCAGCTCCGTATGCTGGCGACGAAACAGGCCTTTTTCGAGCAGCATACGATCCTCGCCTCGGTGAACGTGGATGGCCCAACTCTGCTGGCGCTGCGTCAGAACGCGAAGCTGCAGGAGCTGATCGCCACCCTGCCGTGGCTGCGCTTTGAGCTGGTGGAGCACGTGCGCCTGCCGCAGGATTCCTCGTTTGCGTCAATGTGTGAATTTGGCCCGCTGTGGCTGGATGACTTTGGCACCGGTATGGCGAACTTCTCGGCCCTCAGCGAAGTGCGCTATGACTACATCAAGGTGGCCCGCGATCTGTTCATCATGCTGCGCCAGACCCCGGAAGGGCGGAATCTGTTTACGCTGTTATTGCAGCTGATGAATCGCTATTGCCAGGGGGTGATCGTTGAAGGCGTGGAAACGCTGGAAGAGTGGCGTGATGTGCAAAACTCTCCCGCAGCGGCGGCGCAAGGCTATTTCCTCTCTCGCCCCGTGCCGATGGATCTCCTCGAAAGCGCCAGAACGACCCTCTGATAACCCCGTTTCCCTTTGTCTGGACTATAGTTTTACAGGACAGGTCATCAGGAAAGGGGATAACAATGACAAAAACAACCAGGGTCATTTCCTGGATTACAGGGATTTTCTTGTTGTTGATCGCGATCGTCGTCATCATTATCGCGACGTTTGACTGGAACCGCCTTAAGCCGACCATCAACCAGAAAGTCTCAACTGAGCTGAACCGTCCCTTCGCCATTCGTGGCGATCTGGGTGTGGTATGGGAGCGTCAGAAAGAGGAGACCGGCTGGCGAAGCTGGATCCCCTGGCCGCACGTCCACGCCGACGACATTATTCTCGGCAACCCGCCGGATATCCCCGAAGTGACCATGGTGCATCTGCCGCGCGTGGAAGCCACGCTGGCGCCGCTAGCGCTCCTGACCAAAACCGTCTATCTACCGTGGATCAAGCTCCAGCAGCCCGATGCGCGCCTGATCCGCCTCTCTGAAAAAAACAATAACTGGACGTTTAACCTTGCCAGCGACGGCGAAAAAGATCCGAATGCCCAGCCCTCTTCGTGGTCATTCCGTCTGGACAATATTCTTTTCGATCGCGGGCGGATCGCCATCGACGATAAGGTCAGCAAGGCAGACGTGGAGATCCTGGTCGATCCGCTGGGTAAACCGCTGCCGTTTAGCGAAGTCACGGGCAATAAAGCGAAAGGCGATAGTGCCAAAGCGGGTGATTATGTCTTCGGCCTGACGGCAAAAGGGCGCTACAACGGCCAGCCGCTTAACGGGAAAGGGAAAATCGGCGGCATGCTGGCCCTCCGGAGCGAAGGCACGCCGTTCCCGGTGCAGGCGGATTTCCGCTCGGGGAATACGCGCGTGGCGTTTGTGGGAACGGTCAACGACCCGATGAACATGGGGGGCGTCGACCTGCAGCTCAAGTTCGCCGGTGACTCGCTTGGCGAACTGTATGAACTGACCGGCGTACTGCTGCCGGATACCCCGCCGTTCGAAACGGACGGGCATTTGGTTGCCAAAATTAATACCGAAAAATCGTCCGTTTTTGACTACCGGGATTTCAACGGCCGCATCGGCGACAGCGATATTCACGGCACGCTGACCTATACGACCGGAAAACCACGGCCAAAACTGGAAGGGGATGTCGAATCCCGCCAGCTGCGTCTGGCCGATCTTGGCCCGCTGATAGGCGTGGATTCGGGCAAAGGGACAAAGTCAAAAGAGGTTAAGAAGGACGTTCAGCCTGCGGGAAAAGTGCTGCCTTACGATCGCTTTGAAACCGATAAGTGGGACGTAATGGACGCAGATGTGCGCTTCAAAGGACGCAAGATTGAGCATGGCAGCACGCTGCCGCTGAGCGATCTCTCGACGCATATCATCCTGAAAAATGCCGACCTGCGCCTGCAGCCGCTGAAGTTTGGCATGGCGGGCGGGACGATTTCCTCTAACATTCACCTGGAAGGCGATAAAAAGCCGATGCAGGGGCGGGCGGAGATCCAGGCGCGTCGATTGAAGCTGAAAGAGCTGATGCCGAACGTGGAGCTGATGCAGAAAACCCTCGGTGAAATGAACGGCGATGCGGACATTCGCGGGGTGGGGAATTCCGTGGCGGCGCTGCTGGGCAGCGGCAACGGTAACCTGAAACTGCTAATGAACGACGGTCTGGTCAGCCGCAACCTGATGGAGATCCTGGGGCTGAACGTCGGTAACTTTATCATCGGGCAAATCTTTGGCGATGACGAGGTGCGGGTGAACTGCGCGGCGGCGAATGTGGATCTGGTTAACGGGGTGGCGCGTCCGCAGATTTTTGCCTTCGACACGGAAAACGCGGTGATTAACGTGACCGGTACCGCCAGCATGGCCTCCGAGCAGCTGGATTTGACCATCGATCCGGAAAGTAAGGGGATTCGTATTATTACCCTGCGCTCGCCGCTTTACGTGCGTGGGACCTTCAAAAATCCGCAGGCGGGCGTCAAGCCCGGGCCGCTGATTGCGCGTGGCGCGGTGGCCGCAGCCCTCGCGACGTTGGTCACCCCGGCCGCCGCGCTGCTGGCGTTGATTTCGCCGTCAGAAGGCGAGGCGAATCAATGCCGGACGATTTTGTCGCAGATGAAGAAGTAACGCCTTTCTCCCTCTCCCTGTGGGAGAGGGCCGGGGTGAGGGCATCAGGCCGCAATGAATTACAGCGCCTGATGCTTAGTCTCATGCGTCAGCAGCAGCGCAATCAACGTCAGCGCCGCCATGGCCGCCAGATAAACGCCCACGTAGAACAGACCATAATTTGCCTGCAGCCAGGTGGCGATATACGGTGCCACGGACGCGCCCAGAATAGACGAGACGTTATAGGAGAACGACGCGCCGGTATAACGCACTTCCGTCGGGAACAGCTCCGGCAGCAGCGCGCCCATCGGGCCGAAGGTCAGCCCCATCAGGCTCAGGCCAATCAGCAGGTACGCCATCACCAGCGCCGGGCTACCTGAACTCAGCAGCGGCGGGAAGACGAACAGAGCAAACAGAATGATCAGCGTGGTGATCGTAATCATGCTCGCACGACGACCAAACTTATCCGCCAGCAGGCCGGCAATCGGTACCATCACGCCAAACCCAATCACCGCCATCATCAGCATCCACAGCACTTCGTTACGCGGCAGGCCCAGCCCAACCGGCGCGGCGGCGGTACTGTAGGTCATGGAGTACACCGTCATGATGTAGAACAGCGTGTAGGTCGCCAGCATGATAAACGTGCCCAGCACGGTCACGCGCACGTGTTTGGTCAGCAGGGTGCCCAGCGGCACTTTTACCTGTTTTTTCGCCGCGGCTACTTTTGCGAACACTGGCGTCTCATGCAGGGAAACACGCACATACAGGCCAATCAGCACCAGCACGGCCGAGAAGACAAACGGGATACGCCAGCCCCAGCTCATGAACTGTTCATCCGTCAGCAGCCAGGAGAGCAGCAGGAAGGTCCCGTTGGCAAAGAAGAAGCCAATCGGCGCGCCAAGCTGCGGGAATGAACCGTACAGCGCGCGTTTACGCGGCGGGGCGTTCTCGGTCGCCAGCAGCGCCGCGCCACCCCATTCACCGCCCAGCCCCAGACCCTGACCAAAACGCGCCAGCGCCAGCAGGACCGGCGCCAGAATGCCGATGGTTTCGTAGGTCGGCAGCAGGCCGATCGCCACGGTGGAGATGCCCATCGTCAGCAGCGAGGCCACCAGGGTGACCTTGCGCCCAATACGATCGCCGAAGTGTCCAAACAGCGCGGAGCCAATCGGACGCGCCACAAACGCAATAGCAAAGGTCGCCAGAGACTGTAGCGTCGCCGCCGTCGGGTCTCCCTGCGGGAAGAAAATATGCGGGAAAACGATGACCGCTGCGGTGGCGTAAATGTAAAAGTCGAAGAACTCAATGGCGGTGCCAATCAGCGATGCGACGACAACTTTATTGCGCGAGTTTACCGGGACGTTTTCCGCACCAGAGTCGAGTGTTGTGGCTGTTGATTGCATAATATTTTCTTATTTTTTGTCGAACGAAAGGCCATATTACGCACAGCAAAAGCGACATTTCAATCTGTAACAAAATAGCTTCCTGATTATAAAATCAACAAAAAGCGGATAATGTTCAGGCCAGCCAAAATGCTTCCATGAAATGCTTCACATTTTTTAAATATTGGTGGATAAAACTGGTTTTCGGTTAAATAAAAGTTACGGACTGGATTTATATGCTGAAATGATGAGTCGGGCTGAAATATCAGCCCGAGAGCGGAATTAACGATGTGTTTTTCCGGGCATTCGCGTGTCGCCTTTGTACTCGGCGGTGGCAATCCACGCCGCGCAGAACAGGGTTAAACGCGCGAAGAAGTAGAAGAACGCCATCAGCCCGAGCACCGAGCCAAATGCCGCGCCGGACGGGGATTTCACCAGTGACGGCAGCGTGTAAGTCATCACGATCTTAATCACTTCAAAGCCGATCGCCGCAATCAATGTGCCGCGGAGCAGCGCCTTCTTACGCGGACGATGCCGAGGCAAGCGCCAGAAAATCCAGAAGAACAGCAGGTAGTTGGCGAAGATAGAAATCGCCAGTCCGATGCCGCGCCAGGCGGGCTTCAGCCATTCGATGTAATCAAGATAGAGCGCAGAAATAATCATCTGCTGCGCGGAGCCCGCCACGGAGGTAATGGAGAGCGTGACGACGAGCGCGATAAGCAGGCCAATCAGCGAAATAAAGTCGCGGAAATATTTAACCCAAATTTTCTCCTGATCCTGCGGTTTACGCTCCCACACCTCGCGCGACTGGGCGCGAATAGCTTCGCGGAGGTTGCCCATCCAGTTAACGCCGGAGTAAAGGGCGATGAGCAAACCGACGATCCCGACGGTGGTGCGCTGCTGAACGGCGGTGTTAATCGTGCTTTTCAGCGTGGTGGCGAGGGTCGGGTCACTGACGTTATTCAGGATCTTATTGAAAATATCCTGCAGCAGCGTTGGATGTGACGCGAGTACAAAACCGGCCGCAGCAAACGACACCATCAGGATGGGGATCATCGACAGGAACGAAAAATAGGTGATCGCGGCACCGAACTGGTTCCCCATGCGGTCATTAAAGCGCTCGGTCGCACGTATAAGATGCGCAACCATGGGAAACTGCTGAATTCTCTCCGCCAGGCTGGTGACGGTGCCCAGCGCCTTGCTGGCTGTACCAGGGGCTTTAGCCTCTTCCGGCTCGGTTTCCATCTTCTTGATGGGTTCATAATCTAAATGTTGGGTGGGTCGTTGCGGGTTATTTTCCGGCGTCACGCGTCTTTTCCTTTTTCGTTTGGCTGGATGTTATTGAATTATAGCTTGCGACTAGTCCACGTAAGCTTTTGTGAGTTCGGTTAGCCACTCCATAAACAGGTGAACCCGGCGAGAGAGGTTGCGCCGGTGGGGGTAAATCAGGGAGACAGGCATCGGTTCCGCGCGATACTGCGGGAGGATCTCAATCAGTTTCTTTGCGCGCAGCAGGTCACGCACCCCAACGCGCGGGGCCTGAATGATCCCCAGCCCGGCAAGGCAGGCGGCCTGGTAAGTTTCCGTGCTGTTGACGGTTAGCACCCCGCCCGTTTTTATCCACTGCGTCGTGCTACCGTTATAAAATTCAAAGCCCTGAGGGCGGCTTCCCAGCATCGCGGCATAATGAATCACGGCGTGCGAGCCTAAATCGTCCAGCGTGTCAGGGTAGCCAAAACGCGCCAGATAATCCGGGCTGGCGCAGTTGATCACCGACAGCTTGCCCAGCGGACGGGCTATCAGCCCTGAGTCCTTCAGGGAACCCACGCGGACGACGCAATCAAACCCTTCCCGGACCACATCCACCAGACGATCGCTGCTGCTGAGCTCCAGTTCGATACCCGGATACTGCTGTAAAAACGCAGGCAGTTTGGGGATGACGACATTTCGAGCAACGCCAACGGGCATATCCACGCGCAGCCTTCCGCTGATGCTGGAGGGATCGTGCTGAAACATACCGTCCAGCTCATCCAGGTTCGCCAGCAGATCTTTTGCCCGTTCGTAATAGACCATGCCGTCCTGCGT
This sequence comes from Enterobacter cloacae complex sp. P14RS, assembly GCF_014895895.1. NCBI lineage: Bacteria > Pseudomonadati > Pseudomonadota > Gammaproteobacteria > Enterobacterales > Enterobacteriaceae > Enterobacter > Enterobacter cloacae complex sp. P14RS. The sequence continues at coordinate 29,320 of NZ_JADBQM010000013.1, forward strand.
CAGGCTGACGCGGCGCGTGGTACGGTGCAGTAGCTGGGTGCCAAGCCGGTTTTCCAGTGCCTGAATTTGCCGGGAAACGCTGCCTTTCGGCAGCGTTAATGTCTCTGCTGCGCGGGAAAAACTCTCCAGTTCCGCGACGCGAACAAACAGCTGCATTGCGTGAATTTTATCCATAGATGAAGCTCATTGTTGTTTGCACTGAAACAGTGAAGCGTTATTACCCATCTTTATTGATCTTCTATCACCTAATAAGCTCTTTCTCAATCTCCATAACAGCCAAAACGAGGTTTATGATGACTGAACGTATCGCATTAGTGACGGGTGGTAGCCGCGGCTTAGGTAAAAACGCTGCGTTAAAGCTGGCTGCTGACGGCACGGGAATTATCCTGACCTACAATCGTAGCCAGCAGGAAGCGCTGGAAGTTGTGCGCGAAATTCAGGAAAAAGGCGTCAAGGCGGCGGCATTAAAGCTCAATGTCGGGGATATCGCCAGTTTCGAAAATTTTGCTCATCAGCTTCAGGAGATCCTGAAGAGCGTCTGGCAGCGCGAAACATTTGATTATTTATTGAACAATGCCGGAACGGGTTTATACGCACCCTATACCGAAACGACGGAAGCCCAGTTTGATGAGGCGCTGAACATTCACTTCAAAGGGCCTTTCTTCCTGACGCAGCGCCTGCTGCCTCTGCTTAACGACGGGGGGAGGATCCTCAATGTCTCCAGCGGACTGGCCCGCTTCACCCAGCCAGGCTCAGGCACCTACGCGGCCATGAAAGGGGCGATGGAAGTGCTCACCCGCTATCAGGCGAAGGAGCTTGGAGCGCGCGGTATCTCCGTCAATATTATCGCACCAGGCGCGATCGAAACCGACTTTGGCGGTGGGCGCGTGCGCGACAACGCGCAGCTTAACCAGATGCTGGCGTCGCAGACGGCGCTGGGGCGGGTAGGTTTGCCGGACGATATCGGGGATGCCATTGCGGCGCTGCTTAGCGATAAGCTTGGCTGGATGAACGCGCAACGTATTGAAGTATCAGGCGGCATGTTCCTGTGATGTCTGATGTTAAGGGGAGGGAACCCCTTAAGGAAATCCTTAATATGGATGTGTCAAAATGCGGGTAAATATAAAAACCACTGGCGGATTTGTAACCTCTCCATTCATTGAGTTTTTTCTTAAATAGCGCCTATGTAGAATCCCCCTTCGCTATTCTCAGAGGGAGAAATACGATGCGAGTAATCATGTTTGACAGGCAGTCGATATTTATTCATGGAGCGATACACGGTTTGCAGAAATTAATTCCTGAAATAAATATAACGGGGGCTTGTCAGGCAGACGATTTATGGACGCAAATATCCGCGTCACCGTCTGCTATCGTCATGATTGACGGCAATTTAATTCAGGATGAGGGGAGTTCTTTCCTGGATGAAATCATGCATCGCTTCCCGTCGGTACGGGTGATGATGGTTCTGGCAAAAAAAGAGACCCGATGGGTTGAACAACTCATGCAGCGAAACGTGATGGCTATTATCCCCCGTAACGCTAACCCTGAGCGGTTTGCCGCCGTGCTGGATTCCGTGTCCAGAGGGATGGTCTGCTTTCCCGCTGAGTGGGTCAGCCAGCAATCGTCAGCGCAGGCGTTACTTTCCTTAAGCGAGCGTCAGCGTGAGGTGCTGAAGCTGCTGGCGGCGGGCGAATCAAACAAAGAGATTGGTCGCAATCTCCACATCAGTGCGGCCACGGTAAAAGCGCATCTGGAAGCGCTTTTTCGCCGGCTGGAGGTAAAAAACCGAACCCAGGCAGCCATGTACTACACCCGGGCGACGGCCTGAAGCAGCGCTTTCGGGAGTGAAGACGTCACGCCGAAACTCAGTATCATCAGTACCAGCGCGTCATGCTGCTGCTGGGTTAATGGATGTATACACTTTTCCCGCAGCAGCGTTTCACACAGCTGAATATCTTCATGGAGTAAATATTCCGCCTGAAGAGGCGTGATAAGGCCGTGAAAATTTTCCCGTTCGCGGATCACATGCCCATAGCCGATAACCCATACACCCTTTTCATCACGATATTTCTCCAGTGAAAGCCCTTGATGTTTCTTTATTAATTCTATGGCGGCAGAAGATATATTTAGCGCATGACCGTTCATATTCGTTTCCTCTTAATGGCGATACTGTAGAGGAATCGCGGTACGAGCAATATCCGCCAAATGGCTGTTGATCAGGAATTATTGTTCAGGTATTCCTGCCGTAATAACCCAAATAACCAGTCATTTTGCCAGCGACCGGAAAGGTAATAGCTTTCACGTAGCTCGCCTTCCAGCTGGAAGCGGGCTTTTTCCAGCAGACGCCTGGAGGCGACGTTTCCCGCGGTGACGGTGGCGGTGAGCCGACGAATACCGCCCTGATGAAAGGCGTAATCGCAAAGCGCCTGCAGGGATTCGAAGCCGTAACCTTTGCCCTGCGCCTCGGGGGCAAAAAGAAAGCCCACTTCGGCGCAATCTTCTTCCCGATGAATATACCCGGTAACGCCCAGCGGGGCCTGTGAGAGGGCATCACGTACGACGAGGCACAGCCAGTGCGCGCTGCCTGGCGTCCAGGGCGTCAGGCGCGAATCAAACGCCTCCCGGATCGCTGCGACGGGGCGGTTCTCCGCTACAAAGCGCATGACTTCGGGGTGTTGCTGCAACGCCAGAAAAAAGGGCCAGTCTTGCTCCTGCAGGGGCGAGCAGTTCAGGCGTGAGGTCATTAAAACTGGCATTAAGATTCTCCTGAAGCATTTTAAATGATTTTAGGGTTGTCACTTTATTTCAACAGAAAGTCAGGTATGGTTAAGCGCGTATAAATAAAAAGAAAAACGGCCGTTAGTGCCCATTCCGGATGTCTTCGCTGTCGCTTAAGGAAAACAATGACTCTCAGCACATCACATCATATCCGCGAACAGTTTGAACACTGTCTGGCGGTCATTCGCCAGGCGTCGGTGGAAATCTTGCTTCTTCTGAATGTACATGTTTCTGAGGGGAAAGATCCACGCTGGTTTCTGGAACAGCTGGACAGCGCGCGTTTAGGGCTCGGGGGATGGGCTACGGTTGCGAAGAAGCTTAACCTGAATGATGCCGAGATGTCGGAATTTACGCTGCAGCTGCGCCTGCTGCAGCAGCGCGTCCCGCAGTACGAGAGCGGGCAGGATGTCAGTGAAAACCAGCTTATTGCGGCGATGCGGTTTGTGACTACGCTGGAACATCTTCGTCTGCAGCAGCCGCTTCTGACCTACAGCACCGAGCTGGCCCCGGGAAGCGAACTCCAGCAACAGCAGGCGCACAAGCAGGTACGCGCAATTGAGTTAATGATTAAAGGCCTCATTCAGCAGGCCTGGCCCGATCAGGTGCGGCTCAATAATCATCTTAAAACCTTATTTAATGCTGACCGCGTACGGCGCTGGCTGAAGCATGGCGAAATCAACGATGTCCTGAGCGGCATGATGTTCAGTGAACTGGCGCAAATGCTGGTGGATAAAAAAGAGTTCAGCCGCTATTACGCCTCGCTGTTTAACGACCCGTCCATGCTGACGCTCCTGGTGGAGCCGCGCAAAACGCTGCAAACCTTCCTCGACGACATCCGGCAAATCCGCAACAGCATTACGGTGCAGAAAACGTTAAGTTCGGCGCAAATTCAGCTGCTGGATAACTACTACATGCAGATCTCCCGTCCGGTTCAACGCGCGTTTGAGGAGGGGAGAACGCGCGTCAACCCGGCCGGATTCATGGCGGTGGATGCCAGCGAGCTGCACGCGTTCTGGGAAAAGGCGCAAAAAATGGATCGGGTTACCGGTGGGGATCTGTTTGAAGTCCGCGACACGATTGAAAAGCCGACCCAGCGCGCCCCGCGCACGCCCGAACAGCGTGAGCAGCTTATCTCCGGTGCGCTATGGGGAGCGGTCGGCGTGATGGTGATTGCCATCGTGGTAGGCGGCTTCTGGCTGGTGACCAGCAGCAAACCGCAGCCTGCGGCCGAAAATACGGCGCAAGCGGCGGCTCCGCCGCAGGAGATGCGCGAAACCCCTTCTTCGCGCGAGACGCTGACGCGCATGGGAGTGACCTGGGACGAGAGTAATTTCCGTTCGGCGATTAACCGCAACGATACCCGCGTGGCGCTGCTCTTTTTGCAGGGTGGGATGGACTGGAAGCTGTCATGGACCGAAGAGGCGATGTCGGCAGGCTATGACGACGTTCTGGAGCTTATGCTGCGCTATCGGCAGAACATGGCAGAAGAGAAGCCGTGTCGTCGTTTCATCAATACGCTTAGCCACGCCATGTCAAACGGCGAGTCCCTGACGTCAATACGTAAAGAGTATCTGAAAGCGTTCTGCACCGTGCCGGCCGTGGTGAAGCGCCAGAAGCACGATCTTGAGATGGCAACGCGACGCGCGCAGTCACAGCCGGATGCCACCACGAAAAAATGGCAGTCTATTCAGACCGCCATTTATGAGGTGATTCGCTAAAATCTTCCCCTCTTCCCAGAGGGGAGAGGGGGGAAAAGACCGCTCCCTCTCAAGGCTCCCCATACAACCCAATCAACCGTCGCACCACGCCGTTCGTCCAGCCGAAGCCATCCTGTAGCGGATACTCCCCGCCGCCCCCTTCGCGCGGCGTACTGCTGGCGATGTGGTACTTCTCAATCAGCTTGTGGTGCGTCTTGTAGAAGTGGTTCACCGTATGCAGCCAGCTCCAGGCGATTTCATCCCCCAGCGAGTCGTTGCCGTACTGCTTGAACCCCTGAATCGCCATCCACTGCAGCGGCGCCCAGCCGTTGGGTTTATCCCACTGCTCGCCGGTTTCGTACTCGGTTGCCAGAATCCCACCCGGCGTCAGCAGACGCGCTTTTACCGCGTCAGATAAACGTTCTGCCTGCTCGTGCGTCGCCATTCCAACATACAGCGGCACAATGCTGGCGGCAGAAAACAGCGCCATCTGCTCGCGTCGCCAGTCGTAATCGCGGTAACAGCCACTCTCCTCGTCCCACAGATAGCGGTTCACCGCCGCGCGGCGATCGGTGGCCTTCTGGCGGAACAGCTCGGCCGTCTCTTTATCCCCTTTCGACGCCGAGATATTGGCAATCGCGCTCTCCAGCTTAAACAGGAAGGCGTTCAAATCGATGGGGATAAATTGCGTCGTGCGAATGCTGGCGAGCCGCGCCGGATCGCGCAGCCAGCGGGAGGAGTAATCCCAACCAGACGCTGCTCCCGCACGCAGATCGCGATAGACCTCATTCGGCGGACGACCCGAGTGGCGGGCGGTTTCCACGTCCTCAATCCACGACTCGTCGCGCGGGGTGTCACGGTCGTCCCAGTAGCGGTTCAGCAATGAACCGTCCGGCATGCGCACCGCGCTGCGGTAGGCCTGATTAAGCAGTAACGACTCCGCGCCGTCCATCCAGAAGGCATGCTCCATTTTGAGGTGGTCGAGGTAGCGCTTCGCGCCGCGCACGCCGTCTTCTTCAAACAGCTCCACCATCAGGGCAAAGACTGGCGGCTGCGAGCGGCTGAGATAATAGGTGCGGTTGCCGTTAGGGATATGGCCGTAGCGTTCGATCAGCCACGCGAAGTTATCCGCCATGCACTTCAGCAGATCGTTACGGCCACTTTCCGCCAGCCCCAGCATGGAGAAGTACGAATCCCAGTAGTAGGTCTCGCTGAATCGCCCGCCGGGCACGATATAGGCCTGCGGCAGCGCCAGCAGGGACGACCAGGGAATATGGTCCTGCGGTTCGCGCGTCAGGACGGGCCACAGGCTATCAATGTGCTCTTTCAGCGACAGGCCGGGGTCGGAGACATATTCCGTGCTGTAGGTTTCAGGCAGCCAGAAGTGGTTCTCAACGAACTGGCGCAGGTCGAAATCCCGGTGCCGTCTGACCTTACGGTAGCGGATCAGAATATCCAGCGGATCCATCTTCGGCGCGCAGTCGGGGAAGGTTTTGCTGTCCGCAAACAGCCGCGTCGACTGTACGTGCTCGAACAGTTCAAGGTAGCGATCGGCGGGCGTCAGGGCATCGGAGGCGGGTAGCCCCTCGATCATTTCGGGTTCCGGCTCCGCCTCAATCATCTCATCCAGTTTTAACTCGCAGGGATCGGTCTCGTAGCGCAGCTCTTCTGCAATCTCGAATTCGATGTTCTCGGTAGCCTGTAGTTTCTGGTTGAACATGGTGATAGGGACCTCCGGTTGTGTGTTCTGAAGACAGGTTTCTCCGGGCGTCCTATAAGCGTAGACATTCGCTTCGGTAGATGTGGAGGGATATGTGCGGTAGATCACTCTTTTCGGAGCATTCGTTTTGCAACGATTTATGTATGTGAATAAAAAAAGCCCCTCCGGAGAGGGGCTTCTGCATTATCGCATGGTGACAAACTCTTCCGCCGCCGTCGGGTGGATAGCCACGGTGTTGTCGAAGTCTTTCTTGGTCGCACCCATCTTCAGCGCCACCGCAAAGCCCTGCAGGATCTCATCCATGCCGAAGCCGATGCCGTGGATACCGACAATCTTCTCTTCCGGGCCCACGCAGACCAGCTTCATGCGGCACGGCTGACGGTGAGAGGTGACGGCGGTATACATCGCGGTGAACGCGGATTTATACACTTTCACCTGGTCGTCGCCGTACTGCTCACGGGCCTGCGGCTCGGTTAAGCCGACGGTGCCGATTGGCGGGTGGCTAAAGACCACGGTCGGGATGTTGCTGTAGTCCAGATGCTCGTCCGGCTTGTTGTTGAACAGACGCTCGGAGAGACGACGGCCCGCCGCAACGGCCACCGGCGTCAGTTCAACCGCACCGGTGTTATCACCGACGGCGTAAATGCCCGGTACGCTGGTGTTCTGGAACTTATCGACGACGATGTAGCCTTTTTCGTCGGTTTTCACACCGGTCACCGCCAGGTTAAAGCTGTCGTTCGCCGGTTCACGACCAATCGCCCAGATCAGGCAATCAACGGTCTGGCTGCGGCCATCTTCCAGCTCAAGGGTCAGGCTGCCGTCCGCGTTTTTAACGACCGCTTTTGGCACGGCGTTGGTGTGCAGGGTTGGGCCTTCGGTGTTCATCACTTCAACCAGCGTATCGACGATCAGCGGGTCAAAGCTGCGCAGCGGTGCGTGTTTACGCACGAACAGGTGCGCTTCTGCACCCAGGCCGTTAATCACGCCAGCCAGCTCTACCGCGATATAGCCCGCGCCCACCACGGCAACGCGCTCAGGCAAGGCAGGCAGCTCGAAGAAGCCGTCGGAGTCGATACCGTATTCCGCGCCCGGAATATTCGGGTGGCTCGGGCGGCCGCCGGTGGCGATCAGGATATGATCGGCGGTGATCGTCTCGCCGTTCACTTCGATCGTTTTCGCGTCCACAAAGCGGGCGAAGCCGTGAATCACGTCGACGTTATTTTTGCCCAGCACGTTGTCGTACGAGGTGTGAATGCGGTCGATGTAGGCGGTACGGCTGGCGATCAGCTTGTCCCAGTCGAAATTGTTGATGGTGGTGTCAAAGCCGTAGTCCGGACCGTACATATGGATCGCTTCACGGATTTGCGCCGCGTGCCACATCACCTTTTTCGGTACACAACCCACGTTCACGCAGGTGCCGCCCAGCGCTTTGGCTTCAATCAGCGCACATTTCTGGCCGTACATGGCCGCGCGGTTGATGGAGGCGATGCCGCCGCTGCCGCCGCCGATGGCGATGTAGTCATAATGCTTAGTCATAGCTTTTGTCCTTAATCGTGAATTGCCGCGATTGTATACCTGAAATCAATAGTTTCCACCGATGGCTGCAATTACTCCGGCACGATCCAACTGACGGTGGCGTGGCCCGTTCCGGCTGGCACCAGCGTTTTGTGCAGCCACGGCAGCACGTTGTTCATCTGCGCTTCGAGCTTCCACGGCGGGTTAATGACGATCATGCCGGAAGCGGTCATGCCGCGCTGGTCGCTATCAGGGCGTACCGCCAGCTCGATCTGCAGAATTTTGCGGATGCCGGTCGCCTCAAGGTCTTTGATCATGCGCTTGATCTGCGCGCGCAGCACCACCGGATACCACAGGGCGTATGTCCCGGTGGCGAAGCGTTTGTAGCCTTCGTGGATACCGGTCACCACCGCCTGATAGTCGGTTTTGATTTCGTACGGTGGGTCGATCAGCACCAGGCCGCGACGGGAAACCGGCGGCAGCTTGGCTTTCAGCTGCTGGTAGCCGTCGGCTTTGTCGACGCGGGCGCGGCTGTCTTTCTGAAATTCCGAACGCAGCAGCGGGAAGTCGCTCGGGTGCAGTTCGGTCAGCTGGAGGCTGTCCTGCTCGCGCAGCAGCTGGCGGGCAATCAGCGGTGAGCCAGGGTAGTAGCGCAGCTGGCCGTTGCGGTTGAAGTGATTCACCACGCCAATGTAAGGCTCCAGCTCGGCGGGCAGGTCGTCCTGCTGCCAGATGCGGGCGATGCCCTCAAGGTATTCGCCGGTACGCTCGGCATGCTCGCCGCTCAGCTGATAACGGCCCGCGCCCGCATGGGTGTCCAGATAGAGAAACGGCTTCTCTTTCTCTTTAAGCGATTCAATGATCAGGCTCTGAACGGTGTGTTTGAGGACGTCGGCATGGTTGCCAGCGTGGAAGCTGTGGCGATAACTGAGCATGGGTAATGGTATTCCGCTGAATTGACGATTTGCCACAGTTTACAGCAGAACGGCACAGATTACCCGCAGGCCCGGTAAGCGCAGCTATTGAAATCCTCTACACTTAACCCCATTACTGAACAATATGCACAGCGCCGGATGCGCGCTTCATTCATCTATTTCAACAGGACAGCGTTTATGACCAATCCATTACTGACGCCTTTTTCGTTGCCACCGTTTTCTAAAATCCTCCCTGAGCATGTGGTTCCAGCCGTTACCCAGTCGCTGGAAAACTGCCGCGCGGCGGTAGAAAGCGTGGTTGCGCAGGGCGCGCCGTACACCTGGGAGAATCTGTGTCAGCCGCTGGCCGAAGTGGACGACGTGCTGGGGCGTATCTTTTCCCCGGTGAGCCACCTGAACTCGGTGAAAAACAGCCCGGAGCTGCGTGAAGCCTACGAACAAACCCTGCCGCTGCTCTCTGAGTACAGCACCTGGGTCGGCCAGCATGAAGGGCTGTACAAAGCCTACCGCGACCTGCGCGACGGCGACCATTATGCCGAACTGAACACGGCGCAGAAAAAATCGGTTGATAACGCCCTGCGTGATTTCGAACTGTCCGGTATCGGTCTGCCAAAAGAGAAGCAGGTTCGCTACGGCGAAATCGCTGCGCGCCTGTCCGAACTGGGCAACCAGTACAGCAACAACGTCCTTGACGCTACCATGGGCTGGACGAAGCTGATTACCGACGAAGCCGAGCTGGCGGGTATGCCGGAAAGCGCGCTGGCGGCGGCGAAAGCCCAGGCCGAAGCAAAAGAGCAGGAAGGCTTCCTGTTAACCCTGGATATCCCGAGCTATCTGCCGGTGATGACCTACTGCGACAACCAGGCCCTGCGTGAAGAGATGTACCGCGCCTACAGCACCCGCGCCTCCGATCAGGGGCCGAATGCCGGTCAGTGGGACAACAGCCCGGTCATGGCGGAAATCCTCGCCCTCCGTCACGAGCTGGCTCAGTTGCTGGGCTTCGACAGCTACGCGGATAAATCCCTCGCCACCAAAATGGCCGAGAACCCGCAGCAGGTGCTCGATTTCCTGACCGATCTGGCCAAACGTGCTCGTCCTCAGGGTGAGAAAGAGCTGGCCCAGCTGCGCGCCTTCGCGAAAGCGGAGTTTGGCGTGGACGAGCTGCAGCCGTGGGATATCGCGTACTACAGCGAAAAACAGAAGCAGCACCTCTACAGCATCAGCGACGAGCAGCTGCGCCCGTACTTCCCGGAAAACAAAGCCGTCAACGGCCTGTTTGAAGTGGTGAAACGCATTTACGGCATTACCGCTAAAGAGCGTACTGATATTGACGTCTGGCATCCGGACGTGCGCTTCTTCGAACTGTATGACGAGAAAAACGAACTGCGCGGCAGCTTCTACCTCGATCTCTACGCGCGTGAGAACAAGCGCGGCGGGGCGTGGATGGACGACTGCGTGGGCCAGATGCGTAAAGCAGACGGTTCCCTGCAAAAACCGGTCGCCTATCTGACCTGTAACTTCAACCGTCCAGTGAGCGGCAAGCCTGCGCTGTTCACCCACGACGAAGTGATCACCCTGTTCCACGAGTTCGGTCACGGCCTGCACCACATGCTGACCCGCATCGAAACCGCCGGCGTCGCCGGTATCAGCGGGGTGCCATGGGATGCGGTCGAGCTGCCAAGCCAGTTTATGGAAAACTGGTGCTGGGAGCCGGACGCGCTGGCGTTTATCTCCGGCCACTATGAGACCGGCGAACCGCTGCCGAAAGAGTTGCTGGATAAAATGCTGGCGGCGAAAAACTACCAGGCGGCGATGTTCATTCTGCGTCAGCTGGAGTTCGGCCTGTTCGATTTCCGCCTGCACGCCGAGTTCAGCCCGGAGCAGGGGGCGAAAATCCTCGAAACGCTGGCCGAGATTAAAAAGCAGGTTGCCGTTATTCCTGGGCCAACCTGGGGCCGCTTCCCGCACGCGTTCAGCCATATCTTTGCAGGCGGTTACGCGGCGGGTTACTACAGCTACCTGTGGGCCGACGTGCTGGCGGCGGATGCCTTCTCTCGCTTCGAGGAAGAGGGGATCTTCAACCGCGAAACCGGCCAGTCGTTCCTTGACAACATCCTGACCCGCGGCGGTTCTGAAGAGCCAATGGTGCTGTTCAAACGCTTCCGTGGCCGCGAGCCGCAGCTGGATGCGATGCTTGAGCATTACGGGATCAAAGGCTGATTGTTACGTGAAGATCTGCTTAGTGGATGAAACGGGCGCCGGAGACGGCGCCTTATCTGTTCTGGCGGCCCGCTGGGGACTGGAGCACGATGAAGAGAACCTGATGGCGCTGGTAATGACGACAGCACATCTCGAATTACGCAAGCGCGATGAACCGAAGCTCGGCGGGATTTTTGTCGATTTTGTCGGCGGCGCGATGGCGCACCGGCGTAAGTTCGGCGGCGGTCGCGGCGAAGCGGTGGCCAAAGCGGTCGGCATTAAGGGGAGCTATCTCCCGGACGTGGTGGACGCCACGGCGGGGCTGGGACGCGATGCGTTTGTGCTGGCGTCGGTGGGCTGTCATGTGCGGATGCTGGAGCGTAATCCGGTTGTCGCCGCGCTGCTCGACGACGGGCTGACGCGAGGCTATGCGGACCCGGAAATCGGCCCGTGGCTGCAGGAGCGTTTGCAGCTTATCCACGCATCAAGCCTGACGGCGCTGACGGACATCACCCCGCGTCCGCAGGTGGTCTACCTCGACCCGATGTTCCCGCATAAGCAGAAAAGCGCGCTGGTGAAGAAAGAGATGCGGGTATTTCAATCGCTGGTGGGGCCGGATTTAGACGCAGACGGCCTGCTGGAGCCGGCTCGTCAGCTCGCGACGAAGCGGGTGGTGGTGAAGCGTCCGGACTACGCGCCGCCGCTGGCGGACGTTGCGACTACTAACGCGGTGACCACGAAAGGGCATCGGTTTGATATTTATTCGGGTACGCCAGAATAAAAAAAGCCGGGTGGCGGCTTCGCCTTACCCGGCCTACTGTCAGTGCCGCTTTTTTTGCACTTACTCGTCTTCTTCGTCGCGCAGCGGAACAATCAGCATGTCCACGTGAACGGTGTTAATCAGCTGGCGTGCTGAAGACATCAGCTTGCTCCAGAAGTCCTGATGGTGACCGCATACCACCAGATCCATATCGTATTTCTTAATCGCATCAACCAGCACCTGACCCAGGTCGCCGCTGCCGCTCAGGGTTTCGGTGATCGGATAGCCCGCGTTGGTGGAGAGCTCGCTCAGCGCGTGATGCGTTTCTTCAGAGATGCGTTTCTGCATATCGCCCAGATTGACGTCGATCAGACCGGTGTAGAGGTCGGAGTAATTCACATCAACGTGAATCAGGGAGACTTTCGCGTTGTAGGGACGTGCCATAGATACCGCTTTATCAACCAGCACTTTGCTCTCCGGGGAGAGATCTACCGCGATAAGAATGTGTTTGTAAGCCATAGTGTTACTCCTTCCTTAAGTTATCGATGACTAAATGGGAAAGCCGTCGTCTGATGCTTTCATTACGGCCCAGTTAAACATATTTTTCAAGCTTTGGTGTTGATAACGATTAACCTTGTGGCAAAAAAATTAACGGATCTCCTACACTATTTAATGAGCCGTTCGGATATTAAAACGCGAACCGGATCGACTTTTAGTCATTCTTTCACTGAACTGTCTGTCAGGGCATTGGGGTGCGGTAGCTCAGGAGCCTTGCTTCGTGGGCGGACGCCGGGGAGGATGTATGATTAGCACCGTCGCATTGTTTTGGGCGTTATGCGTAGTTTGCATAGTGAATATGGCGCGCTACTTCTCATCGTTACGTGCGCTGTTAGTGGTACTTCGTGGTTGCGATCCGTTGCTGTATCAGTATGTGGACGGTGGAGGGTTCTTCACCTCGCATGGACAGCCCAGCAAGCAGATGCGTCTGGTGGGGTATATCTACTACCAGCGCTACCGCGATCATCACGATGAAGAGTTTATCCGTCGCTGCGAGCGTCTGCGTCGTCAGTTCATTTTGACCAGCGCCCTGTGTGGGCTGGTCGTGGTCAGTATGATTGCGTTGATGATTTGGCACTGAGTACCTCAGCAGGCGGGGATAACCCCGCCTGCTTTCCTCTGGTTCAGGGCTTCACTGAGAACCGCAGATTGGAGATATTGGTCTCAATCGAAATAACCTTCCCGCTATAGGCGATATTAACGTGTCCGTTTGTATCAATGCTGGCCGCAGTGATTGTACCCGTACCTTCAATGACAGGATGCTTCATTGCCAACTGATGGATAATGTCGGTGTCTTTCCCTGTTATCTTTTCCGAGAGATAGTAACGGTAGATTGTGGGTACGGTGGCGCCACCCTGATTGTTCACGGTCATATAGAGCCAGACGCTGTCAGATAATTTATAAACGCGTTGAAGTTTATCGCCCTCTTGCTGGTTGGGCTGGTGGTTGAGCCACACAAATCCAATGACCAGAGCCAGAAGCGAAACAGTAACAAGGCGATGAATCCATTTAGTAGCCGTTTTGAATGGCATACGCTATTCCTTCTCTGATATTGCGTTGGTCCGTTGGATCGTCCCCGTAAGGCGGCTTTTCGTGCCATTTTCCCCATTCAGGTTTTGACGTGCCAGCACGGCCTTGAGCCCAACCAGCGCCCATAAGAAGGATGTTTGCAGGTATGCCTGCTGCAGTTCCGGCGGCTCCGAAGTTGAAATTACCAAATGCAGCAAAATAAGGGTCGAATTTTTTGTAATCCCAGGGACCACCATTTCGGACTTTTTGGTAGAACCAGTAATACGTTGAGGGAGTGGCCATGTTACGCGACATGCCATGGAGACGTGCTTCACGCATATTATTTGCTATAACTATTGAGCCAGGTCCTGAAATTGGGACAGAAGCCATACATTCTCCTTTGTCTGGTTTTTCTTCTGGCCGTCATCATAGTGTTATTTTCGCAACTCTTTTGAGCAAAAAATGTTCAGAAAATCCTAATGTTATAAACTGTTGGATTGCAAATAACAGCCATAAAAAAGCGGGTCAGTTTCCTGACCCGCTTTTTGTCGCCTTCAGCCAATTAAATCAGCTTCAGCGAAATCCAGTACAACCCGCCTGACAGCAGGATAGAAGCCGGAAGGGTAAACACCCAGGCCATCAGAATGTTGGTCACGGTTTTGCGCTGCAGACCGCCGCCGTCAACAATCATGGTACCTGCCACGGACGAGGAGAGTACGTGGGTGGTGGATACCGGCATACCGGTGTAGCTCGCCAGACCGATAGACACTGCCGCCGTCATCTGCGCGGACATACCCTGCGCATAGGTCATGCCTTTCTTACCGATCTTCTCGCCGATGGTGGTCGCCACACGACGCCAGCCAATCATTGTACCGATACCCAGCGCCAGCGCGACGGCCATGATGATCCAGATTGGCGCGTACTCAATGGTATTGAGCATATCGCTTTTCAGTTTCTTCAGCAGACGCTTGTCGTCACCATTCACCTCTGGCAGCTTCGCGACTTTATCGGTCACGTCGGAGATACAGAGCATGATACGACGCAGCTGACCACGCTGTTCAACGGCCAGTTTATCGTAGCTTTCGATGTTGCCCAGCATACCTTTGGCTCGTTCCAGCGCGTTAATCGCGTTAGCCGGATGGCAGTGGAATTCGCCAGGCGCGGTGGTGGCACCGGCTTCCGGAGAAGGGATCAACTGGTCAACGCCGGTCGCTTTTTTCAGCAGCTCAGGGTGCTGCTGGAAATAGGTTTCAACGTTGTTGACCGCATCACGGGTACGGGTGATTTCGTAACCCGAGGCGTTCATATTCACCACGAAGCCCGCCGGTGCGACACCGATCAGAACCAGCATCACCAGACCAATGCCTTTCTGCCCGTCGTTCGCGCCGTGAGAGAAGGCCACGCCGATAGCAGAAATGATCAGGGCGATACGCGTCCAGAATGGCGGCTTTTTCTTGCCGTCTTTCTTCTCACGCTCTGCTGGCGTCAGATGGATACGCGCACGTTTCTTCGTGTTGCTCCAGTAGCGACGCAGGATGAAAATCAATCCACCCGCAACCACCAGACCCACGATAGGGGAGACGATGAGAGAAGCGAAAATGCCCAGTACTTTAGGCAGATTCAGCGCATCAACAACCGATGTCCCGGTCATCAGGGCGTTGGTTAACCCGATACCGATAATCGCGCCGATGAGGGTGTGAGAGCTGGATGCAGGCAGGCCAAAATACCAGGTACCGAGGTTCCAGATAATGGCAGCAAGCAGCATTGAGAACACCATGGCGAGGCCATGACCGGAACTCACGTTAAGCAGCAGATCCGTTGGCAGCATATGCACGATCGCATACGCAACGCTCAGTCCGCCCAGGAGGACACCAAAAAAGTTAAATACCGCCGCCATAACAACCGCAAGCTGCGATCGCATTGCGCGAGTGTAGATAACCGTTGCTACTGCGTTTGCAGTGTCGTGGAAGCCGTTGATCGCTTCGTAAAACAGTACAAAAACCAGAGCAAGCAATAGTAAAAGCCCGGTATGTAAATCCAGGCCGGCAAACAAATGTAGCATAGGACGTTACGCCATTTTGAGGACATGAACGCGGCGCATTATCCAGGACAAATGCGCAACGGGCAAAGTGAAATATAGACTTTTTTTGACATACCACCTGATTTGGGAAAAGTGCCTGAAAGGATAATCGTTAAATTTCAATGGAATGGCTTTGTAATATCTTTTTACGCTGGTGTGACCACAGAGGAAACTTTACAATCCGCGGCAGTTAACGAAGAGGGTTTTGACGTGGAAAGGTTTGATGCCGTGGTAATTGGCGCCGGTGCGGCGGGTATGTTTTGTGCGGCGATGGCCGGACAGGCGGGTCGTCGCGTGCTGTTGCTGGACAACGGAAAAAAGCCAGGCCGCAAGATCCTGATGTCGGGCGGCGGGCGCTGCAACTTCACCAATCTTTATGTCGAACCCGCGGCCTATTTGAGCCAGAACCGCCATTTTTGCAAATCAGCGCTGGCGCGTTACACCCAGTGGGACTTTATCGACCTGGTGGGTAAGCATGGCATCGCGTGGCATGAAAAGACGCTCGGGCAACTCTTCTGCGACGACTCCGCGCAGCAGATTGTCGATATGCTGGTGGCCGAGTGCGAGAAGGGCGGCGTGGTCATGCGCCTGCGCACTGAAGTGCTGGAGGTGGGCCGCGACGAGCAGGGGTACACGCTGCAGCTGAACGGTGACACCGTCAGCGCCGATAACCTGGTGATCGCCAGCGGCGGTCTGTCGATGCCGGGGCTGGGCGCGTCACCGTTCGGCTACAAGATTGCCGAGCAGTTTGGCCTGAAGGTGCTGCCCACCCGCGCCGGGCTGGTGCCGTTCACGCTGCATAAGCCGCTGCTGGAGCAGCTACAGACGCTGTCCGGCGTCTCTGTTCCCTCCGTTATTACTGCCGAAGACGGGACGGTGTTCCGCGAAAACCTGCTCTTTACCCACCGCGGTCTCTCCGGCCCGGCGGTCCTGCAAATCTTCAGCTACTGGCAGCCGGGGGAATTTGTCACGGTGAATCTGCTGCCCGACAGCGATCTGGACGCGTTCCTCAACGAACAGCGCGCCGCGCACCCGAATCAGAGCCTGAAAAATACCCTGGCGATGCAGCTGCCGAAGCGTCTGGTGGAGTGTTTGCAGGGGCTGGGGCAGATCCCCGACGTGTCGCTCAAGCAGCTTAACAGCCGCGAGCAGGAAGCGTTGGTAGAGACGCTAACGAACTGGCGCGTTCAGCCAAACGGCACCGAGGGGTATCGCACGGCGGAAGTGACGCTGGGCGGTGTCGACACGAATGAGCTTTCTTCACGCACGATGGAAGCGCGCAACGTGCCGGGGCTCTACTTTATTGGCGAAGTAATGGACGTAACCGGCTGGCTCGGCGGATATAATTTCCAGTGGGCGTGGTCGAGCGCCTGGGCGTGCGCGCAGGCGCTGCAAAATGCGCAATAAATTGCCGGGGAGTCTCCTCCCCGGCGGTGTTGCCCATTCAGATGATGTAAGCATTAATCCGGTATAGCGTAATCCGCAATGCGGAAGGTGACCTTACCCGTCCAGGTGTTATCACGGTAAGAACCAATGGCGAGACTGTCCTGAGTGAAGCCATTGAAGCTCCCGGCCGCAATGGACGCGCCGAATTTTTCATACTGATTTTTACCCCAGTAGACTTTCGCAACGCCTTCTCTCACCAGCGTATTAATATTGATCATGCCTTCTTCATCGTCAGTGTAGTCATCCAGGCTTTTACCGCCGTTGATGACATACACGGCACCCACCTGCGTGCCGCTGCCGTTCACCGCATTCGGATCGCCGATCACCAGGTCTTTTTTACCGTCGCCGTTCAAGTCCACATTACCGAGAATGCTGTTCCCGAACCCTGCCAGCTTGCTGCCAGGCCTTTCGGCGTAAATAGCATAGCCATCGTGTACGCTAAATGTTTTGTTGTAGTTCAGCCGGGTGTGCGCCGCATCGAGGAACAGAGACGATGGTAGCTTACTGCCGTCGGCCTTACCTTTAATAATCCAGACCAGCCCGGAACGTTTTTTATCAATACCCATGTCGGCAGGGGCGCTAATCGCAAAAGCGTTAGCGTGAGCATTCAGGAAATTACCTAATGGCGTAATGGTGCCGTTATTGGGCTTATCCTGCGTATACGCGCTATGATCGTTACTTCCTTCACCTCCGCCGGACTGACCACCCAGGAAAGCCGCCCCCATACCGTGAATGCGGGTTGCCTGCGTCGAGTTTAGCGAGGCGATGTCGAGATTCCCCTGGTTGAAGCTGCTGCCGTAGACGAGATAGGCCGTGCCGCGTCCATCAGTGCCGCTGTTCTCTGATTTACGGCCTTCATTGACCGATTCCGGGTCGACGATCAGATAATCACTGAAGCCGTCGCCGTTAATATCCCCGACATCGCTGATCTGCTGCCCAAGGTTGTAGTTAAGGGGTTTATCCGGACCGTTGGTGGCGGTCATCTGCGGACGAATATAGGCACCGGTCGCGGCAGGGATCTCCCAGTCGCCCAGGTTGTTGCGCTTAATATCAATGTTTTGCCACTGATCGCCTGGCTTTTGAGCGCCGTAGATAATGATGGCGCCGCCGCGTCCGCCCGTGCCTTCGATATCGCCGATAGCAAGATCGACCATCTTGTTAGCCACTTCAGAATTTTTATATTTAATTGGGCCTACCGCGGCGCCAAACCAGCCGCCGGTATTCGCATTGCCTGAAGAATTCACCGTACGGATGCGAATACCCAGGCGAGCGTCGCCGTTGTCGATATCATTGAGGTCAATCTGATTAGAAAGACGCGCGCCGGTACGGTGATGCGGTCCGCCCCAGATAATATAGACCTGATCATGCCAGTGGGAGGCGATGACTAAATCATCATATCCATCGCCGTTAATATCACCTATTTTACGTACCGCGACGCCCATCCATTTTGTCGTCACTGAGCCAGGCTTATTCGCTTTATTGCTGTGGATAATTTTAAGCGCGTTTTGCGGATCGAATTCACCTACGTTATTGACTTGCTGCATGGGTTTCCCACCGGAAGTCCCGAAAATGACGTACGCGATCCCTTTTGCGCCATCCCCCCAGGGGGCCGTAATGACAATATCTTCACCCGCGATATGCGAACCATTGTCCTTATCGGAAAACTTACCGATCGTGGTCATCGTCATACCGAAATAGTCTTTTTCTTTTTCACCCTTAATAGATACAGGGACAGAATAAGGCTCGATATCGCTGGCGATAACCTGTGATGCCGTGATACCAGTACCTGATAAAGCTGCAACGCAAAGCGCTACACGCGTTTTCGTTTTGAGTTTCATAGTATATATCCTTATACAAATCCATTTTTCATACCCGGCAACTCATTTGTATAGCGCTATGTGTTGCCGGGAAATAAGAGGTTTCTACGCTGTATTAAGTTTTTTCTTTATTTAAACTCGAAATCCAGCGTGGATGTGGCTTCAAATTTTCCCGGTTGTGGAGACTTTTCTCCTTGTTGGACAGGTGTTGCTATAATAGTGACATTCCCCTCCTGCGTTGGTACGGCCGAACTGCTGCCATCAATTTTATTCCCGTTGTGTTCAAGTTTTATCCCTAAATCATTGCGCTCACCTTCATCATTATGGGTCTTGATAAAACCAGAGCCATTAAAATCGGACGCGCGGAACTTAATACTCACCTTGCTTTCATCTTCAGGATTTTTGCAAGTCACACGAATATCCACGCTTTTTTGCTTACCGGTGGCGTCGGGCTTAAATTCATTCGCGGTAATACTGCCAAACGGGACCTTGATGGTTTGCCCGTCATTAATCATGCATTGTGGTGGAATATCAATTGACAGTTGGAAATTAAGTGTGACAAAAGGTCTGGAGGTGTCATAACTCCCTGTCTGCTTTTTGGCAAAAATGGTCACTAATTCCTGCATAGGAATATCAATGCGGCCTGAAGGAAGCGGTTTAGTTAATTCCAGAGAGACAGTCCCGCTGGAGCCGGTTGCGAACAGAGTATGGTCGTTTTTATCATCACAGTTATTTGTCGCAGGACGTCCATTATCAACACCGGCGGTATTACTCAAATCAACCGGGATATACCGCAATTCATCCTCGCCACCAAGAACGACATTTATACCGATATTAATACCCTTTTCCGCATCCAGAGGATAATAGATAAAGTCTGCGTTACGTTTGCCGCCTCCTGTGCCCAGTTTCGTACTGGTAAATCGAAATAAGATACTTTCTGGCACGCTGGAGTCCTGACAGAGGCAGATACCATTAAAATTACCTTTATTATTCCATGTGGATTGGGTTGTGCCGGGTACGTCGTCAGCAGTAAGGTTTTCGATAATATCAAACTTGTGCGCCTGGCCAGATACGGTTGATGTCGGCCAGCAGCTTCCTACAACATCAGCATAAGCTGGCGCGCCCATCAATCCCCCTGCTGCCAGGCACGCGAGTAATGTTAATTTTTTCATTTTTAATTCCTTTATTTATTAACGGATGATTTGCAGGTCTGCGTTAACTGCACAATTCCGCTAATCGTGGGTTCCTGGCCAGAAAGCTGATAGTGAACCTGGCAACGCTGATCGGGTTTCTTACCCCAGCTCACGTCTAACGTCCCTTTTTCCGCCATCCCGGTGAGGAATACGCTGCCTTCATCACCCACAATGCTGCTGGTGGTATTCTGAGAAACAATGGCACCGAACGGAACGGGTTTGCCCTGCGCATCTTTCAGCGTCATCATCAGGCGTTTACCCACCGCCGTGGTGAAACGTGCCCGAACGATGGCCCCCCGGGTGGGAACGACTTTATGGCTGTTACTTTCCAGCTCGACATCGTCAGGTAATGTATCGGGACGCAGCTGGATATTGCTCTCCTGATAAGGTGTCAGGTAAGGCACCACCGCATAGCCCCAGGGGTCGGTGCGCACGCCAGTGTGGTTACGGACGCTGACACCTGCGGCATCCGGCGCTTCAACCAGAGCGACCGTTTCACCCAGCGACTGTGCCAGCGTGACGCCATGAGGATGAACCAGCACGCCCCCGCGCAGGCTGTAATTCAGCCGCTGCGCGTCCCGGCTATAGCCATACCCGGCGCCAACCTGCGCATAGCGTCCGTTATAGCTAAGCGAGGCATCGCTGCTGTTTGCCTGGCTCCCTGGGTTGATATTCTGCTGTACGCTCCAGTTCAGGTTATTGTCCTCAAGGGCGCTGCCGCTCAGGGAAACACTGTGGCCTGGCGAGCGTTTTTCCGCCGCAGAGAAGGTGTAACCGGCACGCGTGGAGCGGAGCCATTTGTCCAGAGGGACGCTCACGCTCAGGCTGAACAGATTGTCCTGGTTATAGAGACGCTGGTTATCCTCTTTTGTCACGTTCAGATAGTGGTTGTAATTCAGGCTATAGCTGATCCCGTTCCAGCTGTTGCCATAGCCCAGCGTGGCGGAGGTCGTGCGTTTTTGGCTCGTGTGGTAGTCCTCGCTGACCAGCATGGCGGAGAGATAGCCGAGGTTTTCTCCCAGGTTTTGGTTTAGCGTCAGTTCTGTACGGCTACGGCGTCGATCCAGGCGCGAGGGTTGCGAGTGATAGCTGCTCAGGGTTTCACCGAGCGTGTAGAAATCGGACGTCGAGTAGCGATAGCCCGCAATCGCAACGTTAGTGCCGGTAGACAGCAAATTTTTGTTATAGCGCAGGCGTAGCGACTGTCCCCGGTTTTTCTCTGCCTGTTTAGTGGTGGCCCAGGCCTGGGTAATATCAAATGACAGTGCGCCAAAATCGCCCATGTTTTTACCCATGCCAAAAAGCAGGGACTGATATTGGCTGGCAGCCTGCATGCCTCCGTATATCGAGGTTTCCCACGGCAGACCGTAAATCAGGCTCCCTTGTGAAAACAGGGCATTCTCAGCATCGCTGCTGCTGGAACGATAGCTGCCGCTAATGACTTCATATTTGTATTGCCCTTCCCGCTGCATAACCGCTAACGACGCGTAAGGCACTAAAGAGACTTGTTCGCTGCCATCCGCCTCTTTCACCACAACTTTCAGCTCGCCGCTGCTGCCGAGGTAAAGATCGTTGATGACAAATTCACCGGGCGGGACATAGCTTTGATAAATGCTGTAGCCGTTCTGAAAAATAGTGATCTGGGCATTAGTACGAGCAATACCGCGGATCACCGGCGCATAGCCTCGCAGGCTGCCCGGAAGCATCTGTTCATCCGAGTAAAGCTGAACGCCGCGAAACGGGGTGCTATCAAAGACTTCTGCGGTAGAACTGTTATCCCCGACAATCAGCTGGCTATTCAGGGCGCTGATATCACGCTGCAGATAGGTATAAACCGATTCCCAGCGCCCAGCTTGTCCCTGGCTGTTACTCCAGGTCGAGAAATTGCGTAAACGCCAGGGTCCAACGTTCAGTCCCGGACGCAGGCTGAGGTACTGGCTATCGGTTCCCGTCCCGTTGTGCGAGGTCCACGTGGCGCCGCTGTAGTTGTAGCTGAGCATCAGGCCCGGAATACCCTGTTCCCGACGCGCAGGATCGATGTAGCCGTGAGCGTGGCTGTCCAGGGCCGCCTGGGGAATGCTGAGCCTTAACGCCTGCTCGCTGAAGTCAAATTCGCTGCTTGCGAGAGGGATCGCCGACAGATTCGCGCAGCCCTGGGTATCGTCCCGGAGCAACGGGAATGCCGCCGTTTTAACACCAAACGACTGGAGCGTCTCCTCGCTGAGGCACGGTGCGAGGATATTTTTATGTTGCGCGTTCTCTTCGAGTCGAAACGTGATATCGCGCGTGTCGAACATTTTATTGTTAAGAAACAGGTCAACACGATAAACGCCGGGTGTCTGGCTCTCTTTGTTCTCAAAGAGAGAAAGATCGACGGCGGTACGCGGCGCGCCACCCGTTTCCAGAAAGGCCGGGTCGAAGTAATCACTGGCGTATAATGCGCTGGGTAATATCCAGGCAAAGCAAAGCGCTGGACGAATGCCCCAAAATATAGTCATGAAAAAATACCCCTGTGAGGTTATTGTTTTAAAATCGTTATTCTATTTTTTGTGTGATTAACTGGCTGTTGCCGCCATAATCATTGATATATTTCCATTGTACGGTGGCATTGTTTTTCAAAAGCGTGTTCCTGAGCGTGAATGTTGTGCTGCTTTTAGGCGCGAGCATGTCAATCTCTGACCATGCTTTGTTATTGATCTTCACCTCCGCAAAGGAAATGTAATAAGACGAGTTGTTGCGTACAATGAGTTCGTTATTTTTAACAGACCATTGCACATTCTTACTAATATCCGTGGGTTCATCCATTAAATTTGACGGACGATAAAATAATTTGATCCGGGTATTTACCGCTATCTGCAGTTTATTAATATCCTCTCTGGAAGAGGAGGGGATCGATTTTACGTTGATCCAGAAAAGCGACTCGCGATCCTGCGGTAAAGGCGCGCCGTTATAGATAATACGTAGCGCGTTGGACTTACCTGCATCCATGCGAAAAAGCGGTGGCGTCACAATAAACGGGGCTTTGGTGCCCTGTGAATCTTTGCCCTGTACCCAGCTCTGTACCAGGAACGGGCTGGCAGTATTATTTCTGACTGTAATATTGCTCTCTTTCTTGTCCGCATGATATACCACCCGCGTATTGGATAAGGTCACACTGGCGTGTGACATACAAGAGCCAAAGAGCAGAGCCAGCAGCGTCAGATAGCGTTTCCTTAACATAAAACGTCCTTGCGTTCCGGGCTGTTATTCATTGCCCGGAACTGAGTTGAATGATTTATTTATAGATAATGGTGTAATCCGCAACCGCATCTGCCTTACCGGCGGTCACAGCATCCAGGGATGATTTATAACGGGCTGAATACAGCAGGGTGGCTGCCCCCGTGGTGCCATCACCGGTAATAGGAACAAATTTATTCGGGTTGTCGCCCAGTTTTAACGATGTTCCATCTTCATTCAGGAATTCAATACCCAAACCCGTTGCGGCGTCGCCACCGGTTTTAAGCGCGAGCAGATTATTGTCATTAGCATCATAGGCACCGCCAAATCGTGCTCCGGCTGATTTAAGGACGGCGGTATCGCAGTTAGACAGTTCTATCTGGATACGGTGAATACCCGCAACGTCACCTTTTTCTTTAAATGCTGAAGACGAGATGGTACCCATATCGATCGTTGGGTTCCCCCCCTGACCGTTAATATCGACATCACAGGTGCTCGCGGTAATCATACCCGTGAATTCAATCGTCCCTGCGCCTTTACCTGGCGCTGCATGGCTGGAAGGACTGGCAATTGCAGCCAATAAAAATCCCATGGTAATAACGGATTTATTCATTTTTTAAAATATTCCTCAGTGTGTAAAAGGTAGAACAGTATTATTTCGGGTTAGTCACTCGAAAGCGTTGTTGTGGTCACGGGATGTGGATATTCCGCTAATATGAAACATTAAGGTGGATATTCATCATCGCTTACCAGTCCATGTGAAAAACTTCCATCACAAGAAGTCTGAATATTTTTCTGGGTCAGGTTAACAAGCGTTTAAAAAAAATAAAGTGAGAACGTCATGATTTGTCTTTGGTGGTTTTAAAATCAATGAGTTAGGTTGTTTTTATCAGGGTTTTATCAGCAATTCAGTGTGAGAATTTTACGGCTTATTTACTACTTGCCGTGTGTCAGGTTCAGCTCAGATAATAAAACTTTCATAATAATGAAAGAATAATCTCCGGAAGAACACGTTGCCTTCCCGGAAGACGTAAGAGAAATCCTGGCACTTTTAACATCACATTTACATTGCCGGGCTGGCGTCAAGAAGTGTTATTATTATTCTCTTGCCCGGTGATACGGGCGTTTTCTTTTTTTTGTTGCAAACGTTGCCTCTGCCAGCGCGCAGATGAAGGTTAAGGATAGATTCATGGCTTCTGCTCATCTCGGTTTCCCGACTGAAACCGTTGTTGTCTTTGTGGTGATGGCCGTTGGGGCGATGTTTATCGACCTCTTCATGCACCGTCACGATAAACCTGTTTCGCTGAAAAGTGCGGCCATGTGGTCCGTTTTCTGGTTCTCGATGGCGATGGCCTTCGCCGGTTTTCTGTACATCCACCACGGCGCCGAGATGGCGAGCCTGTTCCTCACCGGTTACGCGCTGGAAGAGGTACTCTCCATCGATAACCTGTTCGTGATGATGGCGATCTTTGCCTGGTTCGGCGTGCCGGATAAGTATCGTCACCGTGTGCTCTACTGGGGCGTGCTGGGGGCGATTGTCTTCCGCGGTATTTTCGTGGCGATCGGCACCAGCCTGCTGAGCCTGGGGCCGTACGTGGAGGTTATTTTTGCGCTGGTCGTCGGCTGGACGGCGGTGATGATGCTCAAGCGCAATGAAGAGAGTGACGAAGTGGAAGATTACTCGGGTCACCTTGCCTATCGCCTGGTGAAACGCTTCTATCCCGTCTGGCCCAAAATCAGCAGCAACGCGTTTATCCTGACGCAGAAAGAGGTGGATGCGGAGCTTGAAAAGCCGGAAAACCAGGACGTAACGGTTGGCCGCGTGAAGAAGGCGAAGCGCTATGCAACGCCGCTGCTGCTCTGCGTGGCGGTGGTGGAACTCTCTGACGTGATGTTCGCTTTTGACTCCGTACCGGCGATTATTGCGGTAAGCCGCGAGCCGCTGATTATCTACAGCGCCATGATGTTCGCCATTCTCGGCCTGCGTACCCTCTACTTTGTGCTGGAAGCGCTTAAGCAGTATCTGGTGCACCTGGAGAAAGCGGTGGTGCTGCTGCTGTTCTTCGTGGCGTTCAAGCTGGGTCTGAATGCGACCGATCACTTCTGGCACCACGGTTACAGCATTGGCGCGACGGCCAGCCTGTTTGTGGTGTTAGGTGTGCTGGCGCTGGGGATTATTGCGAGCGTGATGTTCCCGGGGAAACGTGAGGCCTGATGCACCGCTTTTCGCCCTCTCCCTGTGGGAGAGGGCTGGGGTGAGGGCAACAGACCGCACCTAACCCTTAATCGGTGAATTCCGGCGCTTGCGTGGGTGATGGAAGTGCCGCCAGTGTGGATCCTGCGCCGCGGCCAGCAGTTCGTGGTCGCCGCGGGTGTCGCCCCAGGCTCGCAGATGATAGTCGTTCAGATCGCCATACACCTTCTCCAGCCTCGCCACTTTCTGGGCGCAGCGGCAGTTATTGCCCGTAATGCGTCCCGTCAGCTTGCCGTCCTTCACTTCCAGCTGCGTGCCAATCAGCTTAATGCCGAGCCTGTCCGCCCACGGCTGGAGCACCAGCGCCGGCGACGCAGAGCAGATCGTCACTTCCGCGCCGGAATTTACCTCAGCCGCCACCGCCAGAACCCCTTCGGGGCGCATCAGCTTGTTCCAGTATTTTTCGCAAAAGGCTTCCGCCTGCTGGCGTAGCCAGTGTTCGTCCACGCCCGTCAGGAACGTTTTAATCAGCACTTCCTTCAGCTCATCACGCGTCAGCTTGCGGCGCACGCAGTGGAGCGTGGGCAGCGCCATGCGCACCAGACGACCCGCAAAGTAGCGTTTCCCAAAGGCAAAACGCAGGAAAGGGATAAAGCTGTCGTGGTGCGTGAGCGTCCCGTCAAAGTCAAAGACAGAGAGCACGCTGGATTTCGCCACCGTCTCGTCGGCAATCATATTGGTCATAAATACGTCTTAGCTGAATTACACATTCTGTCGATCAGTTTACCTGCTTTATCTGAACAGTCCTTACATCACCACCCTTTTTTTTCTCAATCTTGCGATCTGAAAGTGAGTCCAATTTTGGTCTCAATAATGATTGGTGAAAAAGTGAGCAGTCTATATTATCGCCACATCGAAAGATATTTCGGGGGAACGTTGGCCCCCACAGGTAAGGATAAATTCACTCTTAGCTCCTGTTTAGATATGACATTCAGATCGCTTATTTCAATCCTCACGTTAAGTTTTGCTTCGTTTTCCGCACTGAGTTTTCAGTTGCCCGCATCGATGATCTCCGCCGATAGCACATTTGCGGAATCGCCGGTGAAGTCGGCCCTGCTTCACCAGGAGACAGGCCCACTCCGCTCCCGGATACTGGATCAATACCAGAAATGGAAAGGGACTCACTATCAGTGGGGCGGCACCACGCACCGCGGAGTGGATTGCTCCGCGCTTATGCAGCATCTGTTCAGCGATGCGGCGCATCTTTATCTGCCGCGCACGACGAGCGAGCAGATCCATCGTGGTGTACAGGTAGCGCAATACCGTCTGAAGGCGGGAGATTTGGTCTTCTTCCAGACGGGTCCGAACCGCAGGCACGTTGGCGTGTATATCGGTAACAGCCAGTTTATTCATGCCTCCAGCAGCGAGGGCGTAACGGTCTCAACCCTGACTGATGACTACTGGCAGGATCGTTACATTACCGCCCGTCGTGTCGCGGGCAGCGCCGCCTGACGACATTAAATAATATCATCCACCACGCCACCATCGACGCGCAATGCCGCGCCTGAGGTGGCGGAGGCCTGCGGCGAACAGACATAAATCACCATATTAGCCACCTCTTCAACGGTGGCGGCGCGCTGGATAACCGAGCTGGGGCGGTTGGTCATGACAAATTCTTTCGCCAGCTGCTCCAGCGATTTACCGGTTTTCTCGATCTCATCTTTCATCATTTCAGCGAAACCGTCGGACATCGTCGGGCCCGGCAGCACGCTGTTCACCGTCACGCCGCTTCCCGCCACGAACTTCGCCAGCCCGCGCGCCAGCGAAAGCTGTGCCGTTTTGGTCACCCCGTAGTGGATCATGTCTGCCGGGATATTGCAGGCTGACTCGGAGGAGATAAACACCACGCGGCCCCAGCCTTTTTTCACCATGCCCGGCAGCAGGGCGCGGGAGAGGCGCACGCCGGACATCACGTTGGTCTGCCAGTAGCGCTCCCAGGTTTCATCGTCGGTGCCATAGAAATCCTGCGGGCCGTAAATCCCGGCGTTGTTCACCAGAATATCGACGTCGCTCGCGACCTTCAGCAGCGATTCAACCCCTTCCGCGGTGCTGAGATCGGCAATGGCTGCACGCACCTGCACGCCAGGCACAACCTGCTGCAGCTGCTGAATACCTTTGTTCACCGAGTCGGTGCTGCGGCCATTAACGATCACTTCCGCGCCGCTTTCTGCCAGGCCTCTGGCAATGGCAAACCCGATCCCGCCGGTTGAGGCGGTGACCAGGGCCACTTTCCCTGCAAAGTCGATTTTCATCATCAGCTCCTTATCGTTTTAACGTTCGGACCTTAAAGCGTAGCAGGTGATGATGACGGCTCCTGGCTAAAAAGGCGCAGCAGGGTTTCAACCTGCTCATCCAGCGGGGCGAGGGTGCGCTTCACGATCAGATGCAGCGGTGTGGCCCGACGAACGCCGTGGCTCAGCGGGAGGAGTTTCAGTACGCCTTGCTCCAGCTGGGGCTGAATGCGTTCCTCTGGCAGCCAGCCGTAGCCGACCTGCGAGACGACCGCCTCTATGGCAGCGTCGATGGTCGAGAACGTCCACGACTCGCCGGCAGCCCGCGCGGCGTTCTGGCTGTCCGCAATCTGGATTAGCGGCCACGGGCGCAGCATCTCATCATTCAGCGGCGCGTCGAGGCTAAAGAGGGGATGCCGGTGATGCGCCACGGCGACAAAGTCAATGTTCATCAGCCATTCGCCGAGCCCGGTAATGTCCTGGCGGCGGGTTAAAACCATCACATCGGCCTCGTTGTTCATGGCATCGGCGCGGGTATTTTCCAGCACCTCCGTGAGGCGGACCTGAGTTTGCGGATACTGCTGCTGGAACTGACGCAGAATGGCGAACAGGCGGCGGCGTGGGAAAATCGAGTCCACCACCAGGTCCAGCCGCGTGCGCATCCCGTTACGAAGGGTCGCCGCGCGCGTCTCGACATACGAAAACGCTTTCAGCAGCGGTTTCACCTGGCCGAGAAGCAGTTCACCGGCCGGGGTCAACACCGCCCTGCGCCCCTCCGGCGCCAGCAGCGCCACGCCCAGCCGCTCCTGCAGCAGCGACAGGTTATAGCTCACCGAGGACTGACTGCGGTGGGTTTCTTCCGCAGCTTTGGCAAAGCTGCCCGCATCCACCACTTTTTCCAGTAAAGCCCACTGTTCCAGCGTCGACTTGTGCATAATTTATCTAAAATTTGGATGAATTTGATTAAAACATAGCGTTATTCATTCATTTTTTGAAGGCTTAAGATCGTCTCATCAAAACGAAGGAGACATCTTATGAACACATTCGACAAACACGACTTAAGCGGCTTCGTTGGCAAACATCTGGTTTATACCTATGACAACGGCTGGAATTACGAAATTTACGTCAAAAACGAGACTACTCTCGACTACCGTATTCACAGCGGTCTGGTGGCGAACCGTTGGGTTAAAGATCAGCAGGCTTACATCGTGCGGGTAGGGGAGAGCATCTATAAAATCTCCTGGACCGAGCCAACCGGTACGGACGTTAGCCTGATTGTGAACCTGGGCGACAAACTGTTCCACGGCACCATCTTCTTCCCGCGTTGGGTCATGAACAACCCGGAAAAAACCGTCTGCTTCCAGAACGACCATATTCCGCTGATGAACAGCTATCGCGATGCGGGGCCGGCATATCCAACAGAAGTGATTGACGAATTTGCCACCATCACCTTTGTACGCGACTGCGGTGCGAACAACGAAAGCGTGATTGCCTGTGCAGCCAGCGAGTTACCGAAAAACTTTCCCGATAACTTAAAATAAGCGCGACAATTAACTAAAAAGAAAAGTTCCCGGTTATTTCTGCTTTTACAGAAATAACCGGGTTTTTTTTTGTTTGTTGATGTTCGGTTTAAAATAACATTTTGTAAAAATTGAGTCTGATCACGAAATAAATAATTCATAATTACATAAGCTATTGTTTACAAATGAATTAATATTGATTTAGTTACAACTAAATTACGCATCTTAATTTTTCCCTAAGAAATGAACGATACCTTGATATGAGTTTATGGTTCGTTGAAATAAACGAAAAAGTAATTGGTTAATATCAAGCGCGTGCCATTCTTATTGCAAGGAAATTAATGATGAGTGATTTTTTGCCTTTTTCCCGCCCGTCGATGGGTAGTGAGGAATTAGCGGCGTTGCAGGAGGTTTTAACCTCCGGCTGGATCACCACAGGGCCTAAAAATCAGGAACTTGAAGCGGCATTTTGTCAGCTGACGGGGAACCAGCACGCGATTGCCGTCTGCTCGGCGACGGCGGGCATGCACGTCACGCTGATGGCGCTGGATATTGGTCCGGGCGATGAGGTCATTACCCCCTCCCAAACCTGGGTCTCCACGCTGAATATGATCGTGCTGCTGGGC
This sequence comes from Enterobacter cloacae complex sp. P14RS, assembly GCF_014895895.1. NCBI lineage: Bacteria > Pseudomonadati > Pseudomonadota > Gammaproteobacteria > Enterobacterales > Enterobacteriaceae > Enterobacter > Enterobacter cloacae complex sp. P14RS. The sequence continues at coordinate 58,873 of NZ_JADBQM010000013.1, forward strand.
GCCACGCCGGTCATGATCGATGTGGACAAAGAGACATTGATGGTGACGCCGGAAGCGGTTGAAGCCGCCATTACCCCGCGTACCAAAGCGATTATTCCCGTGCATTACGCCGGCGCGCCGTGTGATATCGACGCCATTCATGCCGTCGGTGAGCGTCACGGTATTCCGGTGATTGAAGACGCGGCCCATGCCGCCGGAACGTACTACAAGAACCGTCACGTGGGCTGGAAAGGCACGGCGATTTTTTCCTTCCACGCTATCAAAAACATGACCTGCGCGGAAGGTGGTTTAGTCGTCACGGATAACGCCCGGCTTGCCGCGCGGATCCGCAGCCTGAAATTCCACGGCCTGGGCGTGGATGCCTATGACCGCCAGACGCACGGCCGCGCGCCGCAGGCCGAAGTGATCTCCCCGGGCTTTAAGTACAACCTCGCAGATATCAACGCCGCGCTGGCGCTGGTACAGCTGGGTAAGCTGAAAGAGGCCAACCTACGCCGCGAGGCAATCGCGCAACGCTACCTGCGCGAGCTTGCCGATACGCCGTTCCAGCCGCTGAGCATTCCGTCATGGCCACACGTTCACGCCTGGCACCTGTTTATTATTCGCGTTGATGAAGCGCGCTGCGGGATCTCACGCGACAACCTGATGGCGGCGCTTAAGGAGCAAGGCATCGGCACTGGCCTTCATTTCCGCGCGGCGCACACCCAAAAATACTACCGCGAGCGTTTTCCTGATGTATCGCTTCCGAATTCGGAATGGAACAGCGCGCGTATTTGTTCTCTCCCTCTTTTCCCGGACATGACTCATGACGACACAACCCGCGTCATTACCGCGCTCCATCAGCTTGCAGGACATTGATATGTTCAGCGCACCGCCTGTACAAAAAGTTTCTGTGGTCATCCCAGTTTATAACGAGCAGGAGAGCCTGCCCGAGCTGATCCGCCGCACCACGGCAGCCTGCGATACGCTGGGCAAAGCCTATGAAATTCTGCTGGTGGACGACGGCAGCAGTGATGATTCCGCGCTGATGCTGACCGAAGCCGCCCAGGCCGAAGGCAGCCATATTGTCGCCGTGCTGCTCAACCGTAACTATGGCCAGCACTCCGCCATTATGGCCGGGTTCAGCCACGTTACGGGCGATCTGATTATCACCCTGGACGCGGATCTGCAAAACCCGCCGGAGGAGATCCCGCGCCTGGTGGCGAAAGCCGATGAAGGCTATGACGTGGTCGGCACGGTACGTCAGAACCGTCAGGACAGCCTGTTCCGCAAGCTGGCCTCGCGCACCATAAACCGCCTTATTCAGCGCACCACCGGTAAAGCAATGGGCGATTACGGCTGCATGCTGCGCGCCTACCGCCGCCATATAGTCGACGCCATGCTGCACTGCCATGAGCGCAGCACCTTTATTCCGATCCTCGCCAACACCTTTGCCCGCAAGGCAACGGAAATTCCGGTCCTGCACGCCGAGCGCGAGCACGGGGAATCGAAGTACAGCTTTATGCGTCTCATCAATCTGATGTACGACCTCGTCACCTGCCTGACCACCACGCCGCTGCGCCTGCTGAGCGTGTTCGGCAGCATCATCGCCCTGGCCGGCTTTACGCTGTCCGTCCTGCTGGTGGTGCTGAGGCTGGTCTTTGGCCCGCAGTGGGCGGCGGAAGGGGTCTTCATGCTTTTTGCCGTGCTGTTTATGTTCATCGGCGCCCAGTTCGTCGGAATGGGCCTGCTCGGTGAATACATAGGCCGTATCTATAACGATGTTCGCGCACGTCCGCGTTACTTTATTCAACGTGTTGTCCGTCAGGAACACAAAGCATCTCAAGAGGAAAACCACCCATGAAAGCCGTTGTATTTGCCTATCACGATATGGGGTGCGCGGGCACGCTGGCCCTGCTGGAAGCGGGCTATGACATTGCTGCAATCTTTACCCATCCGGACGCGGCGGGAGAGAATCACTTCTTCGGCTCCGTGGCGCGTATCGCCGCCGAGCGCGGTATTCCGGTGTATGCTCCAGACGACGTCAACCACCCGCTGTGGGTGGATCGCATCCGCGCGCTCGCACCTGATGTCATCTTCTCGTTCTACTATCGCAACCTGATCTGCGACGAGATCTTAGGCCTGGCCGCAAAAGGGGCGTTTAACCTTCACGGCTCTCTGCTGCCCGCCTACCGTGGCCGCGCGCCGCTGAACTGGGTGCTGGTCAACGGCGAAACGGAAACGGGCGTGACGCTGCACCGCATGGTGCGCCGCGCAGATGCCGGGGCCATCGTCGCCCAGCAGCGCGTGGCAATCGACGCGGATGAAACCGCGCTTGAGCTGCATCATAAACTCTGCACCGCGGCGCAAAGCCTGCTGCGTGACGCGCTGCCAGCCATCCTCAACGGCACCTTCAGCGAGACCGAGCAGGACGAAAGCAAGGCCAGCTGCTTTGGCCGCCGCGCGCCGGAAGATGGTCGCCTGGACTGGAATAAACCCGCCCGCCAGCTGCACAACCTGGTGCGCGCCGTGACCGACCCGTGGCCGGGCGCGTACAGCTTTGCGGGCGTAAGCAAATTTATCGTCTGGAAATCCCGCGTGCGTGACGATATCCCCGCCGCTAAGCCGGGCACCGTCGTCTCCGTCTCCCCGCTGATTGTGAGCTGCGGCGAGCAGGCGCTGGAGATCGTCACCGGGCAGACCGACAACGGCCTGTACGTTCAGGGCACGCAGCTGGCGCAGTCTCTGGGTCTGGTGGCCGGGGCGCTGATCACCAGCGCGCCGGTGGTTGCCATCAAGCGCCGCACGCGCGTGCTGATCCTCGGCGTGAACGGCTTTATCGGGAACCACCTGACCGAACGTCTGCTCAAAGACGATAACTACGAGATTTACGGTCTGGATATCGGCTCTGACGCCATCAGCCGTTTCCTCAACAACCCGCGCTTCCACTTTGTGGAAGGGGATATCAGCATTCACTCCGAGTGGATCGAATATCACATTAAAAAATGCGACGTGGTGCTGCCGCTGGTCGCCATCGCCACGCCAATTGAGTACACCCGTAACCCGCTGCGCGTGTTCGAGCTGGATTTCGAAGAGAACCTGAAGATCATCCGCGACTGCGTGAAATACGACAAGCGCATCATCTTCCCGTCCACCTCTGAAGTGTACGGCATGTGTACCGACAAAAACTTCGATGAGGATGCCTCCAGCCTGGTGGTCGGGCCGATCAACAAGCAGCGCTGGATCTACTCTGTCTCCAAGCAGCTGCTGGATCGCGTAATTTGGGCCTACGGCGAGAAAGAGGGTCTGCGCTTTACCCTGTTCCGTCCGTTTAACTGGATGGGCCCGCGTCTGGATAACCTGAACGCGGCGCGAATCGGCAGCTCCCGCGCGATCACTCAGCTGATCCTGAACCTGGTCGAAGGCTCGCCTATCAAGCTGATTGAAGGCGGGAGCCAGAAACGCTGCTTTACGGACATCAGCGACGGTATCGAAGCCCTGTTCCGCATCATTGAGAACAAAGATAACCGCTGCAACGGTGAGATCATTAACATCGGTAACCCGGAAAACGAGGCGAGCATTCGCGAGCTGGCAGAGATGCTGCTGGCCAGCTTTGAGCGCCACCCGCTGCGCGATCGCTTCCCGCCGTTTGCCGGTTTCCGCGAAGTGGAAAGCAGCAGCTACTACGGAAAGGGCTACCAGGACGTCGAGCACCGTAAGCCAAGCATCCGCAACGCGAAGCGCTGCCTGAACTGGACGCCGACGGTGAAGATGGAGCAGACCATTGATGAAACGCTCGACTTCTTCCTGCGCACCGTGGAGCTATCGGAACAGGCCTCATGAAAAAAGTCGGTTTACGCATTGATGTCGACACCTTCAGGGGAACGCGTGACGGCGTGCCCAGACTGCTGGAACTGCTGAACAGGCACGGCGTGCGTGCCAGCATTTTCTTCAGCGTGGGGCCTGACAACATGGGACGCCACTTATGGCGTCTGGTTAAACCGGCATTTCTGTTCAAAATGCTGCGCTCGCGCGCGGCATCCCTCTACGGCTGGGATATTTTGCTGGCCGGCACCGCCTGGCCCGGCAGACGCATCGGCGCGGGTAATGAAGCGGTTATCCGCGCGGCGGCGCAGCAACACGAGGTCGGCCTGCATGCCTGGGATCATCACGCCTGGCAGGCGTGGGCGGGCGTCTGGGATATCCCGCGCCTGTCCCGTGAGGTCGAGCGTGGAATGCTGGAGCTTGAGGCCATCATCGGTCAGCCCGTGCGCTGCTCCGCCGTGGCGGGATGGCGTGCCGACCAGCGGGTGGTCAAAGCCAAAGAGCATTTCGCGTTTCGCTACAACAGCGACTGTCGTGGAACCGGGCCATTTTTGCCGCTGTTGGGCGAAAATCGCTACGGTACGGTGCAAATTCCGGTCACGCTTCCCACGTGGGATGAGGTGGTGGGGCGCGAGGTGAAGGCGGAAGCATTTAATCGCTACATTCTGGACCGCATCCATCGTGACGCCGGAACGCCGGTCTATACCATCCATGCCGAAGTGGAAGGGATTGCGTATCAGCATGATTTCGATGCGCTGCTGACGATGGCCGCTCAGGAGGGCATTGAATTCTGCCCGTTGAGCGAGCTGCTGCCGGACGACCTCAGCAGCCTGCCCGTGGGCAAAGTGGTCCGTAGTGAACTGGCTGGCCGGGAAGGCTGGCTTGGCTATCAACAAACCGTGAGTCCGGTCCCATGAAAACAGCCCGTTATGGCGTAGCGCTTTTCGCACTGTTTATCGTTTATTACTTCATTCCGGTCGATATTCGCCTGCTTTGGCAGCCTGATGAAACGCGCTATGCGGAAATCAGCCGCGAAATGCTGGCATCGGGTGACTGGGTTGTCCCGCATTTCCTCGGGCTGCGCTACTTTGAAAAGCCGATTGCCGGCTACTGGATCAACACTATCGGACAATGGCTGTTCGGGCACACGAACTTTGCCGTACGCGCCGGGTCGATCTTCTCCACCGGGCTCGCGGCGCTGCTGGTGATCTGGATGGCCTGGCGACTCTGGCGGGATAAGCGTACGGCCATTTTCTCCGGCCTGATCTTCCTGACCCTGTTCCTGGTGTATGGCATCGGCACCTATGCGGTGCTGGATCCCATCGTCACCCTGTGGCTGGTGGCGGCGATGTGCAGCTTCTGGCTCGCCTCACAGGCGCGCACCGTGGCCGGAAAAGCGGGCGGCTATGTGCTGCTTGGGCTGGCCTGCGGCATGGGGGTGATGACCAAAGGCTTCCTGGCGCTGGCGGTACCGGTGATCGGCGTGCTGCCGTGGGTGATTGCCCAAAAGCGCTGGAAAGAGGTGCTGATTTTTGGCTGGCTCGCGGTCCTGAGCTGCGTGCTGATTGTTCTGCCGTGGGGGCTGGCCATTGCGCACCGCGAGCCTGATTTCTGGCGCTACTTCTTCTGGGTTGAGCATATTCAGCGTTTTGCCCAGAGCGACGCGCAGCATAAAGCTCCGTTCTGGTATTACCTGCCGTTCCTGCTCGCGGGCAGCCTGCCGTGGCTGGCGCTGCTGCCAGGCGCGCTGCGTCTTGGCTGGAATGACAGACAAAACGCGGGCGGCGGGTTCTACCTGCTGGGGTGGGTGGTGATGCCGCTGCTGTTTTTCAGCATCGCTAAAGGCAAGCTGCCGACCTATATCCTGCCCTGTTTTGCCCCGCTGGCTATCCTGATGGCGCGCTATGCCTGCCTCGCGGCGGAAAAAGGGGCCAGAGCGTTGCGCATTAACGGCGGCATTAACCTGGCGTTTGGCGCTATCGGCGTGGTGGCGGCGCTGGCGGTCTCGCCGTGGGGGCTGGCTAAGCATCCGGTCTGGACATCGGTCGAACTGTATAAAGTCTTCTGCGCGGTGGTGGCGTTCCTTATCTGGGGCGCGGTAGGCTGGTTTACGCTGCGGCAGAGCCAGCGGCGCTGGTGGCTGGCGGCGCTGTGTCCTGCGGGCCTGGCGTTGTTGATTGGTTTTGCCATTCCGAACCTGGTGGTGGATTCCAAGCAGCCGCAGTCGCTGGTGGATACCGTGCGCGAGCCGCTACAGGGCAGCCGCTTTGTGCTGACCAATAACGTTGGCGTGGCCGCGGGCCTGGCGTGGGAGCTGAAGCGCAGTGACATCACGCTGTTTGCTCAGAGCGGCGAGCTGCGCTACGGGCTGGATTATCCCGATGCGAAAGATCGCTTTGTCAGTGAAGACGACTTCGCGCAGTGGCTGGCAACGCATCGTAAGCAGGGAAGCGTGTCGCTGGTGATGCTGCTGTCTAAACGTGACGATATTGCAGAGGCGAATTTACCGCAGCCGGACAATCTCTATATCCAGGGGCGTCTGGCCCTGCTGGAGTATCTGCCGAAGTGATGACCTGGACCTGGCTCATACTGGCAAGCCTGCTGAGCTGCGCGGGACAGCTGTGCCAGAAACAGGCTACCCGTCCGGCGAAAGGCGGGCGGCGTGGCGCGCACATCATGCGGTGGCTTGGCCTGGCGATGCTGGCGCTGGGCTGCGGAATGCTGGTCTGGCTGGTGGTGCTGCAGAGCCTGCCCGTCGGCGTAGCTTACCCTATGCTGAGCCTCAATTTTGTCTGGGTGACGCTGGCGGCGAAGGTCTTCTGGCGCGAGCACGTTGCTGTGCACCACTGGCTGGGGGTTGGGTTCATTATCATGGGGATTATCGTGCTGGGAGGAAGCCTGTGAAAGGCGCGTTCTGGGCGTTATGCAGCGTACTGTTAGTCAGCGCCGCACAGCTGTTGCTGCGCGATGCCATGCAGGCTCTGCCGCCGGTCAGCGATTTTCTGACGTTTATCTCCGCGCTGTGGCACGTTTCGTCCGGCACGGGCGCGCTGCTGCTGGGGTTAACGGGATACGTTGCCTCCATGGGCTGCTGGTATCTGGCGCTGCATCGCATGGCGCTCAGCAAAGCGTATGCCTTGCTGAGCCTCAGCTATATCCTGGTGTGGGGTGCGGCAATCCTGCTGCCCGGCTGGGGGGAGCGCTTCTCCTGGCATGGGCTGCTGGGCGTCGCGTTGATTATGCTGGGTGTACTGGTGATTTTCCTGCCCCGACGTGAATAATCGACTCGGTGGTCAGGGTGTAAGGGGTCGAGGTACAGACGGCAAGGCTCAGAGAACCGAGCTGCAGCTGGCTGACCGAGTGCGACTGCGCCGTGCTGTCGATGCTGACAATCTGCCAGGCGCTGCCGCCGCGCTGTTTCACAATCGCTTCTTTGCGCGTCCAGATACGCCAGAAGGCAGAAAGCTGTTCCTCGGGCGCTTCACGCTCCAGCTCGTCATGCTCTGTCAGGCTGAAAACGGCGTTGGCCAGCGCCTGCCAGTTCTTGCGGGGGCGAATCACTTCGATATCGCAGCCCACTTCACCTTCATCGCTCATCAGCAGGGCGATATCATCACCGCTATGGCTCAGGTTGAACCACAGCGGATCCCCCTTCGCAAATGCCGGCTTCCCCTGCTCGCCGTAAATGATGTCGGGGAGCGGGTGAGGGGATAATGTTCTGGCGAGCAGCGTCCGGCCTGCCAGCCAGGAGGCCTGTCGTGCACCCTGAGGTGCCTTATCTGCAAGCGTTGACGCCAGCGGGTCCGCGCAAAGGGTGGAAATTTTTCCCAGTACAAACCGGTACATAGTTACGCCCAGCGTTTAATGATAATCGAGGTATTGATGCCGCCAAACGCGAAGTTATTGCTCTGCAGATACTCGCAGTCAATCTGACGGGCTTCTCCCATAATATAATCTAAAGCCCCGCATTGCTCATCCGGCTGCGTTAAATTGAGCGTCGGGGCAAACCAGCCTTCGCGCATCATCTGCAGGCTCATCCACGCTTCCAGCGCGCCGCAGGCCCCCAGCGTGTGGCCAAAATAGCTCTTCAGCGAAGAAACCGGCACGCTGTCACCGTAGATGGCGGCCGTGGCCTGGCTTTCGGCGATATCGCCGCGGTCGGTGGCGGTACCGTGCGCGGAGATATACCCCATATCCCGGGCGCTTAACCCCGCCATCGCCAGCGACTGCTCCATGCAAATCTGCATGGTGTCACGCTGCGGCTGGGTGATATGGGCCGCGTCACAGTTGGTGGCAAAGCCCACGATCTCACCGTAGATGGTGGCCCCGCGCGCTCTGGCGTGCTCCAGCTCCTCCAGAATGAGGGTGCCTGCGCCTTCCCCAATCACCAGACCATCGCGCTGCGTATCGAACGGCGAGGGGGTGGTTTTGGGTTCGTCGTTGCGCTGGCTGGTGGCAAACAGCGTGTCAAACACCGCCGCTTCAGACGGACAAAGCTCTTCCGCGCCCCCCGCGACCATCACGGTCTGATACCCGTGGCGAATTGCCTCCCAGGCGTAGCCAATCGCCTGGCTGCCGGAGGTACAGGCGCTCGACGTTGGGATCACGCGGCCACGTAGTCCAAAGAACAGACCGGTATTCACCGCGGTGGTGTGCGGCATCATCTGGACGTAGGTTGTCCCGGTGATGTTATTGGTGTGCTTTTCGGTAAGCATGGTCGCGAATTCGCTGACCGGGCCGGTGCTGCCTGTCGAAGAACCGTAGGCGATGCCGGTTTGCCCGTTGGTAAGCACCGCTTCGCCAATCAGCCCCGCCTGCTCCAGCGCCAGCTCTGTGGCGCGGGTAGACATCAGCGACACGCGGCCCATGGCGCGAATACGCTTGCGGGTATAGTGTTCCGGCAGCGTGAAATCGTCGATCGGCGCGCCCAGCAGGGTGTGCAGGCCATCATAAACCTGCCATTCCGGCATTTTACGCACGGCGTTTTCATACGCCAGCAGCCGGCTGGAAACGGACTGCCAGTTCTCGCCAAAGGCGGTGACGCCGCCCATGCCCGTAATCACCACGCGACGCGTCATAGCATTCCTCCGTTAATCGAAATGACCTGGCGGGTGACGTAGCCCGCGATATCCGACATCAGATAGCTTGCCAGCCCGGCGACCTCCTCAGCCTGGCCCATACGTTTCATTGGGATGATGGACATCGCTTCCTTCAGCGCGGCCTCCTCCATCTCAATCATGCCGGTATCAATCAGCCCTGGCGCAATGCAGTTCACGGTGATTTTGCGTTTTGCCAGCTCGATCGCCAGCGCTTTGGTGGCGCCGATAATGCCCGCTTTGGCCGCGCTGTAGTTCACCTGGCCGCGGTTGCCCATCACGCCGGAGACGGAGGATAAGGTAATAATGCGCCCGCCCTGACGGGTGCCGATCATGGGCATAATGCAGGGGTGTATGACGTTATAAAAGCTGTCGAGATTGGTGTGGATCACGCTGTCCCAGTCGTCTTCACTCAGTGCCGGAAAAGCGCCATCGCGGGTAATTCCGGCGTTGCTGACCACGCCATACCATGCGCCATGGGCATCAATTTCCTGTTCAAGCACTTCACGGCACTGCTCGCGGTTGCCTACGTCAAACGAGAGTAAACGGCCGCTGCCGCCCGCCTGCGTGATGGCGTCCAGCGTCTCCTGCGCGCCTGCGGCATCGCGATGGTAATGCACGCCGACGGTAAACCCGTCAGCGGCAAGCTGGCGGGCGATGGCGCGACCAATGCCTTTGCTGGCCCCTGTGACCAGTACGGAACGACTCATGCGTGGGATCCCTGATTAAAAAGCGATGTTAATTCTTCTGCACTCGGCTGGAAGGTATTGACCCGGCCCGTGGCCAGCGTCTCTTCACCTGCGCAAATCGTGCATTCAAAACTGCCGAAGCGTTCGTCCTGCATCAGCAGCTTAACGGTAATGTCCAGCGTTAAGCCTTTGGCGAAACGCCCGCTGGCGCAGACCAGCTCGCGCGCGCCGAGCACCATGCCCAGCGCGATATGTTCCTGCCCCTGCTGCTGACGATGCCAGCCTGACCAGACGCCAACGGTCTGCGCCATTAGCTCGAGCGCGTACCAGCCCGGCAGGTCGCCATCGGCATTGAGAAACGGCGCCAGCACGCTTTGCCTGTCAACTGCCACGCGGCAGACCGCCATGTCATCCGTCACATTTTCAACGGACCCCAGCAGCATCATGGGCGCATCGTGCGGCAAATAGGCTTCGGGTGATAGATAGCTCATGACGTTCTCCCCAGCAGAATGCTGGCGTTATTGCCGCCAAACGCGAACGAGTTAGACAAAATCACCGGCTTTTTCAGGGCGGTGCTCTGGTGCAGCAGGCCGCACGGCGCCAGCGTCTCGTCCGGAGCGTAGCGGGAAAAATCCTGCGGCGGCAAGGGCAGATCGCGCGTCAGGATAAGCCAGCTCAAAGCCGCTTCGGTAATGCCGGCAGCGCCCAGCGTGTGGCCGGTAAGGTGTTTGGTTGAACTGCACGGCACGCTTTCTCCGAAGAGATCGTGAACCACCTGTGATTCAATCTGATCGTTGAGCGGCGTGGCCGTGCCGTGCAGGTTGATGTAGCCGATGTCGTCCGGCTGCATGCCCGCTTCGCTGAGCGCCTGAGTGATAGCCCTTATCGCCCCGTCGCCCTGCGGATGCGGGGCGGAAATATGGTACGCATCGCTGGATTCGCCCGTGCCGAGCAGCGCCACGTCCGCGGGTTCCCGGCTTAATACCATCAGCGCCGCCGCTTCACCGATGGTGATCCCCCGGCGGTCCCGGCCAAACGGCTCGCAGAGCGTGGGGGAGAAGGATTCAAGACTGTTAAAGCCGTTCACGGGCATCCGGCTCAGGGTGTCTGCTCCGCCGACAATGGCGATATCCACCAGCCCGGCTTCGATCAGGCGTTTGCCGCCGATTATCGCCCGCGCGCTGGAGGAGCAGGCGGTGGAGATCGTATAAGCCGGGCCTTCAAGCTGCAGCCAGTTGGCGAGAAAGCGGGACGGATCGCCCAGCTCCTGCTGCGGATACTGCCAGCGCGTGCTGGTCTCGCCATCGGTCATGAGACGCACGTGCTCATCGCCTTCATCCAGCCCGGAGGTGCTGGTTCCCAGCACCACGGCCACCCGGTCGCGACCAACGCGGGCGATGGCCTCGTCGACGGCGGGCTGAATCTGCGCCAGCGCGGCCAGCAGCAGCTGGTTGTTGCGGGTGCGGTGTGCAGAGAAGGTGTCCGGGATGAGCGGCAGTTCGCCTTCCACCCCGCCCAGTACCGCTTCGGGCATTCCCTGCAGCCAGCCGGTCCGGGCGTGCATGCCCGGCGCCACGCCCGCAGCCAGGTTGGCGGCAATTTCATCAGGCGAGTTGCCCAGCGCGTTGACCATGCCAACAGCGAATATATAAATCATCTCAGTCACCCAGATATTGAATGGTGATGTGGTATTTGAATACGTGTTGCTCGATGCTGATCGGCTCGCGCTTGCCTTTGCGCTGGAGATAGACAATCTCCGTCACCAGCTTGCCGCTGGCGTTGCGCAGCTCGCGCCGATCGCCATTGTCCGTTAACGTCCAGCCCTTCGGCAACTGCGGCTGCCAGGCGCTAATCGGCCAGTGGCTGAGCATCACGTCGGCCAGCACCTGGCTGGCGGGCGGCAGCTGCGGCACGACGATCGACTGCTCGGTATGAATACCGCTCTCGTCGTACGTTGCCAGGAACAGGCGAATGCCCACGGAAGAGAGGCCGGCCAGCGTGACCTTATGCGCATCCGCGTTGAGCATCACCAGCAGGGACTGCGTTTGCCCGTTAAAGCTGCCGGTCAGCAGCTGCTGGGAGCTTACCGCCGGGCTGATGCCGGGCGGCGGCAGAGTGACTTTGGTGCCAGGCTGAAGCCAGGCCTGAGGCCGCGTCTCTTTGGTATCGGTCGAATGGCTGCAGCCTGCCAGCAGCAGCGCCGCGGCCAGCGCGACGGCGCGATAAACAGCGTTCATTTACGTTTTCTCTCTTTCTTATCCGGCATCGCCAGCGGTGCCAGCAGGAAGGCGGTGAAAATACCGCTCACCAGCACAATACCAAAGCTGCTGATAGCCTGGGTGGCGCTGAAGACGAGCATGCCCAGCGTCAGCAGGGTGGTCATCATGGCCAGGGTAATCGCCAGCATCGAAGTCAGCGGCGTACCGCGCGGGTTGCTGAAGAACAGCGTGTAGTTAATACCAATGCCGAGCACCAGTACCAGCGCCAGCAGTGAAAACAGATTTACCGGGTGGCCCGTTGCGGCCAGGACCGCCAGGCCGCAACTCAGCGACAGTACGGACGGCACCAGGCTTATCAACCCTTTGCGCCAGCCGAGGCGCAGCATCGCCCCGCAGGCAATCACCGCCAGCGCCGCAAACAGTAGCCCCGTCAGCAGCGTGCGGTAGAGGGCAAACAGGCTGTCAAAGCTGGCCTTGCGGTCCACCCAGACGACGCCGTCATAGCGCGCGGCCAGCTCACCGAGCGCCGCGCTGTTTTTTGCACCGTCCACCGGCACGAGCACGCCGCTTTCCCCCCCCGGCAGGGTCAGCCAGAGCAGACGCCAGCCGTCGCTGGCCGGACTTTCAAGCCACGCGTCCACGCTGACCGGCATGGCGTCCAGATTGGGGGAAACGGCGTTGAGCCCTGCGCTTTTCAGCACGTTCGTCACCGCAGGCGCGGCGTCCCGCAGTAGCGCAAGGTCGCTTTTCTGGCGGGCCAGCGAGTTCAGCGGCAGGGTGCGCCAGCGGGTGAGATCCCCCGCCTTTTGCGCCTCGGCCAGCGCGGGAGTAAAGGCTTCCAGCCGCTCCAGCGTTTGCTGGGGCGAAGCGCCATGTACCACAAACCATTTCTGATCGACGCTTTGGCCGGTCAGGGCGGTAATGGTTTTCTCCTGCGCCAGAATATCTTTCGGCAGCGCCTGCAGTTGGGCGATGTCGTCGTCCACCTTCAGGGTGCTCATTCCCACGGCGGAGAGCAGCGCCAGCGCGACGGGCAGACCAACGGACAGTTTTTTACTGCGTCGCCAGGCGGCCAGCCAGCGCAACATCAGGACCATAAAGGGAACCGGGCGCACCGGCAAACCCCGGCACAGCCACGGATGCCAGAAAATCACCGTCAGGCAGGAGGCGCTCAGCCCCGTCGCGGCAAATACCGCCATCTGGCGGATCCCGGGGAAGGGGGCCAGCATCATAATCAGGTAGGCGGCGACGGTCGTCAGCAGCGCCAGCAGCAGCGCATTGCGCACTTTGGCCAGGCTTTGCCAGGGAGAGAGCTCCGCGCCGTGCACCATCCGTTCGGTCAGGTAGTAAAGCGTATAGTCGGCTGAAATACCGATGATGCTCATGCTCATCACCAGCGTCATCAGGTGCAGTTCGCCAAAGAGCAGCAGCGTCACCACCGTGCCCGCCAGCGCGCCGATGGCAATGGAGAGCACGCTCAGCAGCAGCGGGCGCAGAGAGCGGAACACCGCCACGATCAGCAGGAACACCCCAAGCAGGGTGGCGATGCCCAGCGTTGAGACGTCGCGTTTAGCCTGCTGGCTGGCATAATCGCTGTAGAACACCGTCCCGCGCGAAAGCAGCTGCGCCTGCGGGTAACGCGCTTTCAGCGTCTGTTGCAGCGCGTTAAGCGTCGTCACGAGCCGGTGGGTCTGCTGCATATCAAATGACGAGCCCGCCAGTTCGCCGTGCAGCAGATACCAGTAGTTTCCCGCTTCATCTTGCGTGACCAGCCAGCCGTCCATCAGCCGCAGCTTCTGGCCGTTTTGCGCCAGGGCGAGCTGCGAGCCGCGCATCAGCATCAGCGGATCGTTTTGCAGCTCTTTACCGCTGACGCCGGAGAAGGCGGAGTAGAGCTGGGATAAAATCCACTGCGCCTGCGCTTCTCCGCCGTTTTGCAGGCGGGCACGGGTGGCCGGATCAATCAGCCCGTTGCGGTGCTGCCAGAAGAATTCTCCCCAGGCCTTTTGCCCGGCGGCGTCCATCGGGCCTTTGATCTCGCGGAGCGCGTCGCTGCCGTGCAGCAGTTCAAGCCACTGCTGCGCCACGCGCGGATCGGGTTCTTTGCCGGGGCTGACCAGCCAGACCAGCTGGCGATCGAGACGCTGCATAAACCCGTCGTTGAGCGCCGGAGGGATCGCCCCCAGCGTCTGCTTCGGCAGCATGGCCAGCACGCTGCTGTTCAGCCGTGCGCCGGGCAGCAGCGACAGCAGCACGCCCAGCATAACCAGACATACCGTGGCCCACAGCAGCGCCGGGCGCAGGGATTTACGGTTCGGCAAAGCGTTGGCGTTCGTCATCGGTCAGGCTGGCGGGCGTCAGTTGGTGGTTTGAAAGGGCGATATCGGTACGGTCGCCCTGCCTGTCGTTCAGGCGAATCGTCTCAAGATAGGTCGCGCCGCCCAGATCGAGGGTGGCGAAAATCTTGTCCAGCGGCGTCGTTTTTGGGGTAAGCACCAGCGACCAGCGGCCCGCGCCCAGGTCTTTAAAATCGATGCGGAAGTTCTCTTCCAGCACCTTGTGGTCGGCCTGGAACAGGGCCCGCAGCAGGTGGTTGAACTGGAACATCTGCGGATTATTGTCGGCGGTGATGGTCTGCGGCGGCTGGCCGTTGATCGCCTGAACCATCCGCTTGTCGTCCAGCAGCAGCGTCATTGGAAACGGCGCTTTTTGATCCCACAGCAGGCCGCTGTCGCGGGCGATCAGCATCTCGCCCTGCGAGCGCAGCGGCTGCGGCATATCTTTTATCGTGCGGACCTGTTCGAAGTGCGCGCGCACCACGGGCTGCTCGGTGAAACGCTGCTGCAGTTCATCCAGCGTCACGGCGCTGACCAGCGGGCTGACGATCAGCGCCAGCAAAGGCAACCATTTCATGGCGTGACTCCCATACGTTCAAACAGTACTGCCGGACTGACAAAGCACATTTCGCGGGTGGCTTCTTCCACCGCTACCTGGATGGTGTAGCCGGTGGTGGTGCGTTTGCCGGTCTGCGCATCGAAGATTTGATAGGCAATGCGCAGGCGGTTTTCATACTCTTCAATCTGCGCGCGGACGCGAATGCGCTGCTCAAAGGTCACCGCATCGCGGTATTTCACCCGCGTGTCGACAACGGGCCAGACGTAGCCGGAGGCTTTCATCTGGCGATAGCCATAGTCAAACTGATTGAGCAGCGCCTCGCGGGCGATCTCAAAGTAGCGGAAATAGTTGCCGTGCCAGACCACGCCCATCATATCGACGTCGTGGAACGGAACGGTGATCTCAACTTCAGTCGTAAAGCGGGGATCGGTCAGCACCCTTTACTCCTTCTCTCTGGACTCTGGCAGATGCCAGAAATCGAAAAAATTAAACCAGTCGAGCGGCGACATCAGGGCGTAATGCTCCAGCCGCTGCGCGTAGCGATCGACGGTAGCCTGCAGCGCCTGCTGGCGTTCCCCGCGCGGCAGGATCAGCGGGTCGGCAAACGGCTCGCTGTGCAGGACGAGCTTACCCTGCTGGCGCAGGGCGAAAATCAACACTACCGGACAGCGCAGGATGGAGGCCAGGATAAACGGCCCCTGAGGGAACGGTGCGGGCTGGCCCATGAACGGGCTCCAGATCACCCGCCACTCGCCGCCACGCTGCGGGTTGACGGCGATGCGATCGCCCACGATCGCGACCCATTCTCCGCGCTCAAGCTTCTCTTTGATGGCAATGGCGGTGTCCGGGCCGATGTCGGTGACCGACATCAAATTCACGCCGGCCTGGGGCGCCATTTCGCTCATAATTTGCTTAAAACGCCGGGCGTTCTCGCTGAAGACCAGGGCGTTGATGGTTTTGCTGCCGTCCAGCTGGGCCAGCGCCCGGCAGGCTTCTACGTCGCCAAGATGCGAGGCCAGCAGCAGCTTGCCCTGCGGCGCCGCGATATTAAGCGTTTCGCTCGCGCCGGGAGCAAAGACCACGTCGCGCTTAAACTTCAGCTCGCCGCGCCAGCTGGCGACTTTGTCCAGCATCGCGTTGCCGAAGCGCATGAAATGGAAAAAGCTGTTGAGCTGTTCTGGAACAGGCATGTTCCGCTGCATCAGCACCTGCTTCACGCGTGCAATCCACTGCCGCGAAGCCTGCCGCGCCGGACGCGCGATCAGCCAGTAGACGCCGATAACCGGCCACAGCAGCACGGTAAACGCCCGCCGCCCCAGCAGCTGCCAGACGCGCAGCATCAGGCGCATGCCCCACAGGCCTTTAACCTCGTCCTGCTGCGCCCAGTGCTGGCCGCGTCGACGGAAGAGCAGGCCGGGAATGCGGGGCAGCATGCCGAAGAACAGCCGGGTATGCATCAGGGAGATCCGCACGTTATCTTTCAACGCGTCGAAGTGGGACAACCCGTCCTGCGGATAGGTCACGCGGGTGGGCAGAAAGACGCTGGTGTTGCCCTGCCAGTAGAGACGGACCATCACTTCGGTGTCAAAGTCCATCCGTTTACCGAGCGTTTCACGCGTGGCGAGCCGCAGCGTGGGCGAGACCGGGTAGACCCGAAAGCCGCACATACTGTCTTTAAGCTGCAGGGATAAGGTCTCAATCCATACCCAGACGTGGGTGACCCAGCGCCCGTAGAGCCGCGAGCGCGGGATAGAATCATCGTAAACGGGCTGGCCGGAAATCAGCGCGTCCGGGTGGCGCTCCGCCAGCGCCAGCATTTTGGGAATATCTTCGATGGCGTGCTGGCCGTCCGCGTCCACCTGCAGGGCGTGGGTATAGCCCGCACGCGCGCACTCCTCCAGCCCCCTGATGACCGCGGCACCTTTGCCGGCGTTTTGCGCCAGACGGACCAGCGTCATCTGCGGCTGCTCCGCCGCCAGCCGCTCAAGCTCCTGGCGGGTAGCGGCTTCGCTGCCGTCATCCACTACCAGGCACGGCAGGCCAAACGGCGAGAGGCGCGACAGCACGCTGGCCATCGTGGCGCCGTGGTTGTAGCACGGGATCAGCACGCAGGGGCGGAAGGTTACTGACATAGACGAATTTTCCCGCTGCTGGCGGTATGGCGTTCAGCCCCGTCATGACGCAGGTAGCTGAAGGTCAGCAGTTTGCGCCCGGCATGCCACTCAAGCACCAGCGTCACCGTGGTTTCCGGCAGCAGAGGCGCCTGGAACTTCACGTTTTGAATGCTGTGAAAGCGGTAGCCCGGTGCCAGTAAAGTCGTTGCGTAGTGCATGACCCAGTCAAGCTGCGCAACGCCGGGCAGCAGCGGCTGTACGGCAAAATGGCCCTGAAACCAGAACAGAGAGGCGTCGAGATGCAACACGATCTCCAGCTTCTCCGGCTGTGCCTGATGGCGCTCGATTTCATGAATTTTCATGAAATAACTCCTCTAACTGCGCATAGACACGCTTGTTCATACTGTTTACCGGCAACTCATCGACAATGCGCCAGTAGCGTGGAACGGCGACCGGCTCAAGCCACGGCAGCAGGGCGCGTCGCCAGGCGAACTCCTGCGCTTTTTTATCCTGCAGATGCCAGCGCTGACGAACCGCCTCATCCAGCACCAGCAGGACGCCAATCCCCTGACGGCCCCCGCGCGTAACCGGCAGCGCAGCCGCCTCGCAAACGCCGTCAAGCTCCAGCAGGCGACGCTCAATCTCGTTAAGCGAGATGCGCTTTTCTTCAATTTTGACCACCCGCCCGCGGCGACCGGCGATGCTAAACAGCCCCGCACTGTCGAAGTGGAGGATATCGTCCAGCTGGAGTCCTTCAGCCTCATGGATAAGCGGCGAAGTGACGCGGCAGGCGTCATCTTCCTGATGGAAGTTTACGCCGGGGAAGGGTCGCCACGGCAGGTTATCTTCCACGCGATGGCGCCAGGCGAGGATCCCGGTTTCGGTGCTGCCATAAATTTCGTCCGGCCAGATATTAAGCCAGCCAACCGTGGTGGAGACGTCACGCCAGGGCAGCATTCCGCCCGCGGAAATCAGCATCCTGACGGGCGGCGCGGCCAGTTCGGTATCCAGGCGCTTCAGGAACGCCGGGCTGCTGATGAACAGGTAATGCCGGTCATGAGGAAGGGCGGCCAGCTGCTCTGCGTAGTAGAGCATCGCGGCATGCAGCGGCAGGCCCATCGCCATCGGCAGTACGATGCGAAATGTCAGGCCATAGAGATGTTGCGGGACGACGGAGGCCACAACGCTACAGCCAGCCAGGCGTTCGCCGAAGCGGTCAGCCAGCAGGCGGGCTTCGCGATCCAGGCTGACGATGTGCTTAACCACCCGGCGCGGCGTTCCCGTGGAGCCGGAGGTGAACAGCTCGACGAAGCGGTTTTCGTTAATCTCTGGCAGGGGGACCCAGCGGGCGATCGTCTGGTGGCGGGAGGCTACCACAATCAGCTGCCCGTCGATATCGAGGGACCGATCGCTCAGGACGCCGTTAAACAGCGGCTGCTGCTCCTCAAGCAGCGAAACGCGGCTATGGCCGGGAATGACCGGCGTTTTACCGGCATGCAGCGAGGCCAGCAGCGCAACAATAAACAGGTAGCTGTTTTCAAAGCACAGCGCCCAGCGCTCGCCTTCCTGCTGACGCAGGGTGTCGACCAGTAACGTCACGTCGTGGCGCAGCTGGCCCAGCGTCCAGGTACGATCGTCGAGCCAGGCGACGGGCGTGTCGTCAGGGCGGGGCGCGTTTAACCACTGGCCCAGCGGAAGGGGGTTATTCATTGTGCATCTCTTTTTTTATCACCCGCTGGCGCACCAGCCACTCTGCCGCCATCAGCGTCCCCATCAGGATGTAAGCCACCATACCGTTCCACAGCGTCCACAGGTGCATGTCGCCGTGCAGGACGGTATACAGCGCCATCGCCCCGTTGCCGATGAAAAATCCGCACCAGACGAGGGTCACCCTGCGGGTATAGCGAACGCCCTCCGGCGGCAAATTTGGCTCTCGCAGGCGCGCCAGACGTTCGACCAGCGGCATCGCTGTCCAGAGCGAACCGCCGAACACGGCGAGCATTACAAGATTAACGACCACAGGGTAAAACAGCAGCCACTGGTGGGTTTTCAGCAGGTAGCTTGCCGCGCAGAGCGCGATCCCCGCCAGCGCCACGCACTGCACCACATACCGCATCGGGCCGGTGTTACGCCGCGCCTGACGCAGCCGCAGCAGCAACAGCAGCGCCATCACCGGCAGCAGCCACGGCAGGCTGTTATGCGTCAGCCCAAATCCAATCAGGAAGGGCCACGCCAGCAGCATCAGCCCCGTCAGAAGTGGGATGACCGGGAACGTCCGTCCACCACGCACGGTGTCTTACTCTTCGCGCAGCAGCTGTTCGACGGCGTCTACCACATCCTGAACGGTACGAACCGATTTGAAGGTTTCCGGCTTGATTTTCTTACCGGTTTTCTTCTGCAGATGGACAATCATGTCCACCGCGTCAATGCTGTCCAGCTCCAGGTCTTCGTAAAGACGGGCTTCGGGCGTAATGTCCTGCGGGTCGATTTCAAAGAGTTTGGTCAGAAGGCCGCAGACTTCCTGATAAATGGTTTCTTGTTCGGTCATAGTTCACATCTCAGGCGCGTTGGGCGTGGATAAAGGACGCCAGGGTGGCGACGGAAAAGAAGTGCTGGCGCATCTCTTCGCTTTCGGCAGAAAGCACCACGCCATACTGGTTTTTCACCGCCAGACCCAGCTCCAGCGCGTCGATAGAGTCGAGACCCAGCCCGTCGCCAAACAGCGCGGCATCGGTATCAATATCCTCTGCGGTAAGCTCGTCCAGATTCAGCGTGGTGATAATGAGATTCTTAATTTCAAGATAAAGCGCTTGCATCATTAATTCCTGACAAAGATTGAAGGCCTGATGTTAATCGATGCTGCAGGTGCCGGTTTAACTGCCTTGCCGCCAGTGCCGGTTCTTGTTGCCTTGCATCGTAAAATTCGTCGATGTTCACGCGATCGCGCACATCGACGGTAAAGACAGGTTTTGCGGGCGGTACATCATACCAGCGGCTTTTTTTATCCAGCAGGTGCTCGCTGCAGTGGATGAGTACGATCCGCAGATCGCTGCGGCAGCGCACGGCGATATTTGCCGCGCCGCGCTGGAGGGACATCGCCTCACCTGGGCGGGTACGCGTCCCTTCCGGGAAGATTAACAGCGTGTCGCCCTGGGCCAGACGCTGCTGGCTGGCGGTGAGCAGGGGCTCGGCTTCGCTGTTAATCAGATAATCTGCCGCGCGGATAACGCCGCTGACAAACGGATTGCGCAGCAGCGCGCTTTTCACCAGACAGTCGGTTTCGGGCATTACCGACGCCAGAATCACGTAGTCAATTAACGTAGGGTGGTTAGCCACCACCAGGCAGCCCCGATCGCCGCGCAGGGCATCAAGATTGTGGATGCGATAGTCCAGCACCCCGGTGCCGCGGGCAACGATTAAGAAGAAGCGGAAGCTGGCCGCGATGCTGCGGCGCGCCAGGCGACGGCGTTTGGCGCGATCGCGCTGGGCAATCAGCAGCAGGTTGAACCAGACCAGCGACAACAGCAGCCCGCCCGCGCCAAACAGCACGAAGCAGAATCCGGTCATAGCCAGACGCCATAGCCAGTTGATCCGGGCGGTCAGGCGGTTCATTGGCGCGCCCACTGCCACAGCAAACGTTCGCCGGGCACCACAAACTGCCGTTCCTCACGGAGATAGCGTTGCAGGAACATCAGGCTTTGCGGCAGGGCGGCTTCCTCGCCCGTGCTGCCGTTGCGGGTTTCGCACTGCCATTCGCTGCCGGCTTCAATCACCAGCGCCACCGCGTACGGCCAGGTAGGCATATGCGGCGGTAACGCCGGATGGTAAAATTCCGGCAGCGCGCCGTCAAAATCCACCAGCAGGACGCGGGAGTAGCCCGCATGCAGCAGGCTCAGCACTTCACACAGGGCCTGCTGGAAGGTGTCCAGCCCGGCGGAAATGGATGATGAGACAACAGGCTGGCGAGCGGCGATCGTGAGATTGCCCACCGCGGAATTGTGCACGGACATGGCGAAGTCGGTAGGCGAGACGGCCTGCCCGGTCGCCAGCGTATGCAGAATACGGTAATTGCGCTCCAGCTCGCCGTGGCGGCTGGAATAGACGACGGCGTCTATGGCGTGGCTTTGCAGCATGGCAAGACCAATATCCACCGCCAGCTTACTGCCTGAGTTAAGGCGGCGCGCGGTCATCATGGGTAACGCGGTCAGGCGGGGTAGAGGAGCCGTCGGGTCGATGGTCGACTGCAGGCGCGACCACGCCTGCCACTCTGCGGCATCGCTTAGTCCTGGCGCTCTTGCCTGCCAGTCAATAATGTTCAGTGAAAATTTCATCTACGCGCGTCCGCGGAATACCGTATTCAAAGGGCAGCCAGGCTGCGCTATTGTTCACGTTTGGTGCAAATTAACAGGGTATGACCTACCCCAAGGTTATCCAGCCGCTGTGCTATGCTGAAGCCCGCCCTTTCCAGGTAGTGATAAAACTTCTCTACGCTGTAAAACCGGCTATTGCCATTCGCCATACAGGTGAAATAGAGCGAGGTGGCATTCAGGCTGAAAGCCGCCGCTTCATATTTCTGGGCATCCCAGAAAAGCTCCATGATGCACAACCGTGCGCCAGGCTTCATGACCTCTGCGACGCGCGTCAGCATGGCGACAATCTGATCCGGAGAGAAACAGTCGAGGAACTGGCTCATCCACCAGACGTCGGCATCTCCCGGCAATGCCGACGAACTAAGCATATCGACAGCATGGAATCCAATACGATGAGAAAAACCTGCTTTTTCGATGTTTTCCTGCGCCAGCGCTATCTGCTGCGGGAGATCGAGGATCGTCACGGCAACATTGTCGTCATAGCGGCAGCAGCGTAACGACCATTTACCTGTATTTCCGCCCACATCGTACAATTTTGTCGGCGAGCTTGCGAATATATATGGCAACGCAGCGTCAAAAGCGGCGTCGGAATAGTAATGATCGAAGGCAAACCAGCTCTCTTTTGCCGGGGCAGGAAGCTGGGATAAAGCCGGATAGATGGTTGGCCAGTCGCCAAACACGGATAATCCAGCCGGTTTTTCTTTCTGCAGGGCATCGGCCAGATAAAATAACCCCTGGTAACAGACGTCCTGCGTGAAATCCATATTAACGCGGGTCATGGTATCGTGGAGTAAGAAATGGCCCACTTTCGCCAGGAAATAACGACCTTCTTTATAAGTAATTATCCGCCCGCTTAATCCCATGTCTAACAATACGCTGACGGCATAACTGCTCAGTGTACTGTTTTCGGTTATTTCGTCGAGGCTCGCCCCCTTATTACCCTGTTTATCGAGCCAGGCGAGAACGCCCGAGTTACGCAGACAAAGCGCGGTCTGAAATAACATCGGCGCAAAAGCGATGCGTTGCGCTTCGGTAATGGCATCCAGCGCGCTGAGCGTGTCCTTTTCGTACATTGTTGCGTAACCTTTCAGGGTAAGAAATGAGGTTATCGGGCCATGTCCGGCCCGACTTTAGAAAAATATTACAGCGCGGCACCCGCAGAAAGGTTCAGCTGAATATCATGGTCGAGGTTGTTCACCCAGCGGTTATAATTTTTGTGAATTTTACCGTCTTCCGCTTTCAGGTTCAGGCTGCTTTCGTAATTAATTGAATAACTTGTCGCAGAGTAGGGAATACGCACCTGGACCGAGTGATCGCGTGCCTGCAGACGGCCCTTAATCACGCCCGGGCCCGCTTCCGTCATGATCCAGTCACGCTTCTGGCCTGCTTTCAAAATGGCTGTTTTCACCTGATCGGCAGTATGACCCGCGCTCACGACAGAGTGAACCTGAGCGATAGGGGCGGTACGCGCACAGCCAGCCAGTGCGCCAACGAATACGGCGGCAGCGCACCATTTAACGAGCTTTTTCATCAACAACTCCATATAAATAATAACAATTAAAGGTAGTGTTTTTTACAAATAAGCATCACCAGGCTTAGGGATTAAGTCAGGTGTGTTTTTAATCAATATTAATGTTTACATTACGTCGTCGCTAAGGCGGGGTATAATATCACGCAAAATAATTAATCATTCCGTTTTTTTTAATTTGATTTAAGGGGTGTTGCATTTAAGCGAAATCTGGATGAGTTGATAAAAAACGGAAGGAATAAGCCTTAACGCAAATAAAAATACCGCGACGGTGAGCGTCGCGGTATTTGACGGTATAAACCCGTTTATACAGACAGATACGTTACCCCGGCAACCGGCTTTTCGGCCGCCCCGGCCCAAGCAGGATCGCCAGCTTGCTGCCCCCTTTGGTGGTTTCCATCCAGATTTTACATACGCTGGTCAGCGGGACCGACAGCAGCATGCCGACAGGGCCCAGCAGCCATCCCCAAATCAGCAAGGATAAAAACACCACCAGCGTCGACATGCCCAGCCGGTGCCCCATCATGCGCGGTTCAAGAATGTTGCCCAGCACCATATGCACGACGAGGAACAGCGCTCCGACCAGCATACATTCGTAGAAACCGTTAAACAGAAACGCCTGAATCATCGGCGGCACGGCGGAAAGCACCGCGCCAATATTCGGCACGTAGTTCAGCAAAAACGCCAGCACCCCCCACATCAGCGCGAACTGAACATCCATCAGCATCAGCCCCAGCCAGACAATAATCCCGGTCCAGACGCTTAGCAGCGTTTTCAGCGCCAGATATTTGGAGACGCCCTTTAAGGCGCGGTGTAGGCCGGCAATGTGTATTTGCGGGTTATTTAAAGCAAAGCGCAGCTTATACGGAACATGGCGCACTTCGAACAGCATAAACACCACCGTCATGACCAGCAGCAGTATGCTGGCCATCGCGCCGGAAAGACCGGTCATCAGCGTGGTGGCGTAGGTCATGACCTTCTCGGAATCCATCCTGCGCAGCATCCGCTCTGGTGAAATATGCAGGTTAAGAAAGGGCATCATCTCCTGCAGCGCGACGATTTTACGCGTCAGCTCTTTATTGTACTGCGGCAACATGGTGGAGAATTCGCTCAGCGATGCCGCCAGTACGCCGAAGAGCGCCGTCAGGCCAATCAGCATCACGATAACCACGATGGTGATGGCCACCGGGCGGCTCACGCCCCGGCGTAAAAACCAGGTCACCAGCGGATTGAGGACAATGGCAAAAAAGAGCGCCAGCAGGAGCTGGACGATAATGTCAGCGGCAGCATGTATACCCGCAAGGATAACCACCAGACAGGCGAGTTTTAATAAGATGTGGAGTCCTGCTTTATCAGGCTGGGGAGCTAACATGCGCGTTCCTTAATAAGATGACCCGATAAGTGTAGTGCCTTAGGGCCGCTTCGTCTGGCACCGATAATCTGAAAGTCGGGGCTGATTTTCTTATTGCTCCGTGGTAATAGTGAAACACTGTTGCAAAAAATTCAGGTAGAACCCCATGCCAGAACCTGCCGCCGAACCGGCGCTGAGCGGATTGCGCCTCAATCTGCGCATTGTTTCCGTCGTTATCTTCAACTTTGCCAGCTATTTAACGATCGGCCTGCCGCTGGCGGTTCTGCCGGGCTACGTCCATGACGTGATGGGTTTTAGCGCGTTCTGGGCGGGGCTGGTCATCAGCCTGCAGTATTTCGCCACGCTCCTTAGCCGCCCGCACGCCGGGCGCTACGCCGACCTGTTCGGTCCCAAAAGCATCGTGGTAGTGGGATTGTGCGGCTGTTTCCTCAGTGGTCTGAGCTACCTGCTGGCTGCCGCTACCAGCCACTGGCCGCTGGTCAGCCTGGCGCTGCTTTGCCTGGGCCGCGTCATTCTCGGGATTGGGCAAAGCCTGGCAGGAACCGGCTCGACGCTATGGGGTGTGGGGGTTGTCGGTGCACCACACATTGGCCGGGTTATCTCGTGGAACGGGATCGTCACCTACGGGGCGATGGCGCTCGGCGCGCCGCTTGGCGTGGCCTGTTACGCCTTTGGCGGTCTGTATGGACTGTCGCTGACCATTATAGCGGTCGCGCTTGTGGCGATACTGTTTGCGCTGCCGCGCCCGAAGGTGAAGGCCAGCAAGGGCAAGCCGCTGCCGTTTCGGGCCGTGCTGGGGCGCGTCTGGCCGTACGGCATGGCGCTGGCCCTGGCGACCACCGGCTTCGGCGTCATTGCGACCTTCATTACCCTGTTTTATGACGCCAAAGGCTGGGAGGGCGCGGCCTTTGCGTTAACCCTCTTCAGCGGTGCGTTTGTTGGCGCACGCCTGCTTTTCCCGAACGGTATCAACCGTCTGGGCGGGCTGAACGTGGCGATGATCTGCTTTACGGTAGAGATTGTCGGGCTGCTGTTAACCGGCATCGCCAGCGCGCCCTGGATGGCGAAAATTGGCGTCTTCCTGGCGGGAGCCGGTTTCTCGCTGGTCTTCCCGGCGCTGGGCGTGGTGGCGGTTAAAGCGGTGCCGCAGCAGAACCAGGGGGCGGCGCTGGCGACCTATACGGTATTTATGGATATGTCTTTAGGCATTACCGGGCCGCTGGCGGGGCTGGTGATGGCCTGGGCGGGGGTACCGGTGATCTATCTTGCCGCGGCGGGTCTGGTGATAATTGCCCTGCTGCTGACGTGGCGGCTAAAAAAATGGCCCCCGGTGCCGGCACCGGAGGCCACGTCATCGTCGTGAAGGGTTACTGGATCACGATGGTGTTAATGATGTTTTCAGCAGCCGTCTGCGCTTTCTGCTGATCTTCCGCTGGCAGGGTGATCTGCAGGGTCAGCAGTTTGTTATCAACCTTGCCCAGCACCACAGAAGACCAGGCGGTCTGGCCTTTCGCGGAGATGATGCTGTCCAGCTGCTGCAGCTTATGGCCTTTCAGCTCGATGGATTTATTGGTTACCACCTGCAGCTGCGGATCGCGGCCGCGCTGCTGATCTTCCAGACGTTTGGACAGAACGGCCAGGTCTTCGCTGGTGTCGTCGCCCACAATCACAATGACCGCTTTCTGGCCGGTTGCGTCGGAGTAAACGTGCATGTTATTCGCCTGGGTGCCCAGCTTGCCGCTCTGGTCAGTCATATCGGCTGGCAGAGAGAAACTGAGTTTGCCATCCATCAGATTCACCGGCTGACCGGTCGCGTTGCTTTCTGCGGATGCGCCCTGAGCAGGCGTTTTCGTGTCGCTGTTATCACAGGCTGCAAGACCCACAACCAGCAGGCCAATCCCGACATATTTAACCAGATTGCGCATTGACTTCTTCCTTTCGATAAACGGCCATAGCGGCTCATTCACCCATCTTATCACAACTGATAAAGCGAACCCTTAACCAGCCTGCAATGCCGTGATTTCAGATTTATCTGCCAGCCTTTTCAGCAGCATATTCAGCAGCACGCCGTACATCGGCAGGAAGAAAACAATGCTGATGAGCACCTTGAAGCAGTAATCCACCAGCGCGATCTCCATCCAGTGCTCGGCCATAAAGGCATCCGGGCTGCGCCAGAAGGCGATGAAGAAGAAGGCCAGCGTATCGCTCACGTTGCCGAACAGCGTGGACGCGGTCGGCGCCATCCACCAGCGGTGATTCTGACGCAGGCGGTTAAACACGTGCACGTCGAGGATCTGCCCCAGCGCGTAGGCCATAAAGCTTGCCGCGGCGATACGGGCGACAAACAGGTTGAAGTGTGTCAGCGCCTCAAAGCCCTGCCAGCTTCCCATGTAAAACAGGGAGGAGATCACGTACGAGATGAACAGCGCCGGAAGCATGACCGCAAAGATAATGCGGCGAGCCAGCGGTGCGCCGAAGATACGCACGGTCAGATCGGTGGCGAGGAAAATAAACGGAAAGCTGAACGCGCCCCAGGTGGTATGAAAACCAAAAATGGAGATCGGGAGCTGCACCAGGTAGTTGCTGGAGGTGATCACCAGCAAATGGAAAAGCGAAAGCCAGAACAACGCTTTTACGCGCTGTGATTCAGAGAACTGCGTCATATTGTGACCTTTTTATACGTTGGGGTGAGGGAACCCAATAAAAACCGCAGCATGATACTGCTTTGGCTGGACTTTGCAATGGTTAGTTTTTGCGCAATCGTTAACCTGGTTTGCATTGCCCGCGCCGGGGCGTAAACTACTGCCGTTTTTATCTGACCGAGAAGATCATGACCGACCTGTTTTCCAGCCCAGACCACACCCTTGATGCCCAGGGCCTTCGCTGCCCGGAGCCGGTAATGATGGTACGTAAGACCGTGCGTAACATGCAGACCGGTGAAACGCTGCTGATTATTGCTGACGATCCGGCCACCACGCGCGATATTCCCGGTTTTTGTACCTTTATGGAGCATGAACTGGTGGCACAGCAGACGGAAACGCTGCCGTATCGGTATTTGATTCGTAAGGGTTAACCATCGCTGAGTGGCCCTCACTTCTTTGGGGAGAGGTTGAGGGTGAGGGGAACATACGGCAGTGGTGGTCATTCCGTTCACTTTATGTTCCTTGCTACTCTGTAAATGCTGTTTCGGTGAACGTGCCAGGGCGGCTCAATCGCCACCGCCCTGGCTACCCGGGCTCCCGGCGGTAAATCGCCGCTACGCGGTACCTTCGGCTAATTCCTTTCGGCTTATCGGGGACGGGCGGAGGTAACATCCCTGTAAAGCCCGCCCTCTCGGCGCATCCATGCGCCTCGCCCCGGCCTTCAGGAAACGCCTCAGCGATTTACAGCCGGACCAGAGCATCGCAGAAAGCCTTAAATCGTTCTGAAACAACGTTAATGCTTCTGCTTAAAAATTACTGGGGAACCCTCAGCCCACGGGGAGAGGGGGCAAACACTAAAAATGGCCACGCAGTGGCCATTTTGCTTTTACCTTGCTAGCCTTTCATCCACGCCCGGATGCCGTCCAGGAACATCTGCGTCGCCATCATTACCAGAATCAGCCCCATCAGACGCTCCAGCGCGTTCACCCCTTTCTCACCCAGCAGGCGCAGGAACAGCGACGACTGCAGCAGAATAATAAATGTTCCGCCCCAGGCAATCAGCAGGGCAATCACCAGATGGCTCATCTGATTCGGATACTGATGCGACAGCAGCATCAGCGTCGCCAGAATGGTTGGCCCCGCGACGAGGGGAATCGCCAGCGGCACGATAAACGGCTCTTCGCCTGCGGGCAGGCCGCTGCTGCTGCCTTCGGCGCTCGGGAAGATCATCTTGATGGCAATCAGGAACAGAATAATCCCACCGGAAATGGAGACCGTTTCGGCGCGCAGGTTCAGGAACGCAAGGATTTTTTCACCGGCAAATAGGAAGATAAACATCACCAGCAGGGCAATAAGCAACTCGCGGATCATGATCGCCCGGCGGCGCTTCGGCTCGGTGTGCTTCAGCACCGACATGAAGATGGGCAGGTTGCCCAGTGGATCCATTATCAGGATCAATAAAACCGCTGCTGAAATGATTTCACTCATGTAAATTATCCCTGAAACTCTCTATGGTTATTATGATAATTAGCTGTATTTCTGATTGCCGGGCAATCATCGATTAATTTCGCTTGCGACTTTGGCAGCATTTTGTAATGTGAAGCATATCCCAGTTCAATACTGGCTTGCACAATCAGCACACACCCTCAGCAGGAAAAAAATGCTATGAAAAACGTTGGTTTCATCGGCTGGCGCGGTATGGTCGGCTCTGTACTCATGCAACGCATGGTTGAAGAGCGCGATTTCGACGCTATCCGCCCGGTCTTCTTCTCCACTTCCCAGCTCGGCCAGGCTGCTCCGTCCTTTGGTGGTACCACAGGCACGTTGCAGGACGCTTACGATCTGGAAGCGCTGAAGGCACTCGACATTATTGTGACCTGCCAGGGCGGCGATTATACCAACGAAATCTATCCAAAGCTGCGTGAAAGCGGCTGGCAGGGCTACTGGATTGACGCGGCCTCTTCACTGCGCATGAAAGACGATGCCATCATTATTCTCGACCCGGTTAACCAGGACGTCATCACCGACGGCCTGAACAACGGCGTGAAAACCTTTGTTGGCGGTAACTGCACCGTCAGCCTGATGCTGATGTCACTCGGCGGCCTGTTCGCGCAGGACCTGGTGGAGTGGGTCTCCGTGGCGACCTATCAGGCCGCGTCCGGCGGCGGCGCGCGCCATATGCGCGAGCTGCTGACCCAGATGGGCCAGCTGCACCAAAGCGTCGCGACCGAGCTGGCAAACCCGGCGTCCGCCATCCTCGACATCGAGCGCAAAGTCACTCAGCTGACCCGCAGCGGCGAGCTGCCGGTGGATAACTTTGGCGTACCGCTGGCCGGCGGTCTGATCCCGTGGATCGACAAACAGCTGGATAACGGCCAGACCCGCGAAGAGTGGAAGGGCCAGGCGGAGACCAACAAAATTCTCGCCACCGCGAATACCATTCCGGTTGACGGTCTGTGCGTGCGTATCGGCGCGCTGCGCTGCCACAGCCAGGCCTTCACCATTAAACTGAAAAAAGATGTGTCTATTCCGACCGTGGAAGAGCTGCTGGCCGCGCACAACCCGTGGGCGAAAGTGGTACCAAACGATCGCGATATCACCATGCGTGAACTGACCCCGGCTGCCGTTACCGGCACGCTGACCACACCGGTTGGCCGCCTGCGCAAGCTGAACATGGGGCCTGAGTATCTCTCCGCGTTCACCGTCGGCGACCAGCTGTTGTGGGGGGCCGCCGAGCCGCTGCGCCGCATGCTGCGCCAGCTGGCGTAATAATTTGTTAAACACGGGGGGTGATTGTCACCCCCTTTTTTTGCGTACTACATGGAGTAAAACGCAGATGTCTTATTTTTTATCAGGAGGAACCACGACGTTGGCTATGCTTTAAGGAAGATTTATTTCTCACCTGAGGGTAGGGCGGAGCAGAGAGGATCAACTGCACCGTTTAGGTCACATTAAAAGTCGTCCCGGAGCGCGTAAAAAGGGCGACATAAAAAAACAGGATGAATACCATGTCCGATCGTATTTCGAGAGACGTGATTAATGCGCTTATTGCGGGTCATTTTGCTGACCCCTTTTCTGTGCTAGGGATGCACCGTACAGAGGCCGGACTGGAAGTTCGGGCGCTGTTGCCGGATGCGACAGAAGTGTGGGTTATCGAACCCAAAACCGGCCGCAAGGTGGGTAATCTGGAATGCCTCGACTCGCGCGGCTTCTTCTCGGGCGTCATGCCCCGCCGTAAAAACCCCTTTCGCTATCAGCTTGCCGTTATCTGGCACGGCCAGCAAAACCTGATTGACGATCCCTACAGCTTTGGGCCGCTCTTAAAAGAGATGGACGCCTGGCTGCTGTCCGAAGGGACCCATTTACGCCCCTACGAAACGCTGGGTGCCCATGCGGATACCATGGACGGTATCACCGGCACGCGCTTTGCCGTATGGGCGCCAAACGCCCAGCGCGTCTCCGTCGTTGGGCAGTTCAACTACTGGGACGGTCGCCGCCACCCGATGCGCCTGCGCCGTGAGACGGGCATCTGGGAGCTGTTTATCCCCGGGGCACATAACGGCCAGCTCTACAAATTTGAGATGATCGACGCGCACGGCAAGCTGCGCATTAAAGCCGACCCGTACGCCTTTGAGGCGCAGATGCGCCCGGATACCGCATCGCTGATCTGCGGTCTGCCGGAGAAGGTCGTCCAGACCGAGGAGCGCAAGCAGGCCAACCGCTTTGATGCGCCGATCTCCGTTTACGAAGTGCATCTCGGCTCCTGGCGCCGCCACACGGACAACAACTTCTGGCTCAGCTACCGGGAGCTCGCCGACCAGTTGGTGCCGTACGCCAAATGGATGGGCTTTACCCACCTCGAACTGCTGCCGGTTAACGAGCACCCGTTCGACGGCAGCTGGGGCTATCAGCCCACCGGGCTGTATGCGCCCACGCGGCGCTTCGGCACGCGCGATGATTTCCGTTATTTCATTGATGCCGCGCACGCCGCCGGGCTGAACGTGATCCTCGACTGGGTCCCGGGCCATTTCCCGTCGGACGATTTTGCGCTGGCAGAGTTCGACGGCACGAAGCTGTACGAGCACAGCGACCCGCGCGAAGGCTATCACCAGGACTGGAACACGCTGATCTACAACTACGGTCGCCGTGAAGTGTCGAATTACCTGGTGGGGAATGCGCTGTACTGGATCGAACGCTTCGGCATTGATGCCCTGCGCGTGGATGCGGTGGCCTCGATGATCTACCGCGACTACAGCCGCAAAGAGGGGGAGTGGATCCCGAACGAGTATGGCGGCCGTGAAAACCTCGAAGCGATTGAGTTTCTGCGCAACACTAACCGCATCATCGGCGAGCAGGTGGAAGGCGCCGTGACCATGGCGGAAGAGTCGACGGACTTTGCGGGCGTCTCCCGCCCTCCGTCATCAGGCGGCCTGGGGTTCTGGTACAAGTGGAACCTGGGCTGGATGCACGATACGCTCGACTACATGAAGCTCGACCCGGTTTATCGTCAGTATCACCACGATAAGCTCACCTTCGGGCTGCTCTACAACTACACCGAAAACTTCATGCTGCCGCTGTCGCACGATGAAGTGGTGCACGGCAAAAAATCCATTCTCGACCGCATGCCGGGCGACGCGTGGCAGAAGTTTGCCAACCTGCGCGCCTACTACGGCTGGATGTTTGCCTTCCCGGGCAAAAAGCTGCTGTTTATGGGCAATGAGTTCGCCCAGGGTCGCGAGTGGAACCACGACACCAGCCTCGACTGGCATCTGCTGGAGGGCGGCGACAACTGGCACCACGGCGTACAGCGTCTGGTGCGCGACCTGAACCTGACCTACCGCCACCACAAAGCGCTACACGAGCTGGACTTCGACCCTTACGGCTTTGAGTGGCTGGTGGTGGACGACCACGAGCGCTCGGTGTTTGTCTTTGTACGTCGCGATAAAGCGGGCAACGAGATTATCGTCGCCAGCAACTTCACGCCGGTGCCGCGCGAACACTACCGCTTCGGCATTAACCAGCCGGGCAAATGGCGCGAGATCCTGAATACCGATTCCATGCATTACCACGGCAGTAACGCCGGTAATGGCGGGCTGGTGCAGAGCGATGCGATTGAAAGCCACGGGCGTCCAAACTCCCTGAGCCTGACGCTGCCGCCGCTTGGCACCATCTGGCTGATGCGGGAGGGAGAATGACGCAGCTTACGGCAGGTAAACCCGAACCGCTCGGCGCGAGTTTTGACGGAAAGGGGGTGAACTTCACGCTCTTTTCTGCTCACGCGGAGCGGGTGGAGCTCTGCGTGTTTGACGGGGAGGGTAACGAGCACCGTTACGATTTACCGTCCCGCACGGGAGACATCTGGCACGGTTACCTGTCCGGCGGGCGTCCGGGAATGCACTACGGTTTTCGCGTACACGGCCCGTGGGAGCCTTCTCAGGGGCACTGGTTTAACCCGGCGAAGCTGCTGATTGACCCGTGCGCGCGCCGCGTGGACGGCGAGTTTAAAGACGACCCGCTGTTCCACGTCGGCTACGGCGAACCGGACCACCGCGACAGCGAGCCCGTCGCGCCGAAAAGCGCGGTGGTGCACGATCTCTACGACTGGGAAGACGATGCCCCGCCGCGCACGCCGTGGGGTAACACCGTCATCTATGAAGCGCACGTCAAAGGGCTGACCTACCTGCACCCGTCGATCCCCAAAGAGATGCGCGGCACCTACAAAGCGCTGGGGCATCCGACCATGGTCGCTTACCTGAAGCATTTGGGCATCACCGCGCTGGAGCTGCTTCCGGTGGCGCATTTCGCCAGCGAGCCGCGTCTTCAGCGTCTTGGGTTAAGCAACTACTGGGGCTACAACCCGCTGGCGATGTTCGCTCTCGACCCGCGCTACGCGGTGCATCCGGAGAAAGCGCGGGACGAGTTTCGCGACGCGGTGAAGGCACTCCACGCCGCGGGCATTGAGGTCATTCTGGACGTGGTGCTGAACCACAGTGCGGAAAGCGATCTTGACGGCCCGACGCTCTCACAGCGCGGAATCGATAACCGTAGCTATTATTGGATCAGGGAAGATGGCGATTACGAGAACTGGACCGGGTGCGGTAACACCCTCAACCTCAGCCATCCGGCCGTTACGCATTACGCGTACGAATGCCTGAAATACTGGGTTGAAACGTTCCACGTGGACGGTTTTCGTTTCGACCTGGCGCCCGTGATGGGGCGCACTCCAGCATTTAGCCAGCAGGCGCCGCTGTTTGAGGCGATAAAAAACTGCCCGGTGCTCTCAACGGTGAAGCTGATTGCGGAACCCTGGGACATTGGTGAAGGCGGTTATCAGGTGGGGAACTTCCCGCCGCTGTTTGCCGAGTGGAACGACCACTACCGCGATGCCATCCGCCGCTTCTGGCTGGCGCGCGATCTGTCGCTGGGCGAGTTCGCCGGACGCTTTGCCGGCTCCAGCGATCTCTTTAAGCGCGACGGAAAACGTCCGTCGGCCACCATCAACCTGGTGACGGCGCATGACGGTTTTACGCTGCGCGACTGCGTTTGTTTCAATCAGAAACACAATGAGGCCAACGGCGAAGAGAATCGCGATGGCACTAACAATAACCATAGCTTCAATCATGGTATAGAAGGGTTAGGCGGAAGTCTGGATGTGATCGAGCGGCGACGCGCCAGCGTTCATGCGCTGCTGACGACGCTTTTGCTGTCTCAGGGCACGCCGATGCTGCTGGCGGGCGACGAGCACGGCCACAGCCAGCACGGCAATAACAACGCCTATTGCCAGGACAATACCTTAACCTGGCTCGACTGGGGGGAGGCGAACAGCGGGTTGACCCATTTCACCGCGGCGCTGATCCACCTTCGCCAGCAGATCCCCGCCCTTACCGCCGACAGCTGGTGGGAAGAGGGCGACGGCAACGTTAGCTGGCTGAATAAAGACGCGCAGCCGTTGAGCGCGCAAGAGTGGCAACACGGCATCACCTGCCTGCAAATCCTGCTTTCGGATAAGTGGCTGGTGACGCTGAACGCGACGGACGACGTCGCAGAGATTGTTTTACCTGACGGGGAGTGGCGAGCTGTTCCCCCCTTTGCCGGAGCGGATAATCCGGTAGTAATGGCTGTCTGGCACGGGCCTGCGCACGGAGTGTGCGTATTCCAAAGATGATAAAAAAGGAGTTAGTCATGGTTAGATTAGAGAAGAACGATCCGTTAATGTTGGCGCGCCAGCTACCATTAAAAACCGTTGCCCTGATACTTGCGGGCGGGCGTGGTACCCGTCTGAAAGATTTGACCATCAAGCGCGCCAAGCCGGCCGTTCACTTTGGTGGTAAGTTCCGCATTATCGACTTTGCGCTCTCAAACTGCCTGAACTCGGGCATTCGCCGCATTGGCGTCATTACTCAGTATCAGTCGCACACCCTGGTGCAGCACATTCAGCGCGGCTGGTCATTCTTCAGCGAAGAGATGAACGAGTTTGTCGATCTGCTCCCGGCGCAGCAGCGCGTACACGGGGAAAACTGGTACCGCGGCACGGCGGATGCGGTGACCCAGAACCTCGACATTATTCGCCGCTACAGCGCGGAATACATCGTGATCCTCGCGGGTGACCACATCTACAAGCAGGATTACTCGCACATGCTGATCGACCACGTCGAAAAAGGGGCGCGCTGCACCGTGGCGTGTCTGCCGGTGCCCGTTGCCGAGGCGACGGCGTTTGGCGTGATGCACGTGGATGCGGACGATAAGATTATCGACTTCGTTGAAAAACCGGCGAACCCGCCAACCATGCCGGGCGATGACACCAAATCGCTCGCCAGCATGGGGATCTATGTCTTTGATGCAGATTATCTTTATGAGCTGCTCGAAGAAGACGACAAAGACGAAAGCTCCAGCCACGACTTCGGTAAAGACATCATCCCGAAAATCACCAAAGCTGGCATGGCCTATGCACATCCCTTCCCATTGTCCTGCGTGCAGTCCGATCCGAATGCGGAGCCTTACTGGCGCGATGTGGGAACCCTGGAAGCGTACTGGAAAGCCAACCTCGATCTGGCGTCCGTGACGCCTGAGCTGGATATGTACGACCAGAACTGGCCGATTCGTACCCACATGGAATCCCTGCCGCCGGCGAAGTTCGTGCAGGACCGCTCCGGCAGCCACGGCATGACCCTGAACTCGCTGGTCTCCGGCGGGTGCATCATCTCCGGTTCGGTGGTGGTGCAGTCCGTGCTGTTCCCGCGCGTGCGTATAAACTCATTCTGTAATATCGATTCGGCGGTTCTGCTGCCGGATGTCTGGGTAGGGCGTTCGTGTCGTCTGCGTCGCTGCGTGATCGACCGTGCCTGCGTCATTCCTGAGGGAATGGTGATTGGTGAAAACGCGGAAGAAGATGCGCGTCGCTTCTACCGTTCTGAAGAGGGGATCGTGTTAGTCACACGGGAAATGTTGCGGAAGCTGCAGATCAAACAGGAGCGATGATGCAGGTTTTACACGTATGTTCTGAGATGTTCCCGTTGTTAAAAACGGGCGGCCTGGCGGATGTTCTTGGTGCATTACCGGCGGCGCAAATCGCCGGTGGAGTCGATACCCGCGTCCTGCTGCCCGCCTTCCCGGATATCCGGCGCGGCATACCTGATGCAAAGGTCGTGACCCGCCGTGAAACGTTTGCCGGACGCATCACCCTGCTGTTTGGGCACTACAACGGCGTAGGGATCTACCTGATCGACGCGCCGCATCTTTACGACCGTCCGGGCAGCCCGTATCACGATACCAACCTGTTCGCCTATACCGACAACGTGCTGCGCTTTGCGCTGCTCGGCTGGGTGGGGGCGGAGATGGCCGTCGGGCTGGATCCATTCTGGCGTCCGGATGTGGTCCACGCGCACGACTGGCACGCCGGGCTGACGCCAGCGTATCTGGCGGCAAAAGGGCATCCGGCAAAATCGGTGTTTACGGTGCACAACCTGGCGTATCAGGGCATGTACTATGCGCATCATATGAATGACATCGATCTGCCATGGTCGTTCTATAACATGCACGGGCTGGAGTTCAACGGGCAAATTTCGTTCCTGAAGGCCGGGCTGTACTACGCCGACCACATCACGGCGGTGAGCCCCACCTACGCGCGTGAAATTACCCAGCCGGAGTTTGGCTACGGTCTGGAAGGGCTGCTGCAGCAGCGCCATCGTGAAGGCCGCCTGTCGGGCATTCTGAACGGCGTGGATGAGCAGATCTGGAGCCCTGAAACCGATCTCCTGCTTGCCGCGCGCTATGGCCGCGACTCGGTGGAAGATAAAGCTGAAAACAAACGCCAGCTGCAAATTGCGATGGGGCTGAAGGTCAACGACAAGGTGCCGCTGTTTGCGGTGGTCAGCCGCCTGACCAGCCAGAAAGGGCTGGATCTGGTGCTGGAGGCGCTGCCCGGTTTACTGGAGCAGGGTGGACAGCTGGCGCTGCTCGGCGCGGGCGACCCGGTGCTGCAGGAAGGTTTCCTCGCCGCCGCCGCGGAACATCCGGGGCAGGTGGGCGTGCAGATTGGCTATCACGAAGCGTTCTCGCACCGCATTATGGGCGGCGCGGACGTGATTCTGGTGCCGAGCCGTTTCGAACCCTGCGGCCTGACGCAGCTCTACGGTCTGAAATACGGCACGCTGCCGCTGGTGCGCCGCACGGGCGGGCTGGCGGATACGGTGTCGGATAGTTCTCTGGAAAACCTGGCGGACGGTATCGCCAGCGGGTTTGTCTTTGAAGACAGTAATGCCTGGTCGCTGCTTCGGGCGATTCGGCGTGCGTTCGTCTTGTGGTCCCGTCCATCCCTGTGGCGTTACGTTCAGCGTCAGGCGATGTCCATGGACTTTA
The DNA here is from genome assembly GCF_014895895.1 of Enterobacter cloacae complex sp. P14RS. Lineage (NCBI taxonomy): Bacteria > Pseudomonadati > Pseudomonadota > Gammaproteobacteria > Enterobacterales > Enterobacteriaceae > Enterobacter > Enterobacter cloacae complex sp. P14RS. Next base: position 95,460 of record NZ_JADBQM010000013.1, read on the forward strand.
GCTGGCACGTTGCGGCGCAGTCGTACCGCGATCTTTATCAACGCTTGATGTAACGAGGCGAAGTTACTGATATGAACGCTCCATTTAGCTACTCTTCCCCCACGCTCAGCGTTGAGGCGTTAAAGCACTCCATCGCCTACAAGCTGATGTTTACCATCGGGAAAGATCCGGTCATCGCCAACAAGCACGAGTGGCTGAACGCCACCCTGTTTGCGGTGCGTGACCGCATGGTCGAACGCTGGCTGCGCTCTAACCGCGCCCAGCTTTCGCAGGAGACGCGGCAGGTTTACTACCTGTCGATGGAATTTTTGATTGGCCGCACCCTCTCCAACGCGCTGCTGTCGCTCGGTATCTACGACGACGTCAAAACCGCGCTGGAAGAGATGGGGCTGGATTTAGAAGAGCTGATTGACGAAGAGAACGACCCGGGGCTGGGTAACGGTGGTCTCGGGCGTCTTGCCGCCTGCTTCCTTGACTCGCTGGCAACGCTGGCGCTGCCGGGGCGCGGCTACGGTATTCGCTACGACTACGGCATGTTCAAGCAGAACATCGTTGATGGTCGCCAGAAAGAGTCCCCGGACTACTGGCTGGAATACGGCAACCCGTGGGAGTTCAAGCGCCACAACACGCGCTACAAGGTGCGCTTTGGCGGACGCATTCAGCAGGAAGGGAAAAAGTCCCGCTGGGTGGAAACCGAAGAGATCCTCGCCGTGGCCTATGATCAGATCATCCCCGGCTATGACACCGATGCGACCAATACGCTGCGCCTGTGGAACGCCCAGGCGAGTAGCGAAATCAACCTCGGTAAATTTAACCAGGGCGACTACTTTGCCGCGGTGGAAGATAAAAACCACTCCGAGAACGTCTCCCGCGTGCTGTACCCGGATGACTCAACCTACTCCGGGCGCGAGCTGCGCCTGCGTCAGGAGTATTTCCTCGTCTCCGCGACGATTCAGGACATCCTCAGCCGCCACCATCAGCTGCACAAAACCTACGCCAACCTGGCGGAGAAAACCGCGATTCACCTTAACGACACCCATCCGGTGCTCTCCATTCCCGAGCTGATGCGCCTGCTGATCGACGAGCACAAGTTCAGCTGGGACGACGCGTTTGAGGTGACGTGCCAGGTGTTCTCCTACACCAATCACACCCTGATGAGCGAAGCGCTGGAGACCTGGCCGGTGGACATGCTCGGCAAAATTCTGCCGCGCCACCTGCAAATCATCTTCGAGATTAACGACTACTTCCTCAAGACGCTGCAGGAGCAGTACCCGAACGATACCGGGCTGCTGAGCCGTGCCTCGATCATTGATGAATCAAACGGTCGTCGCGTGCGCATGGCCTGGCTGGCGGTGGTGATCAGCCACAAGGTGAACGGGGTGTCTGAGCTGCACTCGAACCTGATGGTGCAGTCCCTGTTTGCGGACTTCGCGAAGATCTTCCCGACACGCTTCTGCAACGTCACCAACGGCGTTACGCCGCGCCGCTGGCTGGCGCTGGCAAACCAGCCGCTCTCTGACGTGCTGGATGAGAATATCGGCCGCACCTGGCGCACCGATTTGAGCCAGCTGAGCGAGCTTAAGCAGCATATTGATTTCCCGACGGTGAACAAGGCCGTGCGGGAAGCCAAGCTGCTGAACAAGAAACGTCTGGCGGTCTGGCTGGCGATGCACCTCAACGTGGTCGCAAACCCAAAAGCGCTGTTTGACGTGCAGATCAAGCGCATCCACGAGTACAAGCGTCAGCTGATGAACGTGCTGCACGTGATCACCCACTACAACCGCATTAAGGCCGATCCAACCGCAGAGTGGGTGCCGCGCGTGAAGATCTTCGCCGGTAAGGCGGCTTCCGCTTACTACATGGCGAAGCACATTATTCACCTGATCAACGACGTGGCGAAGGTGGTGAACCAGGATCCGGAGATTGGCGACAAGCTGAAGGTGGTATTCATCCCGAACTACAGCGTCAGCCTGGCGCAGCTGATCATCCCGGCGGCAGATCTCTCCGAGCAGATCTCCACGGCGGGAACGGAAGCGTCCGGCACCAGCAACATGAAGTTTGCCCTCAACGGCGCGCTGACCATCGGCACCCTGGACGGGGCGAACGTCGAGATGCTGGAGCACGTAGGAGAAGAGAATATCTTTATCTTCGGCAATACCACCGAAGAAGTGGAGGCGCTGCGCAGGAAAGGCTACTCCCCGCGTGAGTTCTATGAAGGGGATGAAGAGCTACGTCAGGTCCTGACGCAGATTGCGACCGGTGTGTTCAGCCCCGACGAGCCGGGCCGCTATCGCGATCTGGTGGATTCGCTGATTAACTTTGGCGACCACTATCAGGTGCTGGCGGATTATCGCAGCTACGTGGACTGCCAGGATAAAGTTGACGAGCTGTACCGTCAGCAGGAGAAGTGGACCAGCGCGGCGATGCACAACATCGCCAACATGGGGTATTTCTCGTCTGACAGGACCATCAAGGAGTATGCCGAGAACATCTGGCATATTGATCCGGTGCGGTTGTAAAAACAAAGCCCGGTGGCGCCACCGGGTTTTTTACATCACGACGCCAGCGACAGCTCACGCTTCCCCGCATGCTGCTGCAGCCACTGCGCCACGCGAGACTGCTGCTCGGCGTTAAGCCACATCCCTTCTTTGGTACGACGCCAGATGGCATCTTCAAGGCGGCGAACCCACTCGTGCTCAACCAGGTAGCGCAGCTCGGCCTCGTACAGCTCGTGGCCGAAATGTTCACCCAGATCGGCAAGCGATTTCGCGTCGCCCAGGAACAGCTCGGTATTGCTGCCGTAGGTGCGGGCGTAGTGGCGCGCCATCCCTTCGGTAATGAACGGGAAGCGACGGCGCAGCTTCGCGGCGTAATCGTCGCGGTTTCCGCCAATATCTCCGCCGGGCAGCACTGCCTCTTTGGTCCACGCCGGGCCAATACCTTTGTAGTACGGCGCCAGTTTTTCCAGCGCGTGCTCGGCCAGCTTGCGGTAGGTAGTCAGCTTGCCGCCAAACACCGACAGCAGCGGTGCCTGACCGTCTACGTCGTGGATATCAAGCGTGTAGTCGCGGGTGATGGCCTGCGGTGAGTCAGACTCGTCATCGCACAGCGGACGCACGCCAGAGTAGGTCCAGACCACGTCGTCGCGCGACAGCTGTTTCTTGAAGTGCGCGTTATACACTTTCAACAGGTAGTTCACTTCGCTCTCGTCGATCTCGACGTTCTTCGGATCGCCCTTGTACTCCACGTCGGTGGTGCCGATGATGGAGAATTCGTCCATCCACGGGATCACAAACACGATGCGTTTGTCTTCGTTCTGCAGAATGTAGGCCTGCTTCTGGGTATGTACGCGCGGCACCACAATGTGGCTGCCTTTGATCAGGCGGATGCCGTACGGCGAAGGCAGGTGCATGCCGTCGTCGAAGAACTGCTTCACCCACGGGCCGGTGGCGTTCACCAGGCCGCGTGCTTTCCAGCTGAACTTCTCGCCGGTATCCACGTCTTCTGCTTCCACAATCCACAGGCCGTTTTCACGACGGGCGGCGGTCGCGCGGGTCCGGGTTTTCACCTCGCCGCCTTTCTTCTCGACCATCTGCGCATTCGCCAGCACCAGACGCGCATCGTCAACCCAGCAGTCTGAATATTCGAAACCGCGCACGATTTCCGGCTTAAGGACCGATTCTGAGCCAAAACGCAAACCGTTCGAACCCGGCAGGCTGGTGCGTTTGCCCAGATGATCGTACATAAACAGACCGATGCGGATCATCCACGCCGGACGCAGGTGCGGGCGGTGCGGCAGGCGGAAGCGCATCGGAATCGCCAGATGCGGGGCCATTTTCAGCAGCACTTCGCGTTCGGCCAGCGCTTCGCTGACCAGGCGGAATTCGTAGTGTTCCAGGTAGCGCAGGCCACCGTGGATCAGCTTGGAGCTGGCGGACGACGTCGCGCAGGCGAGATCGTTAGCTTCCAGCATCAACACGGATAAACCGCGTCCTGCGGCATCAACCGCAATACCGGCACCGTTGATGCCACCGCCTATCACAATCAGATCTTTGGTTTCCATAACACCCTCATGCACTTTCGTTAAAGCTCAAAAATGTTCGATATCGCTCATAATAGCAAAGGAACGCGCTTTTGGTAACATCAAAAAAACAATTTAGAGTGATATGGATAACATAATGGCGTTTACCCGCCGCCAGGACGTACACTACGGGGTAAAATCTTGTCGTTGACCACTGTAAAGAGAACACCATGGATCAGTTTGAATGTATTAACGTAGAAGAAGCCCACCAGAAGATGCACCAGGGAAAAGCGGTGCTGGTGGACATTCGCGACCCGCAGAGTTTTGCGATGGGCCACACGCCGGGCGCGTTTCATCTGACCAACGACACGCTGGGCGCGTTTATGCGCGATAACGACTTCGAAACGCCCGTTATGGTCATGTGCTACCACGGCAACAGCAGCAAAGGCGCGGCGCAGTATCTGATTCAGCAAGGCTATGACGCGGTATACAGCGTCGACGGCGGCTTTGATGCCTGGCATCGTCATTTCCCGGCAGAAGTGGAATACGCGTTTGAGCGCTAATCCCGCTATACTGTCCCCTTTTGTGTGGAAATAAGCGACCGCTGCCCATGTTGATGATCACCTCTTTTACCAACCCGCGCGTCGCCCAGGCGTTTGTCGACTATATGGCGACGCAGGGCATTATTCTGACCATTCAGCAACATACTCAGACCGACGTCTGGCTGGCCGATGAGAGCCAGGCAGGGCGGGTCAACGAGGAGCTGGCGCGTTTCCTTGAGAACCCCGGCGACCCGCGCTATCTGGCGGCCAGCTGGCAATCCGGGCAGACCGGCAGCGGACTGCATTACAGCCGCTTTCCCTTCCTTGCCACGATTCGCGAGCGCGCGGGCCCGTTTACGCTGCTGCTGATGGCAGCCTGCATTATCGTCTTCATTATTATGAACGTGGTGGGCGACCAGAGCGTGATGATCGCGCTGGCGTGGCCATATGACCCGTCGCTGGATTTTGACGTCTGGCGCTACTTTACCCACGCGCTGATGCATTTCTCGGTGATGCATATCCTCTTTAACCTGCTGTGGTGGTGGTATCTCGGCGGTATCGTTGAGAAGCGGCTCGGCAGCGGCAAGCTGATTGTCATCACCGTAATCAGCGCCCTGCTGAGCGGCTATGTACAGCATAAATTCAGCGGCCCGTGGTTCGGCGGGCTGTCGGGTGTCGTCTACGCTTTGATGGGCTACGTCTGGCTTCGCGGGGAGCGCGACCCGGAAAGCGGCATCTATTTACAACGCGGATTAATAGCCTTTGCGTTAATATGGCTAATTGCCGGATGGTTTGATCTGTTTGGTATGTCTATCGCCAATGGTGCGCACGTCACCGGCCTCGCCGTCGGTCTTGCAATGGCGCTTGCCGACACGCTCCATGCGCGAAAACGAACATAATTCTCAGGGATAATTGATGAAACAAACACAACGTCATGACGCCATTATCGAACTGGTCAAAAAACAGGGATACGTCAGCACCGAAGAGTTGGTCGAGCAGTTTGCCGTCAGCCCGCAAACCATCCGTCGTGACCTGAACGATCTGGCCGATCAGAACCGTATTTTGCGCCACCACGGCGGCGCGGCGCTGCCGTCCAGCTCGGTCAACACCTCCTGGCACGACCGTAAAGCCACGCAGACGGCAGAAAAAGAGCGCATTGCGCGTAAAGTGGCGAGCCAAATCCCGAACGGTGCGACGCTGTTTATTGATATCGGCACCACGCCGGAAGCGGTCGCTCATGCGCTGCTGGATCACGAGAACCTGCGCGTGGTGACCAACAACCTGAACGTCGCCAACACGTTGATGCAGAAAGATGATTTCCGCATCATCCTCGCGGGCGGCGAACTGCGCAGCCGCGACGGCGGGATTATCGGCGAAGCGACGCTCGACTTTATCTCTCAGTTCCGCCTCGACTTCGGCATCCTGGGGATCAGCGGCATCGACACCGACGGCTCACTGCTGGAGTTTGATTACCACGAGGTGCGCACCAAGCGCGCGATTATTGAAAACTCGCGCCACGTGATGCTGGTAGTGGACCATTCGAAGTTTGGCCGAAACGCGATGGTGAACATGGGCAGCATCAGCATGGTGGATGCGGTCTATACCGACGTGATGCCGCCAGCGGGCGTGATGCAGGTGATTAAGGATAATAATTTGCAGTTAGAGTTGTGTTGAAAAGCCGTTCTCCCTCTCCCTGTGGGAGAGGGCCGGGGTGAGGGCATCAGGCCGCACAAAACTAAACTCCGTACCCCATCATCTTCAACAGCTGCTGCGCATGCTGCACCGCATCCTGACGGTGCGCCACGCCCAGCTTCTGATACAGATTGCGAATGTGCGTTTTGATGGTGGTTGCCGCCACCGCCAGCTCACCGGCAATCTGCTCGTTACTGTATCCGGAATAGATCAGCCCCAGCACCTGCCATTCGCGCTGGGTGAGCGGGCTGGTGCGAATAAGCTCCGGCACTTCCGGGTGGTTCAGCAGGCGTTCAACAAAGTTCTCGTCGAAATGCGCAAACTTGTGGCGATGGTGCTGATTAATTTCGCGCAGAATGCGCTGGGCGCGATGCTGATCCAGCTCCGGCAGCGTGTTGAGCTGAATCAGCTGGCGCAGCTGCTGCGCCATCACTTCACCTTCAATCACGAAGTGACTAATAAACCCGGTGCGGTTCGCCAGCTGCAAGGCTTCCAGAAGCACGCGCTGGGCGTCATTTTTGCGGCCCGCCTGCCAGTAAAGCTGGTTGAGCAGCAGCAGGTTGCGGTTCAGGTCGCTCATCAGACGCAGGCTGCGGGCGTTTTCGTTTAACTCTTCCAGCACAATTTCGGCAGGCTCAAAGTCACCCAGCAGGATCTGCACGCGTGCGATGTTGCGCCACTGGCTTTGCAGGAAGTGGTTATTGGCAAATTCCGGTTTAGGCGTCTGGCGCAGCCAGTTGGCGGCGGATTTTTTGTCCCCCGTCATCTGCCAGTAAATTACCCGAACCTTGTCGGCGTTCGATACCCAGTCGCTGTGGTACTGACCGTTGCCGAGCAGGTTTTCCAGACGGTTAAGGTGATTGCGGGCGTTATCCAGATCGCCACGCGCCAGCGAGCACTGCACCAGCAGGGCCAGACACTGCAATTGCTGCTGAGGCTGGAAGCCAGAGAGCACGTTCACACCCTGACGGGCGCAGCTTTCTGCTTCATCCAGACGCGACCATGCCCACAGCAGTTGAGCGCGAATACGCAACAGGAACTCGTGCATCGGCAGCTGTTCCAGGTGCTGTTCACGAATCAGCTGGAACGCTTTTTCCTGATTTTCCCAGGCGGCCTGCAGGAACCCCTGTGCGAATAAAATCTCGCTTTGCTGAATCAGGCTCCACAGGGCGTAGTGCCACACATCATGGCGGCGCGCCATCTGCTCGGTTTGCTGCATCAGCGAAAGGGAGCGCGTCAGTTCTCCCTTGCAGTGCAGCACTTCGCCGTGCACCGAGGTAGCCACAATCCGGCTGTAGAAATTCGCCAGCGGCAGTTCATCCAGCGCGACCATCGCCAGCCGTTCCGCTTCATCCGCATCGCCGTCGTTAATCGCGACCTGCGCCCGCAGGGCGTTAAATTCGCCGTGCAGGGTGATATCCATTTCGCTTTCCATCTCCTGCTCGGCGCGCGCCAGCAGGGTATTCACTTCGCTGTAACGGTGCTGGCTCTGCATCAGCCAGGCCTGGAGCAGCACCAGGCGCGGGTTCTCCAGCAGGCTCTCCCACGGCAAGGCTTTCAACGACTCTTCCAGCAGCGTCAGTTCGCTGTGGTTAAACAGCCCCCACGCGTGGTTAAGCAGGATATCGCGCAGCATGCTGGCGTCACCGGCGGCAAGCGCGTGGTGAATGGCCTCGCTCGGGAAGCCTTGCGCCATCCAGCTTTCGGCGGCGGCGCGGTGGATTTCCGGCAATTCCGTTGCCAGCTCCCACTGGCAGCGCTGGCGCAGGAAGCTGCCAAACAGCGGGTGATAGCTGAACCACTCGCCGGGGTCGTCCATGCGCGTCAGGAACAGGCCCTGACGTTCAATCTCTTCCAGCTGCAGCTGACCGTTCTCACAGCCTGTTACGCGCACAATCAGCGCGTCGTTCATGGAGCGCAGCAGGGAGCTTTTCAGCAGGAAATTGCGGGTGGAGGGATCGACGCTGTTCAGCACCTCATCCACAAGGTAATCCGAAAGATGGCTGGCGTTGATGCCGGCCAGACGGCGCGCAGACTGGTGCGTCGGGCTGTTGTTTTGCCGGGCAGAAAGGGCAATCAGCTGTAGCGCCGTGGCCCAGCCTGCGACATCATCACACAAGCGGCTGCTTTCGGAGGCCTCAATGGGTGAGGTCAGGCGGCAGTCAAAGAACTGTTTCGCTTCCTGGTGGGTAAAGGCCAACTGCTGGCTGCCCACTTCCAGAAGCTGATCGCGCACGCGCAGGTTGGCAATACCGAGCTGCGGCAGGTTGCGTGACAGCACGACCAGGGTCAGGTTTTCCGGCTGGTGGCGCAGGAAGAAGCGCATCGACTCATGGATAACCGGGTTCGTGATCAGATGATAGTCATCAATCACCACGTACAGCGGGCGATGCCATTCGGCCAGTTCGATAAACAGCTGAGAGAAAAGGGAGGACAGGCTGGCGTACTGGCGCTTTTGCACCATTGCCTCGCTGGCGACGCAGTGTCCGTTGGTTGCCTGTTGAATAGCGGCAATCAGATAGCTGGCAAAACGCTCTTGCTGGTTGTCGCCCTCGTCGAGGGAGTACCAGCCAAGATCGCTCTTACCTGCGGCCCATTGTGAAATGAGCGTTGTTTTTCCATAACCTGCAGGGCTCGTAACCAGCGCCAGTCGGAAATTATGCGCGCCGGAAAGTTTAGCCAGCAGACGCTCGCGGACCACTGTATGGTCAAGACGAACCGGGCGACTTAATTTTGACGGAATCAACATAGGTTTCACTTCACTGTGGGGAACGAGAGAATTTATTTTTTTTGCGCTTCGTAATTAATAGCTATAAGGTCGGTCAGAAAGAGAACTATTGCAAGTTATGTCTGGCTTTTGTGGCTCTGAATTTGCACTCTGTCACAAAACATTCCGGCCAGTACTGGAACTTTTTTGAAAAGGCTTTGATGCCGCGTCAATGCTGGCTTGTATGGATGTCACGAGGCTGGGCTGAAACTGGTTTCAGAAAGGTATAATGACGTCGAATTTAATAAACTTCGGGTAAAGTTGAGTGAGATTAATAATCTCCTTAGGCAGGACCCGATTGCTGAAATATTATTCTCCGTAAGCAATCATTTCCGCGTGGATTAATTTCATCCAAAACCGCATTTCATTTCTTTGACATTCTCCCCGGTTACTTTTTTATCTTCCGGGCACACTCCAGCTATGCTCTCAGAGTGGCCTCGATCACACTTTTACGCTCATCCCCGCTACTCCTCCCTGTCTAATCCCCCACGGGAGGAGGAAGAGGTGAAATGAGCCAGGCACACTAGCGCCAACTTGTGTTTTCTTTCTAAAGGATGCCGATCCCTTATGTCACAGCCTACCTTCAACAAAGCTCAATTCCAGGCTGCCCTGACGCGTCAGTGGCAGCGTTTTGGCCTTCATGCTGCAAACGAGATGACGCCTCACCAGTGGTGGCAGGCGGTGAGCGGGGCGCTCGCAGAGCAGCTGGATGCTCAGCCCGTGGCGAAGCCCGTCAAAGGCCAGCGTCACGTTAACTATATCTCGATGGAGTTCCTGATTGGCCGCCTGACCGGCAACAACCTGCTGAACCTCGGCTGGTATCAGGAGGTGGGTGATGTGCTGAAAGAGCACGATATTAACCTGACCGACCTGCTGGAAGAAGAGATCGACCCGGCGCTGGGCAACGGCGGACTGGGGCGTCTGGCGGCCTGTTTCCTTGACTCTATGGCAACGGTCGGCCAGTCGGCGATTGGCTATGGCCTGAACTACCAGTACGGCCTGTTCCGTCAGTCGTTTACCGACGGCCACCAGATGGAAGCGCCGGACGACTGGCATCGCAATACCTACCCGTGGTTCCGCCACAACGCGCAGCTGGACGTGCAGGTCGGCATCGGCGGGAAAGTGACGAAGCAGGGGCTCTGGGAACCGGCGTTCACTATTACCGGTGAAGCCTGGGATCTGCCGGTGCTCGGCTACCGTAACGGCGTGGCGCAGCCGCTGCGTCTGTGGCAGGCGAAGCACGCGCATCCGTTCAACCTGACCAAATTCAACGACGGCGATTTCCTGCGCGCCGAGCAGCAGGGGATCGACGCCGAGAAGCTGACCAAAGTCCTCTATCCGAACGATAACCACCTGGCGGGTAAAAAGCTGCGCCTGATGCAGCAGTACTTCCAGTGCGCCTGCTCCGTGGCGGATATTCTGCGTCGCCATCACCTGGCGGGCCGCAAGCTGGCGCAGCTGCCGGACTTCGAAGTCATTCAGCTTAACGATACGCACCCGACTATTGCCATCCCGGAACTGCTGCGCGTGCTGATTGACGAGCATCAGCTGAGCTGGGACGACGCCTGGGCCATCACCAGCCGCACCTTCGCCTATACCAACCACACCCTGATGCCGGAAGCGCTCGAGTGCTGGGATGAGAAGCTGGTGAAAACGCTGCTGCCGCGCCATATGCAGATCATCAATAAGATTAACGACCAGTTCAAAACGCTGGTGGAGAAAACCTGGCCGGGCGACAAAGCCGTCTGGGCGAAGCTGGCGGTGGTGCACGACAAACAGGTGCGTATGGCGAACATGTGCGTGGTGAGCGGCTTTGCCGTGAACGGCGTGGCGGCGCTGCACTCCGATCTGGTGGTGAAAGATCTGTTCCCGGAATATCACCAGCTGTGGCCGACCAAGTTCCACAACGTGACCAACGGCATTACGCCGCGTCGCTGGATCAAGCAGTGCAATCCGCTGCTGGCCGGCCTGCTGGATAAGACCCTGAAGAAAGAGTGGGCCAACGATCTGGACCAGCTGATTAACCTGGAAAAATACGCCGACGATGCGAAATTCCGCGAGCAGTACCGCGCGATCAAGCTGGAGAACAAGGTTCGCCTGGCGGAGTTTGTGAAAATGCGTACCGGGATTGAGATCAACCCGAACGCGATTTTCGATATCCAGATCAAACGCCTGCACGAGTACAAGCGTCAGCACCTGAACCTGCTGCACATTCTGGCGCTGTACAAAGAGATCCGCGAGAACCCGCAGGCCGACCGCGTGCCGCGCGTGTTCCTGTTCGGTGCGAAGGCGGCGCCGGGCTACTACCTGGCGAAAAACATTATCCTCGCCATCAATAAAGTGGCGGCGGCGATCAACAGCGATCCGAAAGTGGGCGACAAGCTGAAGGTCGTGTTCCTGCCGGATTACTGCGTCTCGGCGGCGGAAATGCTGATCCCGGCGGCGGATATCTCCGAGCAGATCTCGACCGCAGGGAAAGAAGCGTCCGGTACCGGCAACATGAAGCTGGCGCTCAACGGCGCGCTGACCGTCGGCACGCTGGACGGTGCGAACGTCGAAATCGCCGAGAAGGTCGGTGAAGAGAACATCTTTATCTTCGGCCATACTGTTGAAGAAGTGAAAGCCATCAAGGCCAAAGGCTACGACCCGGTGAAATGGCGTAAAAAAGACAAAGTGCTGGATGCGGTGTTGAAGGAGCTGGAAAGCGGCAAATACAGCGATGGCGACAAGCACGCGTTTGACCAGATGCTGCACAGCATGGACAAACACGGCGGCGACCCGTACCTGGTGATGGCGGACTTCACGGCCTACGTTGAAGCGCAGAAACAGGTCGACGTGCTGTACCGCGACCAGGAGGCGTGGACCCGGGCGTGCATTCTGAACACCGCGCGCTGCGGCATGTTCAGCTCTGACCGCTCAATCCGTGATTATCAGGCCCGTATCTGGCAGGCAAAACGCTAAGGAAGCGCGATGGAGAGTAAACGTCTGGACAGTGCCGCGCAGGCGGCGGGAATTAGCCTCAGTTACATCAATGCGCACGGCAAACCGCAGTCTATTGGTGCGGACACCAAAAGACGTTTGCTGGATGCCATGCACAAAACCGACGCGAACGCGTCGGTTGCTCCGGTGCCAAACGTGAAGGTCTTTACCGCAGGCAAAAAGATGCCGCTGGCGGTGGAGGGGCGCGGCGAGTATAGCTGGCTGCTCACCACCGAAGAGGGGCATCAGCATAAAGGCCACGCCACCGGCGGCAAAACGTTAAACCTTCCGGCAAAGCTGCCGGAGGGCTATCACAGCCTGACGCTCACCCAGGACGAACAGCGTTTTCACTGCCGGGTGATCGTCGCGCCAAAACGCTGCTATGAGCCGCAGGCGCTGCTCGAAGGCAAAAAGCTGTGGGGCGCCTGCGTGCAGCTCTATACGCTGCGTTCCGACAGCAACTGGGGGATCGGCGATTTTGGCGATCTGAAGAACATGCTGGCATCCGTGGGCGAGCGCGGCGGCGCGTTTATCGGCCTCAACCCGATCCACGCGCTCTATCCGGCCAACCCGGAAAGCGCGAGCCCGTACAGCCCGTCTTCCCGACGCTGGCTGAACGTGATTTACATCGACGTTAACGCGTTAGACGATTTCAAAAACAGCAAAGAGGCGCAGGCGTGGTGGAAGCTTGAGACCACCCAGCAGCTGCTGAAGCAGGCCCGCGATGCGGACTGGGTAGATTATGCCTCCGTGACCGCGCTGAAAATGGCGGCTCTGCGCCTGGCGTGGAAAGGCTTTGCGAAGCGCGACGACGAGCAGATGGCGGCCTTCCGCCAGTTCGTGATGCAGGAAGGTGAAAGCCTCTACTGGCAGGCGGCATTTGATGCGCTGCACGCGTATCAGGTGAAAGAGGACGAAATGCGCTGGGGCTGGCCGGTCTGGCCGGAAGCGTATCAGACCGTGGATACCCCTGAAGTCAAAGCCTTCTGTAAAAATCATGCCGACGAGGTGGACTTCTACCTGTGGCTGCAGTGGCTGGCGTACAGCCAGTTTGCCGCCTGCTGGCAGGTGAGCCAGGGCTATAAGATGCCGATCGGCCTGTATCGCGATCTGGCCGTGGGCGTGGCGGAAGGCGGCGCGGAAACCTGGTGTGACCGTGAGCTTTACTGCCTGAAAGCATCCGTCGGCGCGCCGCCGGATATCCTCGGCCCGCTCGGTCAGAACTGGGGCCTGCCGCCAATGGATCCGCACGTGATGGCGGCGCGCGCCTACGAGCCGTTTATCGACCTGCTGCGCGCGAACATGCAGAACTGCGGGGCGCTGCGCATCGACCACGTGATGTCCGTGCTGCGCCTGTGGTGGATCCCGTACGGTGAAACGGCCGATCACGGGGCGTACGTGCAGTATCCGGTGGACGATCTGCTGTCGATCCTGGCCCTGGAGAGTAAACGTCATCAGTGCATGGTGATCGGTGAAGATCTCGGTACCGTACCGGTGGAAATTGTCAGCAAGCTCCGCGACAGCGGGGTTTATTCCTACAAAGTGCTCTATTTTGAAAACGACCATGAGAAAACCTTCCGCGCGCCGAAAGCGTACCCTGAACAGTCAATGGCAGTCGCGACGACGCATGATCTTCCTACGCTCAGAGGCTACTGGGAAAGCGGCGATCTGACCCTCGGCAAAACGCTGGGCCTCTATCCAGATGAAGAGGTTCTGCGCGGGCTGTATCAGGACCGCGAGCTGGCGAAGCAGGGGCTGCTGGACGCGCTGCACAAGCATGGCTGTCTGCCCAAGCGTGCCGGACATAAGGCGTCGCTGATGGCAATGACCCCAACACTCAACCGTGGCCTGCAACGCTATATTGCCGACAGCAACAGCGCTTTGCTCGGCCTGCAGCCGGAAGACTGGATTGATATGGCGGAGCCGGTGAACGTTCCGGGCACCAGCTATCAGTACAAGAACTGGCGCCGCAAGCTGTCCACAACGCTTGAGACGATGTTTGCCGATGACGGGGTGAACAGGCTGATTAAAGATTTGGATAAGCGCAGAAGGGCGGTGGGTAAGAAGTCGTAATTTGCCCCTCACCCTAGCCCTCTCCCCAAAGGGGAGAGGGAACCGATCGAGCAGGAGAGTCAGAGAGCCATATTCAACAGCAGACACCCTACCAGGCCGCAGACCGAAATAATGGTTTCCAGCATTGACCAGGACTTGATGGTTTCACCGATGGTCAGGTTGAAGTACTCCTTGAACAGCCAGAAGCCCGGATCGTTCACGTGAGAGAAAATCACGCTGCCGGAGCCTACCGCAATAACCATCAGCTCAGGGCTGACGCCCGTGGTAGCAATCAGCGGCGCAACGATACCGCCCGCTGTAATCGCCGCAACGGTTGCAGAACCCAGCGCGATACGCAGCACGGCAGCAATAGACCACGCCATCAGGATTGGAGAGATATTGGTTTCATGCATCATGGAAGCGATGTATTTGTCCACGCCGCTGTCGACCAGCACCTGCTTGAACGCACCGCCACCGCCGATAATCAGCAGCATCATGGCAATGATTTTGATGGACGAGGTCAGCGTGTCGTTGATCTGATCCATGGAGCGGCCACGGTTCAGGCCGAAGGTGAACATCGCAATCAATACCGCAATCAGCGTTGCCATCACCGGGTCGCCGAGGAACTCGGCAACGGCCAGGAAAGCGTGGCCTTTCGGCAGGATCATCTCCGCCACGGCGCGCATTGCCATCAGGATCACCGGTACCAGCGAGGTCCAGACGCTGACGCCAAAGCCTGGCATCTCTTCTTCAGTGAAGGTTTTGGCGCTGTACAGACCTTCCGGAATAGGCTTATCAATGCCTTTCAGGAAACGGGCATACACCGGGCCTGCCAGAATTACGGTCGGGATCGCCAGAATCGTACCGAACAGCAGGGTTTTACCCATATCGGCGTGGAAGATGGTGGCGATGGCGGTTGGACCCGGGTGCGGTGGCAGGAAGCCGTGGGTCACGGACAGTGCAGCAGCCATTGGCACACCCACGAACAGCAGCGGAATGTTGGCCGCGGCGGCGATGGTGAACACCAACGGCAGCATCAGCACGAAGCCCACTTCATAGAACAGCGCGAAACCGACGGTAAAACCGGTTAACACCACCGCCCACTGGATGTGCTGTTTACCGAATTTGGCAATCAGGGTGGTGGCAATACGCTGCGCGCCCCCGCAGTCCGCCAGCATTTTACCGAGCATGGCGCCGAAGCCCATGATCAGCGCCAGGCTGCCGAGCGTGCCGCCGACACCGGCTTTGATAGAGCTGATAACTTTAACCAGCGGCATCCCCTGCATCAGACCGACTGCAAGTGCCACCAGAACCAGAGCGATAAATCCGTTCATTTTGAAGCGGATCATCAAGAGCAGTAATAACACAACACCGATAGCAACGATGACTAATGGCATGATTTACCTGGCCTTTGAATTGTTATGGGTAACGTCATTGTTTCAACGACAAATTCCGGTTGTCCCAACTGGGAACAGAGTGGTTAACGGCACTCATACTGATGCCTGCGAAACAGTTAAGTTTAGTCGGCTGTTATAAGGGTGTTGAGTGCCCACGAGAATGATACGGGTAACATATCGTGGTTGAGAATCACCCGGTGAGGCAAAATTTGAATTATGAGACGCAGGTCAACATATAGAGGGGGAGGCAAGGGAGTCAGGCCCGGTAAGCGCAGCGCTACCGGGCAATACAGACGGGTACTGAATTAGTAGTAAGAGTGCTCGCCGCGCTGGTGCTCGGTCAGGTCACGCACGCCTTTCAGTTCCGGGAATTCGTTCAGCAGCTGCTTCTCGATCCCTTCTTTCAGGGTCACGTCGACCATGGAGCAACCGTTACAGCCGCCGCCGAACTGCAGGATCGCCAGGCCGTCTTCCGTGATTTCCATCAGGGAAACGCGACCGCCGTGGCCGGCCAGTTGTGGGTTGATCTGGGACTGCAGCAGATACTCGACGCGCTCCATCAGCGGCGCATCGTCAGAGACTTTACGCATTTTGGCGTTTGGCGCTTTTAGGGTCAGCTGAGAACCCAGCTGGTCGGTGACAAAGTCGATTTCCGCATCTTCAAGATACGGCGCGCTCAGTTCATCGACGTAAGCGGTGAGCTGTTCAAATTTAAGGGCAGTGTCAGTTGCTTCCACAGCGTCCGGAGGACAATAAGAGACACCACATTCTGCATTCGGAGTGCCTGGATTGATCACAAACACGCGGATCTGCGTCCCTTCTTCCTGATTTGCCAGCAGTTTGGCAAAGTGCGCTTGTGCAGAATCGGAAATACGGATCATAGCTTTGGCCTAATAGTTGACTAAATTACCTGGGTATAATCATACGCCCATTGAAGAAGGGCTACAAGGTACGGCACAGACACCATACCTGAACCGACGCGGCGCCGCTTTGCAAAAGCAGTCGGGAAAGTTCAGCAACGGTACTGCCTGTGGTGACGACGTCATCCACGATGGCGATATGGAGGCCGTGGACCGGCAATTCAAGGCGAAAGGCGTTTTTCAGGTTCCTTTTGCGAAGCCGGGCGTTGAGCTGATGCTGGATGGCGGTGGCATGAACGCGGGTAAGCGCGCTGGCATCGTAGCGACAACCCAGCCACCGGGCGAGCGGGCGGCAGAGCAGGTCGCTTTGATTATAGCCGCGCCGCCAGTGCCGGCGTCGGTATAAGGGGACATTCACCACCATGTCGATTTTCGGCAAAGCGCGGGTTCGTCGCGCCTGCAAAACGGCCAGCAAAAGCAGGCGGGCAAGGGGCTGCGCCAGCGAACTCTGGCCGGAAAACTTCAGGGCGTGAATAAGCTCGCTCAGCGGCGGAACATAATCATCCACGGTCACCAGCGCGCTCCACGGCGAGGATTTTTTCAGGCAGCGGCCGCAGGGCAAATCGCGGTTCGCCGCCGGTAAACCACATTGCGGGCAGGTTGTGATACGCCTTTCCAGCGAACGCGTGCAGACGGAACAGACGCCCCACGCGCTGAGGGCAAGCGGCATTTTGCATAGCCAGCACAAGCCAGGCACTGTTAGCATGTGCAACCTCCATGTGAAAAAAGAGAACAGTAACTGATGAAGACGCTGTGGTGGCAGACCGTAGGGACAGGAAATTGCCATCTTGTGCTGCTGCACGGATGGGGCCTGAATGCGGAAGTGTGGCATTGCATAAGCGAGGAACTTGCCTCGCAATTTACGTTACATCTGGTTGATCTGCCGGGCTATGGTCGCAGCCGTGGCTTTGGCGCGATGTCGCTTGATGAAATGGCGCAGCACGTTGTAGACGCCGCGCCGCAAAATGCCATCTGGCTGGGCTGGAGTCTGGGCGGGCTGGTGGCAAGCCAGATTGCGCTCTCCTGGCCCGAGCGCGTTAGGGCGCTGGTCACCGTGGCCTCGTCGCCATGCTTTAGCGCACAAGAGGCGTGGCCCGGCATCAAACCTGACGTTCTGGCGGGCTTCCAGCAGCAGCTGAGCGACGATTTCCAGCGGACCGTCGAGCGATTCCTCGCCTTGCAGACAATGGGTACCGAAACCGCGCGTCAGGATGCCAGAGCGTTAAAGCAGGTGGTGCTCTCTCTGCCGATGCCGGACGTTGAGGTGCTTAACGGCGGTCTGGAGATCCTGAAAACGGCCGATCTGCGCGAGCCGCTGGCCGGGCTGAGCATGCCGCACCTGCGTATCTATGGCTATCTCGACGGGCTGGTGCCGCGCAAAGTGATCCCACTTCTGGATTCCCTCTGGCCGGACAGCGAATCACATGTCATAGCAAAAGCCGCGCATGCGCCGTTTATCTCTCATCCGACGGAATTTTGTTCAGCGTTGGTTGCGTTAAGTCAACGTTTAGACTGATTATTTTCTATCCTGCCTGGAAAAAGTTACACACCGCAACCATACTCCAGATGTCGTTGCGGTTGTTCTGCCTACGATAATCAAAACAACAATCCTATGGAGAGTCAGGCTATGAAACTTGTTACGGGTATTGTCACTTCTCTGGTTATTGGGTCATTGTCATTTGGCGCCTTTGCGGCAAAAGAGCTGGAAAAAGATAAGGTTGCCGGGATGAATCTGACGAAAATTGGTGAGATTTCTACGTCTGACACCACTGCGCCGATGGACGCGAAACGTGAGCTGTCTAAGAAAGCGGATGAGCTTGGCGGCACTTACTACGTGATTACCAGCGCTGAGAAATATACCAAAAACGTACGCGCTACTGCGGACGTCTATAAGTAATACGATAAAGCCGGGCACCAATGCCCGGCTTTATTAGCGCAGTGCCCACCACTCCCTGAGACAGGCCTTTCCTTCCGGACAGCTTTTACAACTGACGGAGAGGCAACCC
Source organism: Enterobacter cloacae complex sp. P14RS (assembly GCF_014895895.1). Lineage (NCBI taxonomy): Bacteria > Pseudomonadati > Pseudomonadota > Gammaproteobacteria > Enterobacterales > Enterobacteriaceae > Enterobacter > Enterobacter cloacae complex sp. P14RS. The sequence goes on from NZ_JADBQM010000013.1 coordinate 113,836, forward strand.
TCTGCTTCTTCCTGAATCCGCACGGCTTTACCCATGGCTTCCAGGCGCTCCAGCATGGCATCGATCATCGGCTGCGGGGTATGCAGGCTAAGGCTGAGCTGTTTTGCCTCCATGCGTCCCTGCAATGCCAGTAAGTTACGAACCTGAATCAACGATGCCATCTGTTTTTTCCCTTAGTGACAGTCGCCAGCCGGGCTGTTGCAGCAGGTGGCCGGGGTTTTACGCGTCGCCAGCAGGTTGATATCAACGCGGCTTCGCGCCCGGCGCAGCAGGCCAATCACAATCACGTTAAACAGGATGACCGCCAGGATGCAGACCAGGCTGTAGCGCGGGTGCTGGCTGAAGTTAACGGTCTGGTAAAACAGCGTCGCCAGCGAGTAGGCGATATTCAGCCCCCACAGAATGGAGAAGCCCATCCAGCCGCGGCTGGACTCACGGGCAATCGCCCCCATCACCGAGATGCACGGAATATAGAGCAGAACGAAGATGAGATAGCTGTAGGCCGCTGACGCGCTGCCAAACTTCTCGCCCATCACGCCCATGGCACCGGTCGCCATTTCGCCATCGCCTTTGCTGGCCTCAATCGGGTTAGCCAGCACGCTCAGGCTGAAGGTGTCTTTCAGGCTCTGCCAGGTCTCCTCTACGGCCCCCAGCAGTTCGTCACCGAGGTGGAACTCCGCCGGGTTAAATTCCTGCTCCTGAATGTTCTCTGCGGTGTAGAGCGTGTTCAGGGTCCCGACGACCACCTCTTTCGCCATCGCACCGGTGAACAGGCCCACGGTCGCCTGCCAGTTATCCTCCTGCACGCCAATCGGTTTGAAGACCGGCGTGATGACGCGGCTGACGGAGGCGAGGGCAGAGTCGTTGATGTTATCTGCCGCCTGACCGGTGAGGGTGAAGCTGTTCAGCGCGCTCAGGAAAATACTGACAATAACAATCACCTTACCGGCGCGCAGCACAAAGCCTTTCAGGCGCTGCCAGGTCTGGATCGCCAGGCTTTTCAGATGGGGAACGTGGTACACCGGCAGCTCCATCACGAACGGTGACGCTTCACCACGCATGATGGTGTGTTTCAGCATTAAGCCGGTCAGGATCGCCATCACGATGCCCAGCACGTACAGCGAGAAGACCGCCAGCGCGCCCTGCTGGCCAAAAAAGGCTGCCGCGAAGACCGCAAAGATCGCCAGTCGGGCACCGCAGGACATAAACGGCGCCATCATAATGGTCATCAGGCGTTCACGCGGTGCATCCAGGGTGCGCGCGCCCATTACCGACGGCACGTTACAGCCGAAGCCGACGATCAGCGGGACGAAGGACTTGCCCGGCAGGCCCAGCGCCTGCATCAGGCGGTCCATCACGAAGGCGGCGCGCGCCATGTAGCCGGAATCTTCGAGGAACGAGAGGAACAGATACATCATGCCGATCTGCGGTACCAGCGGCAGAACGGTGTTGATACCGCCGCCAATCCCCTGGGCAAGGAAGATGGTCAGCCATTCCGGGAAGTGCAGGGTGTAACCTACCCACTGAATACCGTGTACGAAGACCGCGACAGAACCGGCGTCAAAAATCGGCTGCAGCGCGCCACCGATGTTAATCGCGAGCAGGAACATCACGTACATCACCAGCAGGAAGATGGGTAAGCCGAGGAAGCGGTTGAGCACAATCTTATCCACCGCCGCCGTGAAGCGGCTGGGCTCTGCGGTAAGGGCGTTGCTGACCACGTCGCAAATTGACGCAATGGCCTGATAACGCGCATCGGCGATGTGCAGCGCCGGGTCGTCCAGCTCGTCGCTGAGACGGGCGAGGGCCACGTCCAGCTTATCCGCCGCGTGTCCGGCATAGGCGCGGCTGTAGATATCCCCTTCCAGCATCTGCAGGCCGAGCCACAGGCGCTGTTTTGCAGGCATGCTGCTGTCCATCTCCTGCGCCAGCAGTTCGGCTTCGCGCAGCAGCGGCTGGGCGTAGTGCACCAGCTCAACGTCGCGGTTTCCCGCGTGGCGGTCAATCGCCAGCTTCAGGGCGTCGATACCGCGAGCGCGGGTCGAGACCAGCGGAACCACCGGACAGCCCAGGCGCGCGGAGAGCGCATCGACGTCGATGCGCAGCTTTTGTTTTTCCGCAATGTCGAGCATGTTGAGCGCCACGATGCAGGGGATCCCCAGCTCCAGCAGCTGTAGCGTCAGGTAAAGGTTTCGCTCGAGGTTCGAAGCGTCGACCACGTTGATCAGCAGATCCGCGTCGCCGCCAAGAATGTAGTGGCAGGCAATTTGCTCATCGAGCGAAGTCTGGGATGAAATCGTGGTTAAGGAGTAGGTGCCGGGAAGGTCAACCAGGGTGACCTGATTGTCCGTTGTCGTGAACTGGCCTTCTTTACGTTCAACCGTTACGCCTGCCCAATTTCCCACGCGCTGGCGCGCGCCGGTTAACTGATTAAATAAGGTTGTCTTGCCGGAATTAGGATTGCCAATTAAGCCAATAGTTAATTTTTTCATTGTATTAGACCCACCGAAACCGCTGGCTTGTTAACGGGATAAAGATTCAACTTCAATTAATGCGAGGTCTTTTTTGCGCAGAACCAGATTTACGCGCCGGGTTTCGATATGAACAGGATCGCCCAACGGCGCCACACGCACGACCTGGAATGATGAGCCGGGCAGCATGCCAAGTGACAGCAGCTTCTGTCGATAGGCCGGGCTAATTTCGCGGGTAAAACCGGTAATTTTCCATGCACTGTCTGGAGTGAATTGCATAATGCCTGATTCCACGAGAGGTTAAATAATCTACACTGCGATGATAATGAGAATAGTTTTTATCAGCAATAATAAAAATGTGACGGGATGTTGTTAATCGTATTAATTTGCGGTCTGATTGACCTTGCTCAATATTTGCAGAATTACCCGGGAAGGAATAAAAAGCGTATTTGTTAATGGAGTGATAAATAGCGGTTTAAATATGGGTGTGCAATCGGTTTCATATATTTCGAGATGATTTTATTCCCCTCACCCTCTCCCCTTTGGGGAGAGGGTGAGGGGGGTTACCTTAGCGTTTCTTACCCATCGCCGCCGCCAGCGCGTCCATCATCGCGCTGTTGCCCGCAGGTTGCGCGTCACGCCCGCGCGGTTTTGTGGCTTTCGTGGCCGGACGCTGCTGCTCGCGGCCTCCGCCGTTGCCGCCACGGCGCGCGCTGGTGTCGCCCGGCTGCTCATCCAGACGCATGGTCAGGGCGATACGCTTGCGCTGCAGATCCACCTCCAGCACTTTCACCTTCACGATGTCGCCCGCTTTGACCACGGTGTGCGGGTCTTCAACGAACTTGTCGGCAAGGGAAGAGATATGCACCAGACCGTCCTGGTGCACGCCGATATCCACAAACGCGCCGAAGTTGGTGACGTTGGTCACCGCGCCTTCCAGCACCATGCCCGGCAGGAGATCGTTCATGGTCTCGATGCCGTCAGCAAAGGTCGCCGTTTTGAACTCAGGACGCGGATCGCGGCCCGGTTTTTCCAGCTCTTTGATAATGTCGGTAACGGTTGGTACACCAAATTTGTCGTCGGTGAAATCAACGGCTTTCAGGTTACGCAGAGCGCTGCTGTCGCCCATGAGATCCTTCAGCGCCTGCTGGGTGGCGGCCAGGATGCGTTCCACCACTGGATACGCTTCCGGGTGAACGGTAGAGGCATCCAACGGGTTATCGCCGTGGTTGATGCGCAGGAAGCCCGCGCACTGCTCAAACGCTTTCGGCCCCAGACGGCTCACTTTAAGCAGCTGCTGACGGTTCTGGAACTGGCCGTGCTCATCGCGCCAGGCGACGATGTTCTGTGCCATCATGCGGGTTAAGCCCGCCACGCGGGTCAGCAGGGGAACGGAGGCGGTGTTCAGGTCCACGCCGACGGCGTTTACGCAGTCTTCCACAACCGCGTCCAGCTTGCGCGCCAGCTGCGTCTGGCTCACGTCGTGCTGATACTGGCCCACGCCAATGGATTTCGGATCGATCTTCACCAGCTCCGCCAGCGGATCCTGCAGACGACGGGCGATGGAGACCGCGCCGCGCAGGGAAACGTCCAGGTCAGGGAATTCCTGCGCCGCCAGCTCAGAGGCGGAATAGACCGATGCGCCCGCTTCGCTGACGATCACTTTCTGTGCCGTCACTTTCGGGAACTGCTTCTGCACGTCGAGGTAGAAACGCTCGGTTTCGCGTGATGCGGTGCCGTTACCGATGGCAACCAGCTCCACGTTGTACTTCTCGCACAGCGCCGCCACCACGACGGCGGCTTTCGCTGCCTGGCCGGTGTGCGGGTAAATGGTATCAGTGGCGACCAGCTTGCCGGTGCCGTCAACGACCGCCACCTTCACGCCGGTACGCAGACCCGGATCGAGACCCATGGTCGCGCGCAGGCCCGCAGGAGCGGCCATCAGCAGGTCGTGCAGGTTACGGGCGAAGACGTTGATCGCTTCGTCTTCCGCTCGCTCGCGCACGGTGCCCATCAGCTCGGTTTCCAGGTGCATCAGCACCTTGATGCGCCACGTCCAGCTCACCACGCCTTTGCGCCAGCTGTCCGCCGGGGCGTTGTTCAGGCGCAGGCCGAGATGGTCGATGATAATCTGCTCGCAGTGGCTCTCTTTCGGCGGCTCGTCAAACTGCGGGTCGGCGTTCAGGGAGAGCTGGAGCACGCCTTCGTTGCGGCCGCGGAACATCGCCAGCGCGCGGTGAGAAGGGGTGGTCGAAATCGGTTCGTGGTGATCGAAGTAGTCGCGGAACTTCGCGCCTTCTTCCTCTTTGCCCGCTACGACGGTAGAGACGATGTGGGCGTTCTTCCACAGATAATCACGCACTTTAGCCAGCAGGGCGGCGTCTTCCGCGAAGCGCTCCATCAGGATGTAGCGCGCGCCGTCCAGAGCGGCCTTGGTGTCAGCGACACCTTTGTCGGCGTCGACGAATTTCGCCGCTTCGGTTTCCGGGTCGTGAGATGGCTCATTCCACAGCAGCTCTGCCAGCGGCTCAAGGCCCGCCTCAATCGCAATCTGCCCGCGGGTACGGCGCTTCGGTTTGTACGGCAGATAGAGATCTTCGAGTTCGGTTTTGCTCAGGGTGCCATTAATGGCGCTTTCCAGCTCGCTGGTCAGCTTGCCCTGTTCGCCGATAGATTTGAGGATCGCCTGACGACGTTCTTCCAGCTCGCGCAGATAGCCCAGGCGGGTCTCCAGGTTACGCAGCTGCGTGTCATCCAGACCGCCTGTGACTTCCTTACGATAACGTGCAATAAACGGCACGGTGTTCCCTTCATCAAGCAGGCGAACGGCAGCTTCTACCTGTTCGGCTCTGGCCTGAAGTTCACCCGCAATAATGCGGCAGAGCGAATCTTTCATCATGGCTTTATCATCTTGTGGGTCAAAAATCAGGGGATAGTTATACGGGCTGACACGGCAAAATGCCAGCCGGGGAGGGCGCTCTCGGACTATTTTACGTAGACGATCTCATTGACGTACCAGCTGGCTTCACCGGCTGGGGTCTGCACGACGGCTAAATCGCCCACTTCCTTTTTCAGCAGCGCGCGGGCCATCGGGGAGTCGATAGAAATGTAATCTTTACGACCAAAAATTTCATCGTAGCCGACAATGCGAAAACGCAGGGTGTCACCATCGTCGTTTTCAATCTCCACCCACGCGCCGAAGAACACTTTGCCCTCCTGCTGCGGGGAGTAATCGACGATTTTTAGATTCTCAAGACACTTCGTCAGATAGCGTACCCGGCGGTCAATTTCGCGCAGCCGCTTCTTGTTGTACTGATAATCAGCATTTTCGCTGCGATCGCCCAGGCTTGCCGCCCAGGTCACCTTTTTGGTTACTTCAGGACGCTCTTCGCGCCACAGGTAATCCATCTCTTTTTTGAGCTTTTCGTACCCTTCGCGGGTGATCAGGGGCGTTTTCATGGTGCTGCCTTTGCTGCCGGTTCTCTGTTTTGCGCACAATACGTACCACACAGTGTAACAGACAGGATTAATAATGATTTATGTGATGAAATGAACAGATAAGCTGCTGTTAAATATGCTTTGTAACAATTTCGACTAGAATTTATACCAGAATTAACTGGTCGAATACGTGCACTTTTTTAGAATACGCTGTTACAAAGACTATCCGAACCTTTGGGAGTACACACAATGCAAGAAAACTACAAAATTCTGGTCGTGGATGACGACATGCGCCTGCGCGCGCTGCTTGAGCGTTATCTGACCGAGCAGGGCTTCCAGGTTCGTAGCGTCGCGAACGCTGAGCAGATGGACCGTCTGCTGACCCGCGAATCTTTCCATCTGATGGTTCTCGACCTGATGCTGCCGGGTGAAGACGGGCTTTCTATCTGCCGCCGTCTGCGCAGCCAGAGCAACCCGATGCCGATCATTATGGTGACGGCGAAGGGCGAAGAAGTTGACCGTATCGTGGGCCTCGAAATCGGCGCTGATGACTACATTCCAAAACCGTTTAACCCGCGCGAGCTGCTGGCGCGTATTCGTGCCGTGCTGCGCCGTCAGGCGAATGAACTGCCGGGCGCGCCGTCCCAGGAAGAGGCGGTGATTGCCTTCGGCAAGTTCAAGCTGAACCTCGGCACGCGCGAGATGTTCCGTGAAGATGAGCCAATGCCGCTCACCAGCGGCGAGTTTGCCGTACTGAAAGCGCTGGTCAGCCACCCGCGCGAGCCGCTTTCCCGCGACAAGCTGATGAACCTGGCGCGCGGTCGCGAATACTCCGCAATGGAACGCTCCATCGACGTGCAGATCTCCCGCCTGCGCCGCATGGTGGAAGAAGATCCGGCGCATCCTCGTTATATTCAGACCGTATGGGGTCTGGGCTACGTGTTCGTTCCGGACGGCTCTAAAGCATGAGGCGAATGCGCTTCTCGCCGCGAAGCTCGTTTGCCCGCACCCTCTTACTGATCGTCACCCTGCTGTTCGTCAGCCTGGTGACGACCTACCTGGTGGTGCTGAACTTTGCGATTCTGCCGAGCCTCCAGCAGTTTAATAAGGTCCTGGCCTACGAAGTGCGTATGCTGATGACCGATAAGCTGCAGCTGGAGGACGGCACGCAGCTGGTTGTTCCCCCGGCATTTCGCCGTGAAATCTACCGTGAACTGGGTATTTCGCTTTACTCCAATGAAGCGGCGGAAGATGCTGGCCTGCGCTGGGCGCAGCACTATGAATTCCTCAGCCAGCAGATGGCGCAGCAGCTGGGTGGCCCGACGGAAGTGCGCGTTGAGGTCAACAAAAGCTCGCCCGTCGTCTGGCTGAAAACCTGGCTGTCACCCAACATCTGGGTACGCGTTCCGCTGACTGAAATCCATCAGGGCGATTTCTCGCCGCTGTTCCGCTATACCCTTGCCATTATGCTGCTGGCGATAGGCGGCGCGTGGCTGTTTATCCGTATCCAGAACCGACCGCTGGTCGACCTGGAGCACGCTGCGCTGCAGGTCGGTAAAGGCATTATTCCTCCTCCACTGCGCGAATATGGTGCCTCTGAAGTGCGCTCAGTAACGCGCGCGTTTAACCACATGGCGGCAGGCGTTAAGCAGCTGGCGGATGACCGTACGCTGCTGATGGCCGGCGTCAGTCATGACCTGCGCACCCCGCTAACGCGTATTCGTCTGGCGACGGAGATGATGGGTGAAGAGGACGGTTATCTCGCCGAGTCTATTAACAAGGACATCGAAGAGTGTAACGCCATCATCGAGCAGTTCATCGATTACCTGCGCACCGGTCAGGAGATGCCGATGGAAATGGCCGATCTGAACGCGGTGCTGGGCGAAGTGGTGGCCGCAGAAAGTGGTTATGAGCGTGAAATTGATACTGACCTTCAGGACGGTGAAATTCAGGTTCGTATGCACCCGCTTTCCATTAAGCGTGCGGTGGCCAATATGGTGGTTAACGCGGCGCGCTACGGTAACGGCTGGATTAAGGTTAGCAGCGGGTCTGAACTCAACCGCGCCTGGTTCCAGGTGGAAGACGACGGTCCGGGCATTAAGCCCGAGCAGCGTAAGCATCTGTTCCAGCCGTTTGTGCGCGGCGATAGCGCGCGCAGCACCAGCGGAACGGGCTTAGGCCTGGCGATTGTGCAGCGTATTGTGGATAACCATAACGGATTGCTGGAGATCGGCACCAGCGAGCGGGGCGGGTTGAGCATTCGCGCCTGGTTGCCGGTTCCGGTGACGCGAGGGCAGGTGAAAGAGGGATAGTGCGGTCTGATGCCCTCACCCCGGCCCTCTCCCACGGGGAGAGGGAGAAAACATTAAAAAAGGCAACTTTCGTTGCCTTTTTGCTTTTACCTACAGCTTCGGTCCCGCACTCACCAGCGCAGCACCCGCCGGGGTATCGGTGTACTTCTCGAAGTTCTCGATAAACAGCTTCGCCAGCGATTCCGCCTTCTCGCGCCACTGTTCCGGCGATCCGTAGGTATTGCGCGGGTCGAGGATACGCGTATCCACACCCGGCAGTTCCGTCGGAATGGCCAGATCGAACATCGGCAGCGTGAAGGTTTCGGCGTTATCCAGAGAACCATCCAGAATGGCGTCGATAATGGCGCGGGTATCTTTGATGGAGATACGCTTGCCGGTACCGTTCCAGCCGGTATTCACCAGGTAGGCCTGCGCGCCGGATGCCTGCATGCGTTTCACCAGCACCTCAGCGTATTGCGTCGGGTGCAGCGACAGGAATGCCGCGCCGAAGCAGGCGGAGAAGGTTGGGGTTGGCTCCGTGACGCCACGCTCGGTACCCGCCAGCTTGGCGGTAAAGCCAGAGAGGAAGTGGTACTGCGTCTGGCTGGCGGTCAGGCGGGAAACCGGTGGCAGCACGCCGAACGCATCCGCCGTCAGGAAAATCACCTTCGTGGCATGGCCCGCTTTTGACACCGGCTTCACGATGTTGTCGATGTGGTAGATCGGGTAAGAGACGCGGGTGTTTTCGGTTTTAGACGCATCGTCAAAGTCGATAGAGCCGTCGGCACGTACGGTGACGTTTTCCAGCAGCGCGTCGCGGCGGATCGCGTGGAAGATATCCGGCTCGGCCTCTTCAGACAGGCGAATGGTCTTCGCGTAGCAACCGCCTTCGAAGTTAAACACCCCGTCATCGTCCCAGCCGTGTTCGTCATCGCCAATCAGACGGCGTTTTGGATCGGTGGAGAGCGTGGTTTTCCCGGTGCCGGAAAGACCGAAGAACACCGCTACGTCGCCTTTCTCGCCGACGTTCGCCGAGCAGTGCATAGAGGCAATACCGCGCAGCGGCAGCAGGTAGTTCATGACCGAGAACATCCCTTTCTTCATTTCGCCGCCATACCAGGTACCGCCGATCAGCTGAATACGTTCGGTCAGGTTGAAGGCAATGAAGTTTTCGGAGTTCAGACCCTGCTCTTTCCACTGTGGGTTAGTGCATTTCGCACCGTTCATCACGATGAAGTCAGGTGTGAAGTCCTGCAGCTCTTCGTCGGTCGGACGAATAAACATATTCTTAACGAAATGCGCCTGCCAGGCCACTTCGGTAATGAAACGCACGGAAAGGCGGGTGTCGGCGTTAGCGCCGCAGAAAGCGTCGACAATGAACAGACGCTTACCGGAAAGTTGATGGGTGACGAGCCCTTTCAGATGCTGCCAGGTTTCCGGGGAGAGCGGTTTGTTGTCGTTCTTCCCTTTGCCCTTGTCAGCCCACCACAGCGTATCGCGGGTAGTTTCGTCTCGGACGATATACTTATCTTTCGGCGAACGACCGGTAAAGATACCGGTATCGACGGCGATAGCACCAAGGTTCGTCAACACACCGCGCTCGTATCCTTCCAGTGCTGGATTGAGCTCTTCCTGATACAGCGTATCGTAATCGGGGTTGTAGACCACTTCCTGGACGTCGTGAATACCATAAGCCTTGAGATCTTGCGGGGTTAAACCAGTAACACGCATATCACTGCTCCTTAGCCAATATGTACTGCCTGAAATTGTAGGGTTTTTCTGGGGATGTTAACCGCGACGGGGCTCATAGATTTGTGCATCTGGATAAAACCCTTACTAACGGAAAACGCTGCGACTCCAGTCACAGTGCAGGCGGATTATCGCAGGAATCGCTTTTTGGTTGGGGAAAATGTTCCGAAAAGGTTAAGAGGTGGTGATTTTATCGGAGAGAATGTGAATGTAATCGCATACATGTAAGAAAATTACGTAAGAGTTACATAGGGAAAACGATTCAGCTTTTGGGGGATTTTTACCCCTCACCCTAACCCTCTCCGCAAAGGGGAAAGGGCAGGGTGAGGGGTAGCGTATTAATGAACTTGCGGATCTGCCGGAGAGGCATTATTGCGGATTTCAGCGATATCCATTGAATTGAACACGTAGTGCGTACCGCAGTAGTCACAGTGCATATCAATTTCGCCGTCTTCAGCCATGATGCTGTCGATCTCTTCATCCGGCAGAGTTTTCAGTGCGCCAGCGCAGCGCTCGCGCGAGCAGGTGCACTTAAACTCCACGGACTGCGGATCGTACACGGTCACTTCTTCTTCGTGGTACAGACGCCACAGCACGTCGGTCGCCGACAGGTTGAACAGCTCTTCCGCCTTGATGGTTTCGGTCAGCGTCGCCAGATGCTCAAAGTCATTGGTCTGTGCGTCCTGCGCTGGCAGAACCTGCAGCAGCATGCCGCCCGCAGCAGGCTGGCCGTCCACTTCACCGGTACGGATGAACAGACGCGTAGGCAGCTGTTCAGAACGCATGAAGTAATCTTCCAGGCAGGCTGCGAGGGTATCGCCTTCCAGACCCACCACGCCCTGATAGCGTTCACCTTCCTCAGGGGAGATGGTGATCACCAGGTAGCCATTGCCCACCAGCGTTTTGAGGTCAGCATTTTCAGGCACGTCGCCCTGAACGCGCGCCACGCCGCGCATCTGCTGCTGGTTATTGCCGTTGATCACCGCCAGCGTCATCGGGCCGTCACCCTGCAGCTGCACGGTGATATCACCGGCAAACTTCAGCGTTGCGGTCAGCAGGCTGGTGGCAACCAGCAGTTCGCCCAACAGGGTCTGCACCGGCAGCGGGTAGTTGTGGTTTTCCAGAATCTGTTTCCAGGTTTCGGATACGGTGACCAGCTCGCCGCGCACGGCGAATTGTTCAAACAGATAGCGGTGTAATTGGTCGTGTTGGGCCATTTTCATCTCTCGTGCGGGTGAGGGTTACTCGCTCTCACCGTGTTTAAATTTCATCAGATCGCGGCGCTCTTTTTTATCCGGTCGCCGGTCCGGGTGGGGCATGGTCAGCGCATTCATTTTGCGCGCCAGCGCGGTCTTCTCGCGCTTTTCAACGCTTTCAGCCGTCTCTTCGTAAAGCAGTACGGCTTCCGATGCGGGCCGCCGCTGTTCGGTAATGGCTTTAATCACTACCGTACGTTCGTCGTTGCCCTGGCGCAGCGTTAAGGTGGCGTTCAGCTCAACCAGCTTGCTCGGCTTGCTGCGCTGGCCGTTGTAATGCACTTTACCGCCGTCAACCATTTCACGGGCAAGGGCGCGCGTTTTATAAAAACGGGCTGCCCACAGCCATTTATCCAGTCTTACCCCATCTGAGGGCTTTTCTTTCATGGCGTCTCCTTCACGGTCAGTGAGGGGATCATCTGGCGGTAGTCGTTCAGTCCCGGATGGCGCAGATAGCTTTTTTCAGCCAGGCCAGAGTCAGGATTAGTGACGCCCAGACAGTAGCGAATGCCAAACGTTGCCGCAGAATCCAGAATAGGCTCGCTGTCGTCAATGAACAGCGTGCGCTCCGGCTGCAGGCCGGTCTCTTCCTTCACCGCATGCCACAACCGCTGATCCTCTTTCGGATAACCAAATGTGTGGGTGGAAAGTAATAAATCAAGGTGCGACGCCAGTCCCGTATGCTCCAGCTTCACGGCCAGGTTATGTGGATGCGCGTTAGTCAGCAAAATACGGCGCTTGCCGCTTGCTTTCAGCGCGTCCAGGAAGGGAACCGTATCTTCGCGCAGCACGGCGCGTGGTCCCTGGGCAGTGGTCATGGCACAAATATCCAAACCGAGGCGCTCGCTCCAGTAGTCCAGACAGTACCAGTTTAGCGTATGTTGCACCGCGCTATATTGCGAACGAATGAACGCCTGCGCTTCTGCCGGGGAGATACCCTGCTGCTCACCATAGGTTTCCGGCACCAGCTTTTGCCAGAAATAGTTATCAAAGGCGAGATCTAGCAGCGTGCCGTCCATATCCAGCAGAACGGTGTCGACCTGCTGCCAGTCGATATCAAGATGCATAGGGGGGAACTCCAGCCAGAAGAAACGTGCGCGACAGGGTAGCACATCTTGTCGCGCAACGACGTTATCAGATCAGGCTCTCAGAGGAGGGGATCAGCTTAGGATTGAGGCAATTCTCATAATATTGCTGGATCTCCGCCAGACGCGTGCGGGAGCGCTGGTAGCGGCGCAGGGCCATAAAACCGTTCCAGAAAATGGCGATCAGCATGGCGATCATCAGCAGAGAGGTGCCAATGTAACGCCACAATCCTGCGCTGTCCGGCATCCGGTGCAGGCCGATATGGCGCGTGCCGTTGGCGTCGGTGTAGATGCTTGTGACAATCCCTTCGGCACTGAACGGCGTTTGCATCAGCATCTGCGCCAGACGCTGGAACTGGCTCCACTGCTCCTGGGCCGGGTAGTCATAAAGCGCTACCTGCGGGTAAGGCTGATCGACCAGGTCGCTGCCTTCATCGCTGGCAATCACAAAGCCGCCCGGTGCCGGACTGTTGAGCGCCTGAGCCGCCCGGGTGGTTTCGCGCATCATAAACGGCGATGTCGAGGTGGCGACCAGGTTATCAAGCGATTCCGCGCTGACCGGACGCAGCAGCACGTTGACGCCATCCAGTCGTCCCGCCTCGGCGCGTTTCACCAGCGAGTCCCAGTCTTTACTGTTCCCGAGGTTAACCAGCGCGTTTTTGAGGCGTATGCACTCATCCTGCGATGAGCACAAGTCCTGGGTTTTCAGGACAATGTCGCCAAAATCATCCAGCAGAATCATGCCTGATTTCTGAATGGCGGAACGCAGCGCGGGGCTGACGCGTGAATCATCGTCCGGTTTCGGGTGCAGCTGGCGGTTGACCGTCTGGGTCAGCGCCGTGGCTTTATTCACCACTTCGGATTCCGGCAGCGGCAGCGGCGGGGCGTCGTTCCAGATAATTTGCGAACAGTCGAACGGCGTGAACGGTGAATTCTGGCGCGTGTTCCACGCCCCCGGAGTATGGATATTACACATTCCGGTGCCTTTCAGGCGCAGCGTATCGCCCACCCGTACACCCGCTTCATCGAGCTGGTTGACGCTGGTCGCCTCGATGGTCTGCGCGCCTTTGATCCACGACAGGGTAAATTTGATGGGCATATCCAGCGGCACGAAAAGCAGCAGCATGATAAACACCAGCCCGGCGCCGGCGGCGATGACCGTGCTGCGGAGCCAGTGCTGAAGCGGGAAATTTTTTACTTCATCATGCAGGGATAAGAAGCGCCCCTGTCGCACAACGTGGCGGTCAAGATAGATATCAATATCGGTTTTCTGCCCTAAATCCTGCGCAATCCACGGTTGCCAGTGGCGCGGGTAGATCAGGTCAATAATCCCGAGTGAGATATTGTTGAGATGCTCCTGATCGTTCTCACCGAACAGGCCCCAGCGCTTTGGCGTGCCGCGCAGGCAGTGGATCTCCCGCAGCGAGGTTTTGGCCGGCGGGGCAAAGAGCCCCCACAGCCCGGCCGCAAGAAGCAACACCGCGCCACCAGCCATCCATGGGACAAAGACGTCCGGCGTCAGCAGGCAGACAAAAAAGAGCAGGAAAGCGGCAACGATCAGGATGGCTTCACGAATACCGTCCGGACGGCTCAGGGCGTACTCTTCATGCGTCTCCTGACGAATATTCAGCAGCTCAATCTGCTCGGTCTCTTCACCACGGATAGAGGCCTGCGTTGAACTCGCGCGTTCCAGCGCAAAGCGCGGGGCTTCATGAAGATAGTCATTCAGGGTATGGCCGTTGAGCGAGATTACCAGCGGCAGCGAATCGGTGTGAATCAGCTCAACGCTGTTTTCGTCGTTAATGTACTGCTCCCAGGACGGAGGCAGATGCACCTCAACCGAATCCAGGTAGTAGCGCCACTTGTTGGGGTCGTCAGTCGTAATGCCGTAGCGCGTGATGGAGCGCGTCACGCAGAGCACGGTGTCACTTTGCGCGTTAAGCTTAAGCGCCACAGGTGCAGTCGTGGCTCCCGTCGGCCCAGGCGTTAACTGAGAACGGTTCAGCGTTTCGAGATAGTTTTCAACTGCATCGCGCTCGTCTTGCGTGAGTTTACGCGTTGTCGCACCCGCGAAGGCATTTAAAAAGGGCAGCCGGTAACGGCGCTGTATGCGTCGCCTGTACAGCCACCCTGCAATCAATGCGCTGACCAGCATAGCAGCGAGAACAATCAAAATGGTGCTCATGCTTTCCCCATCTTACTTATCTTACAGGTGTAGTCAGTAGCACCTTTACATTGAATGAGAGTCTGTGGCTGGCTATCGGCAAGTATGGAGTCGAACTTGAGCATTCTAAAGCGCATCCCAGTGACCGGTGATGATAGCAAAGCCTGTCATGGCGCGATATCAGCAAATTCCTGGAAACATTTCAACCTCTTGACATTTGTTTTGAATTGAGGATTGATCCCTGCTGCGTTGCATAAATGTAAATAAAGAACAATTGACATTGCCGAAACCGTGCGGCATATCGCACAATAACGCCAGTTCACACTGCTAAGACCCCATCAAGATGAGCAAACCACTACAAAAACCCACCATTCTGCACGTTGAAACTGTCGCCAAATCGCGCCTGTTTAACGTCGAGAGTGTGGATCTGGAGTTCAGCAACGGTGTGCGTCGTGTTTATGAGCGTATGCGCCCCTCTTCGCGCGAAGCGGTGATGATTGTCCCTATCGTCGACGATCATCTGATTTTGATCCGCGAATACGCCGTGGGCACGGAATCTTACGAGCTTGGGTTCTCGAAAGGGCTCATCGATCCGGGTGAAACGGTCTTTGAAGCAGCAAACCGCGAGCTGAAAGAAGAGGTGGGTTTTGGCGCGAACGAACTGTCGTTCCTGAAAAAACTGAGCATGGCGCCGTCCTATTTTTCCAGCAAAATGAACATTGTGGTGGCTGAAGATCTCTATCCTGAATCGCTGGAGGGAGATGAACCAGAGCCGCTGCCGCAGGTTCGCTGGCCGCTGGCGCATCTGATGGATCTGCTTGAAGACCCTGACTTTAACGAGGC
The DNA here is from genome assembly GCF_014895895.1 of Enterobacter cloacae complex sp. P14RS. Lineage (NCBI taxonomy): Bacteria > Pseudomonadati > Pseudomonadota > Gammaproteobacteria > Enterobacterales > Enterobacteriaceae > Enterobacter > Enterobacter cloacae complex sp. P14RS. Next base: position 129,133 of record NZ_JADBQM010000013.1, read on the forward strand.
TCGCAACGTGAGCGCGCTGTTCCTGGTTCGCGAGTGGCTGAAGGGGCAAGGGCGGCTGTAGGCCATAAAAAAGCCGGGTGGCGGCTTCGCCTTACCCGGCCTGCAATTCTTTGCCCGGTTTTTACCGGGCATTTTTATGCTTAAAACAGCTCGTGCGTTTCGCCGTTATCAATAATCTCTGTACCCACCTCATGCACCGCCTGTGTGGTTGGCTGCGTACCTTCGATGAAATACTCGGCACGGCTATTACCACCGTTAGCGAGCTGGCCGGTGCTGCGGTCAATATTGACTGTCACCACGCCCGGTGGCGGCGTCAGCGGCTGCTCCGGCACGCCTTCAAGAACGGATTTCATGTAGGCATCCCAGGCCGGCTGCGCGCTTTTGGCACCGCCTTCGTAGCCGGAAATCTGATCTTTAATCGCGCCGGATGCCGTGGTACGGCCTAAATCACGGCGATGATCGTCGAAACCGATCCAGACTGACGTCACCACACCCGGCCCATAGCCGGAGAACCACGCATCCTTCGAGCTGTTAGTTGTCCCGGTTTTACCGCCGATATCATGGCGCTGCAGATCGCGCCCTGCTCGCCAGCCGGTACCCTGCCAGCCAGGTTCACCGAAGATGTTGGTGTTCAGCGCGCTCTTGATCAGGAACGCCAGCGGCGTGTTGATCACGTGCGGGGCATATTCCTGCGCGCCGGTTTGCGCCACCAGCGACTGGTTAGCCTGCTCCAGCTGCGGCTGCGGCAAGACGATATTTGGCTGCTCCTGAGAAACGGCAGGGTCTTCCATGTCCTTGTTTTCGAGCACCTCGGATTTCGGCGTATTGCCGTAAATGACCGGAATATCACACTCAGGGCAGGCAATTTTCGGCTTCGCTTCAAACAGCACGCCGCCCTGGTCGTTCTCGATTTTGCTGATGAAGTACGGGTCAACCAGGAAGCCGCCGTTGGCCATCACCGAGTATCCGCGGGCGACCTGAAGCGGCGTAAAGGAGGCTGAGCCCAGCGCCAGCGACTCGGTGCGAACGATGTTCTGCGCCGGGAAGCCGAAGCGCTGCAGGTACTCTGCCGCATAGTCGACGCCCATCGCGCGCATGGCACGCACCATCACCACGTTTTTCGACTGCCCCAGACCCTGGCGAAGACGAATAGGACCGGCATACTCCGCAGGAGAGTTCTTCGGCTGCCAGTCGGAACCGGCACCGGCATCCCAGCGGGAGATCGGCACGTCGTTTAGGATGCTGGCAAGGGTCAGTCCCTTATCCATCGCTGCCGTGTAGAGGAACGGCTTGATGTTGGAACCCACCTGACGCAGCGCCTGCGTGGCGCGGTTAAATTTGCTCTGGTTGAAATCGAACCCGCCGACCAGCGCCATTACCGCCCCGTTCTGTGGGTTGATGGAGACCAGAGCCGAGTTCACATCCGGTACCTGCGCCAGCCACCAGGCATCGCCTGACTTGCGCACCCAAATCTGCTGCCCGGCCTGTACCACGTCGGTCACTTTGCGCGGCGTTGGCCCCTGCAGGGTGTCCGAACGGTATGGACGCGCCCAGCGAATACCGTCCATGCGCAGGGAGACGGACGTGCCGTCCGCCAGCGTCGCAACGGCTTCCTGAGGATCGGCCTGCGTCACTACGGCTGGAAGGAGCGGACCATAGGTTGGCAGCGCTTTCAGCGTGCTGGTGATTTTTTTGCTGTCCCATGCGCTTTCGCCCACTTTCCAGAGCACGTTCGACGGTCCGCGATAGCCGTGACGCATATCGTAGTCCATCACGTTATTGCGCACCGCGTCCTGAGCCGCCTGCTGCACTTTACGGGTAACGGTGGTGTACACGCGATAGCCATCTTCATAGGCCTTGTCGCCATAACGACTCACCATCTCCTGGCGCACCATTTCGGTCAAATATGGGGCAGAGAAGGCGATCTCAGGGGCGTGATAATTGGCGTCAATGACGTCGTTACGCGCCTGGTCGTACTCGCTCTGGCTGATATAGCCTTCGCTCAGCATACGTGACAGGACGACATTACGACGTGAGGTAGCGCGATCGAGCGAGTAAAGCGGGTTAAACGTGGACGGCGCTTTTGGCAGACCGGCAATGGTTGCCATTTCGCTTAGGGTGAGCTGTTCAACAGGCTTACCGAAGTACACCTGCGCGGCTGCCCCCACGCCATAGGCACGGTAGCCCAGGTAGATTTTATTGAGGTACAGCTCAAGGATCTCGTCCTTATTCAGCAGCTGCTCAATACGGATCGCCAGGAACACCTCTTTGATCTTACGCGTCAGCGTCTTTTCAGGGCTGAGGAAGAAGTTTCGCGCCAGCTGTTGCGTAATGGTGCTCGCCCCCTGGGAGGCGTGACCGGAGAACAACGCAATGCTTGCGGCACGGAAAATCCCGACCGGATCGACACCGTGGTGCTCGTAGAAACGGCTGTCCTCCGTGGCGATAAAAGCTTTCACCATCACGGGGGGAATTTGGTTTAAGGTCAGCGGGATACGACGCTTCTCGCCATACTGCGCCATCAGCTCGCCATCGGCGCTATAGACCTGCATTGGGATCTGGAGACGCACATCGCGGAGCGTGGCGACATCAGGTAGCTGTGGCTCAATATATTTGTACAAACCGTAAATCGAGCCTGCTCCCAGCAGAATGCAACAGACTGCAAGGATGAATAAATACTTTACGAACTTCACCGGAGATTTCCCATTTGGTTTCACTTGGGCAGTTTCTAAACAATCGCGCGGTAGTATAAAGGCAAGCCTGATTCATTGATATAGCCGTCAAGGCGACGGGCGATAAGGAGATCGTGAAGCATGGCTTTCAAAACATGGCAAACGGGCGTTCATATTCAACAGGATAAGGTCCTGATTACGGCACTGGCTCGGGAGAGAGGCGGCTGGTGCTTACGCCGCTGGTGGGCCATTTCTCTGGCCGAAGGCATCATTCGTGACGGCAAAATTTGTCAGCCAGAAGCGCTGGCCGATGCCTTACGCGACTGGCGAAAAGCGCTCCCGCACTACCACCGGGTATTTCTCTCCTTTCCTGCTGCACGGACTCTGCAAAAAACGTTGCCCCGACCGGCTCTTGCATTGCGTGACAGCGAGCAGCTCTCGTGGATGGGGGCGGCGCTTTCGCGCGAACTGGAGATGTCGACAGAGTCCCTCTGTTTCGACTACACCCAGGACACCTTCAGCAATACGTTTCACGTGACTGCCGCACAAAACAAAGAGGTTGAAACGCTTCTTGACCTGGCGAAAACGCTACGTTTGCGGCTGGCGACCATCACCCCGGATGCCAGCGCGCTGACGAACCTGCTGCCTGCGTTAGCGCCGACGCAGTGCGTCGCCTGGCGGGATGTGCATCACTGGCTGTGGGCTATGCGCCATCAGTGGGGGCGTCGTTATACCACTGAAGCAGAAAACGTCACTGAGCTGGCGGCGCTGCTGGCCCTTAACCAGAATGACATCGCGTTCTTTGATGCCGAACGAACCCCATGGGAAACGCTGCAGCGCTGGCATGCGCCTCTTCCCGAATGCGGGGCTGACTATACCGTCGCGCTGGCGCTGGCCATGAGCGAGGTGCCTGAATGAACGTGACCAACCTCCTGCCCTGGCGTCAGCAGCGGCGCGCGCGATGCCTGCGTTTCTGGGGCGGCGTATTTGTCGGCGCTTTGCTGCTCATGCTAGTGACCGTTTTTAGCATAAGGATGAACCATCTGGTAACGCTGCGCGCGCTGCAGGCTCAACTGGCGGGTACGCAGTCCGTGCAGCGTGGTCTTGTGTCTCGCCAGCGACCCACCGCAGAGGTGCAGAACCCTGCGGGCACGCCGCAACGCCGCGCATGGCAACCGGTGCTGGAGTCACTTTCTGAGGCCATGCCTGCGCAGGTATGGCTGACAGAGCTGCGTTATCAGCCTCCTGCTCTGATGTTGATCGGATATGCCACTACCCTGCAGGCGCTTTCTGCCTTGCGTAATGGGCTGGAGCACATAGACGGCTTTACGCCCGGTTCTGAGGGGGAGCTCCGGCAGGATAGCCAGGGACGCTGGATGTTCACTCTGCACCTGAAAAGCGAGGGGTAACGCGTGGAGACCTTGTTAGGACGCTGGTGTGAAAGTCGTCTCTGGTGTCGGCTGGTCTGCGGGGGGCTGGGTATTCTCCTGATGGGCCTGACAGCATGGGGTGTATTGCTCCGGCCAGCAGAGAGGCAGTGTGCGGATCAGCGGCAGCAGTTGAGCCAGGCGGCGAGGACTAACGCGTCGCTGTGGCCCACCGCCAGTCAGGTGCCGTTTAGCCCGCAAACCCGGACGGCACTGGAGATAAAGCCCTTTTCACCGCTCGATTATCAGGGGGAGGGTACAAGGCTTCTTCACTGGAAGCCGTTGCAAAACGGCGGTGAACTGGCGCTGGAGGCGCAGTGGCAGGCGATCCCGCCTCTTTTTTCCCGGCTGGCGCAGCGGGATGTGCGGGTCGCTGCTTTTACGCTTGCGCCACAAAGTACGGCGTTACGCCTGAAGCTGGAGCTGGAACATGCGAAATAGCGCGAGATACCTACTGGTTTGCTCGGCGCTGCTGTTGACCGGCATGCGCGATCCGTTTCGCCCGCCGGACGACCCCTGCGCCACAGCCGAACTGGCACAGTGGCACTACCGCGGAATGGTGGGAGGGCAGCAGCGCGTTGGTATTTTGCTGGATGGGCAACGGCGCTGGCATCGTCTGAAAGAGCACGATCGTTTCCCGGCGGGCTGGCGGATAACGGCCATCAATGAAACGGAACTGGTTGTTGATGTGGGTAACACATGCGATCCCGAAGAATGGGCGTGGCAACGAGAAGGAAAGGATAAAAATGAAGTTAAGGATAGTGCTGTTGCTGCTGGCGTTCAGCCGCCCGCTGTGGGCAGTCGCGCCAAAGCCGGTCACGCTGGTGGTGGATGACGTGCCGGTGGTTCAGTTGCTACAGGCGCTGGTTGCGCAGGAGAACCGTAACCTGGTGGTATCGCCGGATGTCGGCGGCACGCTCTCGCTTAACCTGACGCGCGTTCCCTGGCGGCAGGCGTTACAGACGGTAGTCACCAGCGCCGGACTCGTTTTACGAGAGGAGGGCGGTATTTATTATGTCCATACCGCGGCCTGGCAGCGTGAACAGCGGGAACGTTTAGAGCAGGAGCGAGCGCGTCGACAGCTTGATGCTCCGCTGGTCTCGCACAGCATCCCATTTTCTTATGCGGATGCCGGAGAACTGCAAAAAGCGGCTGAAAAGCTCCTGAGCCCAAAGGGGAGTTTATCTGTCGACAAACGCACCAACCGTCTGCTCATCAGGGATAACCAGGCGGTGCTGGAGGCGCTGCAGCAGTGGGCGGCTCAGATGGATATTCCCGTCGAGCAGGTCGAACTGGCGGCGCACATTGTCACCATTAATGAAAAAAGCCTGCGAGAGTTGGGGGTGAAGTGGAATCTTGCCGAGGCCACTGAGGCGGGTAAGGTTGGACAGCTAACGACGCTTGGCAGCGATCTTTCCGTGGCCAGTGCTACCACGCATGTGGGGTTTAATATCGGGCGGATTAACGGCAGGCTGCTGGATCTGGAGCTCTCTGCGCTGGAGCAAAAACAGCAGGTCGATATCATTGCCAGCCCGCGGCTGCTGGCCTCGCACATGCAACCGGCCAGCATTAAGCAGGGGAGTGAGATCCCGTATCAGGTTTCAAGCGGTGAAAGCGGGGCGACCTCGGTGGAGTTCAAAGAGGCGGTACTCGGAATGGAGGTCACGCCGGTAGTATTGCCCGGTGGGCGCGTGCGCCTGAAGCTACACATCAGTGAAAACATGCCGGGACAGGTGCTGCAGCAGGCCGATGGCGAAACGCTTGCCATCGATAAACAGGAGATAGAAACCCAGGTGGAGGTAAAAAGTGGAGAAACGCTGGCGCTGGGGGGAATTTTCTCGCAAAAGAACAAAACCGGCAGTGACAGCGTGCCCGGGCTTGGGAGCATCCCCTGGTTGGGACACCTTTTTCGCCATGATGGAAAAGATAATGAGCGGCGTGAGTTAGTGGTGTTTATTACGCCACGTCTGGTCGGTATTCACTAACGGGTAACGATCCCCGCAATGATTTTGCATTCAGTTTGTTGCAGATGTTTGACGTGGGGCATGAATTAGCATACAAGGAGTACCGATTTGAGTTGGACTTACGTCTTATTACCTTATGCGTCCGGCGCGGTGATTTAATCAGTTGCCAAACAAGCCGGAGTATTGAGATAATTTTTAGTCTGACTCTCGCTCTATTGCATATGAGGTTTCAGTTCATGTCCTGCTACGCCGGGTGTCTGCGAAGCGGGGATTACCATTAACGAATAGTCTTAGTAGTACCGATAAAATGGCAGAGAAACGCAATATCTTTCTGGTTGGGCCTATGGGTGCCGGCAAAAGCACTATTGGGCGTCAGTTAGCTCAACAACTCAATATGGAATTTTACGATTCTGATCAAGAGATTGAGAAACGAACCGGAGCTGATGTGGGCTGGGTTTTCGATGTAGAAGGCGAAGAAGGTTTCCGTGACCGAGAAGAAAAAGTGATCAACGAACTCACGGAAAAACAGGGCATCGTACTGGCAACAGGCGGCGGCTCTGTGAAATCTCGCGAAACCCGCAACCGTCTCTCCGCCCGTGGCGTAGTGGTCTATCTTGAGACGACCATTGAGAAACAGCTGGCACGTACGCAGCGCGATAAAAAGCGCCCGTTGCTGCAGGTTGAAACGCCACCACGCGAAGTTCTGGAAGCGTTGGCCGACGAACGCAATCCGCTGTATGAAGAGATTGCCGATGTGACCATTCGTACTGACGATCAGAGCGCTAAAGTGGTTGCAAACCAGATTATTCATATGCTGGAAAGCAACTGATTCTGGCTTTATATACACTCGCCTGCGGGTAAAAGCATTAAAGGTGGATGTCGCGTCATGGAGAGGATTACAGTTACTCTCGGGGAACGTAGTTACCCTATCACCATCGCGGCTGGTTTGTTTAACGACCCAGCTTCCTTTTTACCACTAAAAGCGGGTGATCAGGCGATGCTGGTCACCAATGAGACGCTGGCTCCGCTTTATCTCGACCGCGTGCGCCACCTGCTTGAGCAGGCAGGCGTAAAAGTCGACAGTGTGATTCTGCCCGATGGCGAGCAGTATAAAAGCCTGACGGTACTCGATACCGTCTTTACCGCATTGCTGCAAAAACCACACGGTCGCGATACAACACTGCTTGCCCTGGGCGGCGGTGTTGTGGGCGATCTGACCGGCTTTGCGGCCGCAAGCTATCAGCGTGGCGTCCGTTTTATTCAAATCCCGACCACGTTGCTGTCTCAGGTCGACTCCTCTGTCGGTGGCAAAACGGCAGTCAACCATCCCCTCGGCAAAAACATGATTGGCGCGTTCTACCAGCCTGCGTCGGTGGTGGTGGATCTCGACTGCCTGAAAACCCTGCCGAAACGCGAGCTGGCCTCTGGCCTGGCTGAAGTGATCAAATACGGCATTATTCTGGATGGCGAGTTCTTTAACTGGCTTGAAGAGAATATGGATGCGCTGCTGCGCCTGGATGAGGCGAAACTGGCATACTGCATTCGTCGTTGTTGTGAGCTGAAAGCAGAAGTTGTCGCGGCAGACGAGCGTGAAACCGGCTTACGTGCTTTACTGAATCTTGGGCATACGTTTGGCCACGCCATTGAAGCCGAAATGGGTTACGGCAACTGGCTGCACGGTGAAGCCGTCGCGGCTGGCATGGTCATGGCAGCCCGCACCTCTGAACGTCTTGGGCAGTTTAAACCGGAAGAGACGGCACGTATCATTGCGCTACTTGAACGTGCAGGTTTGCCGGTAACCGGGCCGCAGGAGATGTCGGCGCAGGCGTATTTACCCCACATGATGCGCGATAAAAAAGTATTGGCAGGTGAGATGCGTCTTGTACTCCCGCTTGCAATAGGGAAGAGTGAAGTGCGCGGCGGAGTGTCGCACGATGTCGTTCTTGGCGCCATTGCTGATTGCCAGCAGGCGTAACAACTAGAAAGGTCAGGCCACTGTTATCGGTGGTCGTTTAGCTTCAGGCGAAATGCAAAGACGTAGGCATAAGCCTTTGAGTGGGGTGTTAAATGGATGAATTCAAACCAGAAGACGAGCTGAAACCCGATCCCAGCGATCGTCGTACTGGTCGTTCTCGTCAATCTTCAGAACGTGATAACGAGCCGCAGATCAACTTTGACGATGTTGATCTGGATGCAGACGATCGTCGCCCTTCGCGCAGCCGCAACGCGCGTGATGAGCGAGAAGAAGAGGATTATGAGTCCGAAGAAGATTCAATGGACGAACAGCCTGTAGAGCGTCGCCCGCGTAAACGTAAAAAAGCCGCTGCGCAGAAACCGGCCTCCCGTCAGTACATCATGATGGGACTTGGCGTTCTGGTGCTTGTGCTGCTGATTGTTGGCATTGGTTCCGCGCTGAAAGCACCGTCCACCAACTCAACCGAACAAACCGCCTCCGCAGAGAAGAGCATCAATCTCTCCGGTAATGATGCGACGGATCAGGCGAATGGTGCACAGCCAGCGCCGGGCACCACTTCCGCTGAGCAGACTGCCAGCAACACAACGACGCCGCAGGATGTTTCTCTGCCGCCCGTTTCATCAACGCCTGCTCAGGGCCAGGCACCTGTCACGCCCGAAGGCCAGCAGCGTGTTGAAGTTCAGGGAGACCTGAACAATGCGCTGATGCAGCCGCAAAACCAGCAGCAGGTTGATAACGTTGTGGTTAACTCTACGCTGCCAACTGAACCTGCAACCGTCGCGCCGATCCACGGTGCTACCGCGCAGCCGCAGACGGCAGCAACGGAAACTAAACCGCGCCAGACGCAAACTGCGACGCGTCCTGAACGTAAGCAGGCGGTCATTGAGCCGAAGCGTGAAACCAAGCCTCAGGCCGTGGTAAAAGCGCCTGAAGTGAAAGCCGCACCGGCACAGCCGAAACGCACTGAAACGGCTGCCGTGAGCGAGCCGGCCAAAGCGCCAGTCACGCAGACTGCGCCGAAAGCGACGGCAACCACAACGGCACCTGCTGCCACCGCTGCGCCTGCCGCAACGGCGACGGCTTCCAGTGCTGCAGCAGGTAAAACAGCTGGCAACGTCGGTTCGCTGAAATCTGCACCGTCCAGCAACTACACGCTGCAGTTGAGCAGTTCGTCTAACTATGACAACCTCAACGGCTGGGCGAAGAAATCGAATCTGAAAAACTACGTGGTTTATCAGACGACCCGTAACGGACAGCCGTGGTACGTGCTGGTGAGCGGTGTGTATGCTTCTAAAGATGAAGCGAAGCGCGCCGTGGCGACACTGCCAGCAGACGTTCAGGCGAAAAACCCGTGGGCGAAGCCGATTCATCAGGTGCAGGCCGATCTGAAGTAATGTTTAAAGCGCAGGATGCTGTCGGAGCTTTCTCCACAGCCGGAGAAGGTGTAATCAGTTAGTCAGCATGAAAAAAAATCGCGCTTTTCTGAAATGGGCAGGGGGGAAATACCCCCTGCTCGATGATATTAAAAAGCACCTGCCAAAAGGCGAGTGTCTTATCGAGCCCTTCGTGGGTGCGGGATCGGTGTTCCTGAACACCGATTTTTCTCGTTATATCCTGGCGGATATCAACAGCGACCTTATCAGCCTTTATAACATCGTTAAGCTGCGTACCGATGAGTATGTGGAAGAGGCGCGCAAGCTGTTTACGCCAGAGAACAACAGCCCTGACGTTTACTATCAGTTCCGCACGGAATTTAATCAGAGCCAGGATCCGTTCCGCCGCGCGCTGCTGTTCCTTTACCTCAACCGTCATGGTTACAACGGCCTGTGCCGGTATAATCTGCGCGGCGAATTTAACGTGCCGTTTGGTCGTTATAAGCGCCCGTACTTCCCGCAGGACGAGCTGTATCATTTTGCGAAGAAAGCGCAGAATGCAGAGTTCCACTGCCTCTCCTATGAAGAGTGCATGGAACTGGCAGGCGTAAACTCGGTGGTTTACTGCGATCCGCCTTATGCGCCGCTGTCTGCGACGGCGAACTTCACCGCCTACCACACCAATAGCTTCAGCCCGGCCGAACAGGCCCGCCTGGCGGAGATGGCGGAAAAACTGGTCAGCAAAAGAATTCCGGTGTTAATTTCAAATCACGATACCCCTGATACGCGCGAATGGTACAAAGCCGCGAAGCATTTTCAGGTTAAGGTGCGGCGTAGCATTAGCAGCAACGGCGGCACACGTAAAAAGGTGGACGAACTCCTGGCTCTTTATCGCCCCTGAGCCGTTTTGCCCGCCGGTAAACACATTTCAAGGAGATGCGGATGAAACAGTTTTTGATTGCCCCCTCAATTCTGTCGGCCGATTTTGCCCGCCTGGGTGAAGACACGGCGGAAGCTCTCGCAGCTGGCGCAGATGTCGTCCATTTCGACGTTATGGATAACCACTACGTTCCCAATCTGACCATCGGTCCGATGGTGCTCAAGGCCCTGCGTAACTACGGTATTACCGCACCGATCGACGTTCACCTGATGGTGAAGCCTGTCGACCGCATCGTGCCTGACTTTGCCGCAGCGGGCGCCAGCATTATCACTTTCCATCCGGAAGCCTCCGAGCATGTTGACCGCACGCTGCAGCTGATCAAAGAGAACGGCTGTAAGGCGGGGCTGGTGTTTAACCCGGCAACACCGTTGAGCTATCTCGATTACGTGATGGACAAGCTGGACGTGATTTTGCTGATGTCCGTTAACCCGGGCTTTGGCGGCCAGTCGTTCATCCCTCACACGCTGGATAAGCTGCGCGAAGTGCGCCGTCGCATTGACGAGTCTGGCTATGATATTCGTCTGGAAGTGGACGGCGGTGTGAAAGTGAATAATATTGGCGAAATTGCGGCAGCGGGCGCGGATATGTTCGTTGCAGGTTCGGCAATTTTCGACCAACCGGATTACAAAAAAGTCATTGATGAAATGCGCCGCGAGCTGGCGAAGGTAAGTCATGGATAAATTGCAGGCAATTCGGGGTGTGGCATTCGACCTCGACGGCACGCTGGTGGACAGCGCGCCGGGCTTAACGAGCGCCGTCGATCAGGCGCTGTATGCACTGGAACTGCCCGTTGCGGGCGAAGATCGTGTGATTACATGGATTGGCAACGGTGCCGATGTCCTGATGGAGCGCGCGTTGACGTGGGCTCGTCAGGAACGCGCGTCGCAGCGTTCCGCGCAGGGGAAACCAAGCGTCGATCACGCCGATATCCCGCAGGATGAGCAGCTGCGTATTCTGCGCAAGCTGTTCGATCGCTTCTACGAAGAGACCGTCGAGGAGGGGAGCTTCCTTTTCCCGGACGTCCAGGAAACCCTGAGCGCGCTGCACGCGAAAGGCATCCCGCTGGGACTGGTGACCAACAAGCCGACGCCGTTTGTTGCGCCGCTGCTGGAAGCGCTCAATATCGCGAAATATTTCTCCGTGATTGTAGGCGGGGATGACGTGCAGAACAAAAAGCCGCATCCGGAGCCGCTGTTGCTGGTGGCAGGAAAATTATCCTTAACGCCTGCGGAGCTGCTCTTTGTCGGGGATTCGCGTAATGATATTCTGGCTGCCCGAGCGGCGGGGTGTCCTTCCGTCGGATTAACCTATGGCTACAACTACGGTGAGGCCATTACGCTGAGTGAGCCGGATGTTGTGTTCGACCACTTCAAAGATTTGTTGCCCGCACTCGGGCTTTCGCACAGTGAACATCAGGAATTGAATAATGACTAAGCCCATCGTTTTTAGTGGCGCACAGCCTTCAGGTGAATTGACCATTGGTAACTACATGGGTGCGTTGCGTCAGTGGGTCAGCATGCAGGATGACTACCATTGCATTTACTGCATCGTAGATTTGCATGCTATCACCGCGCGTCAGGATCCTGAGAAGCTGCGCAAAGCCACCCTGGACACCCTGGCCCTCTATCTGGCCTGCGGTATCGATCCTGAAAAGAGCACCATTTTCGTTCAGTCTCACGTGCCGGAGCATGCGCAGCTGGGCTGGGCGCTGAACTGCTATACCTATTTCGGCGAGCTGAGCCGCATGACCCAGTTCAAGGATAAGTCTGCCCGCTACTCTGAAAACATCAACGCTGGCCTGTTCGACTATCCGGTGCTGATGGCGGCCGACATCCTGCTGTACCAGACCAACCAGGTGCCGGTGGGTGAAGACCAGAAGCAGCACCTGGAGCTGAGCCGTGATATCGCCCAGCGCTTTAACGCGCTTTACGGCGACGTATTCAAAGTGCCAGAGCCGTTTATTCCGAAATCCGGCGCGCGCGTGATGTCGTTGCTGGAGCCAACCAAGAAGATGTCCAAGTCTGACGATAACCGCAACAACGTTATCGGCCTGCTGGAAGATCCGAAATCGGTGGTGAAAAAGCTCAAGCGCGCGGTCACCGACTCCGACGAGCCGCCAGTGGTGCGCTACGACGTGCAGAACAAAGCGGGCGTCTCCAACCTGCTGGACATTCTCTCCGGCGTGACCGGCCAGAGCATTCCCGAGCTGGAAAAACACTTCGAAGGCAAGATGTACGGCCACCTGAAGGGTGAAGTGGCAGAGGCCGTTTCCGGCATGCTGACCGAGCTGCAGGAGCGCTACAACCGCTACCGTAACGACGAAGCCTTCCTGCAGAAGGTGATGAAAGACGGTGCGGAAAAAGCCAGCGCGCGCGCGTCCGAAACCCTGAAAGCGGTGTACGAGGCGATTGGGTTTGTGGCGAAACCTTAAGCCGCCACCCGACAAATACGGACTCAATAAAAAAACCGGGAAATCCCCGGTTTTTTTACGCCTGAAAAACGCTTACTGCTGTGCCGCCGGGCCGCAACCGCCGATGATCTTCGAAATGGAGATCGCCGGGTGCAGCAGGTAATCGTAGCTGCAGTTATTTTTAGTATTTTGAACGTGACCGGTGCAGGCGGTCAGAGTCGATAACAGGCCAACCAGAACGGCGGCTTTTGCCAGCTTGAACATACGCATTCCTTGTCTAAAAATCTTAAATTGGATGTAACACGAGGGAATAAATGGAAAAATTCCACTATGCGAGCGGTATGTTATCGACTGAGGTATGAAGGGAGTAGTCCGCTTAAGGACTACTCGAAGGCGGGAGAATATGCGTTAGTGATTCGAGAACCAGTTCAGCTTATCGCGCAGTTCAACCACGCGACCCACCACAATCAGCGCCGGGCTTTCGACCTGCTGCGCCAGCTCACCGAGCTGCGTCAGCGCGCCATTCACCACGCGCTGCTTGATTGACGTCCCGTTTTCCACCAGCGCAACGGGCATATCAGCCTCCATGCCGTGTTCCAGCAGTTTCGCCTGAATGGTGGCGGCCTGGTTCAGGCCCATGTAGAACACCAGCGTCTGCTTTTCAGCGGCCAGGTTATGCCAGTCCAGCTCGCTGCCGGTTTTCAGGTGGCCCGTGACCAGACGCACGCTCTGAGCGTAGTCGCGATGGGTCAACGGAATGCCGGAGTAGGCTGAACAGCCGGACGCCGCCGTTATGCCCGGCACCACGGAGAACGGAATGCCTGCATTGCACAGGGTTTCCAGCTCCTCGCCGCCGCGGCCAAAGATAAACGGATCGCCGCCCTTGAGGCGCACCACGCGTTTTCCCTTTTGCGCTTCACGCAGCAGGATCTGGTTAATCTCCTCCTGCGGCACGCAGTGGTAGCCTGCCCGTTTACCGACGAAGACGCGGTCGGCGTCGCGGCGCACCAGGTTCATGATGTCATCGGAGACCAGGCGGTCATACACCACGATATCCGCCTGCTGGATCTGCTGGAGCCCTTTCAGGGTCAGTAAACCCGCATCTCCCGGACCAGCCCCGACCAGCACCACTTCACCACGGTGATCCAGCGGCTCGCTCAGCAGCTGCTCGGTCGTCTCTTCAACCGCTTTCGCGTCCTGATTCGCCAGCGACTGCGCCAGCCTGTCGTTAACGAAAAATTTCTCCCAGAAGCGACGACGCTCACCCACGGTTGAGAAGGTTTGCTTCACGCGGGAGCGAAGTTGCCCGGCGTAGTGGGCTATCTGGCCGAGATGCTGCGGCAAAATAGCTTCCAGTTTTTCCCGCAGCAGGCGGGCAAGTACGGGCGAGCGGCCGCCGGAAGACACCGCGATCATCAGCGGTGAACGGTCGATAATCGACGGCATGATAAAGCTCGCCTCTTTCGGCGCATCCACCACGTTACAGAAGATCCGGCGCGCTTCGCAGGCGTCGCTGACGCGCTGGTTCACTTCATCGTCATCCGTCGCGGCAATGGTCAGCCAGCAGGTATCCAGCAGGGACTCATCAAACTCCCCCTGCACCAGCGTGAGCATCCCTTCCTGCGCCCAGACGTCAAACTGCGGAGCGAAGGTGAGGGCATTGACGGTCAGTCGGGCTCCAGCATCCAGCAACAGGCGCGCTTTGCGTTCAGCCACATCGCCGCCGCCCACAAGCAGGCAGTCGCGATGGCGTAATTGACAGAAAATCGGCAGGTGGTCCACGACGTTACCTCACAGCATTCAAGGAGGGGGTAAGAATTGACGTCAGGATAACAGCAGGAATCGTACAGAACATACGGTTTTTCCTGCCGTTACCCATAAGGGGTCATAAGCCTTTCCTATTGGAAAGGCGGAGGGTTACGCTTTGAGCTGCACCTTGCCGTCCTTCACGCGGGCGTCGTAGTGCTTCACCGAGAAGCTTTCATCTTCCATGCAGTGCCCGTCGGTTAAGCGGAAACGCTGCTTTTTCAGCGGGCTGGCGACCCACAGCTCACCTTGATGTTCAGCAATCAGACCGCGGGAGAGCACGCTGGCCTCAAAGAACGGATCGATATTGCTGATGGCAAAGACCTGTTCATCGTGGCGAGGGCGAAAAATAGCTACCTGCTCGTTACCCAGCAAAGCACAGACGCCGGTTGCTGGCAGAATGTCGTTAATGTTGCAGATGTTTACCCACTGGCTCATGCGTTTTCCTCCACCAGCATCACCGGAATGCGTTCATACGGGGTTGCAGGACGATGCTGTTCGCGCTCCGGCACCACCTGCACGTTCGGGTCGCGCTGGGTGCTGTTGATAAAGTGTTTGAAGCGCGTCTGCGCCGCCGGGGTGTTGACGGTTTCGGTCCACTCGCAGATCACCGCCTCGCGCAGGCGAGCCATCTCGGATTCCAGCTGTTCGTTCAGACCCAGCTTGTCATCAATGATGACCGACTTCAGGTAGTCGATACCGCCTTCCAGGTTATCGAGCCAGGAAGCGGTACGGGTCAGCTTATCGGCGGTACGGATGTAGAACATCATGAAGCGGTCGAGATACTGGATCAGCGTGTCACGATCGAGATCCGCCGCCAGCAGGTCCGCGTGGCGTGGTTTCATCCCGCCATTGCCGCACACGTACAGGTTCCAGCCTTTCTCGGTGGCAATGATCCCTACGTCTTTACCCTGCGCTTCCGCACATTCACGGGTACAGCCGGAGACGCCGAACTTCATTTTGTGCGGGGTACGGATGCCTTTGTAGCGGTTTTCCAGCTCGACGCCGAATCCCACGCTGTCGCCTACGCCGTAGCGGCACCAGGTGCTGCCCACGCAGGTTTTCGCCATGCGCAGCGCTTTGGCATACGCGTGACCGGTTTCGAAGCCCGCTTCAATCAACTGACGCCAGATTTCCGGCAGGTCATCCTTCTGCGCGCCAAACAGGCCGATACGCTGGGAACCGGTGATTTTGGTGTACAGATTAAACTCACGTGCGATACGGCCCACGGCGACCAGCCCTTCCGGGGTGATTTCGCCACCGGCGGAACGCGGAATGACGGAGTAAGTACCGTCTTTCTGGATGTTCGCCAGAAAGTTATCGTTGGTGTCCTGCAGCGGCGTGTGT
The DNA here is from genome assembly GCF_014895895.1 of Enterobacter cloacae complex sp. P14RS. Taxonomy (NCBI): domain Bacteria; kingdom Pseudomonadati; phylum Pseudomonadota; class Gammaproteobacteria; order Enterobacterales; family Enterobacteriaceae; genus Enterobacter; species Enterobacter cloacae complex sp. P14RS. The sequence goes on from NZ_JADBQM010000013.1 coordinate 145,047, forward strand.
TCTGGTTTGAGCACGTACTCATTCCAGCAGGACGCCAGCAGGGAGCCGACGGTCGGTTTACACACTTCACAGCCGTAACCCTGGCCGTGTTTCTCCAGCAGTTCGTCGAAGGACTTGATGCCTTCCACGCGGATCAGATGGTACAGCTCCTGCCGAGAGTAGGCGAAGTGCTCGCACAGGTTGTTGTTCACTTCGATGCCCTGTTTCGCCAGTTCAGCGTTCAGCACCTGAGTCACCAGTGGAATACAGCCGCCGCAGCCGGTACCGGCTTTGGTTTCGGCCTTCAGCGCCGCAACGGTGTGGCAGCCTTTGTTGATGGCGGAGATCAGCATGCCTTTGGTGACGTCGAAGCAGGAGCAAATCTGCGCGCTGTCCGGCAGTTTATCTACGCCGATAGATGGTTTACCGCTGGAGGCGTGCGCCGGCAGGATCAGCGCGTCCGGGTTTTCCGGCAGCTCAATGGCGTTCAGCACCAGCTGGAGCAGGTTACCGAAGTCGCTGGTATCGCCCACCAGCACTGCACCGAGCAGGGTTTTGTTGTCCTGGCTGACGATAAGGCGTTTGTAGACCTCTTTGCTTTCGTCCAGATAGACGTAGCTGCGGGAGTTCGGGGTGCGGCCATGCGCATCGCCGATACCGCCTACGTCCACGCCCAGCAGCTTCAGCTTGGCGCTCATGTCTGCGCCGGTGAAGGCGTTTTCGCTGCCGAGGATATGGTCCACGGCGACCTGCGCCATTTTGTATCCTGGTGCCACCAGACCGTATACCCGGTTATTCCAGCTGGCGCACTCGCCAATGGCGTAGATATCCGGATCGGAGGTCTGGCAGGTATCGTTAATCATGATCCCGCCGCGCTGGGCTACGGCCAGGCCGCACTGCGTGGCGAGCTTGTCGCGCGGACGAATACCGGTGGAGAAGACGATGAAGTCCACTTCCAGCTCGCTGCCGTCGGCAAAGCGCATGGTTTTACGCGCTTCTGTGCCTTCCTGCACGATCTCTTTGGTGTTCTTGCTGGTGTGAACCTTCACACCCATGCTTTCGATTTTACGACGCAGCTGGTCGCCGCCCATGTGGTCCAGCTGTTCCGCCATCAGCATCGGGGCAAATTCGATAACGTGGGTTTCAACGCCGAGGTTTTTCAGCGCGCCTGCCGCTTCCAGGCCCAGCAGGCCACCGCCAACAACCGCACCGCGTTTGCTTCGACGTGCGCAGGATTCAATGGCGTTGAGGTCTTCAATGGTACGGTAAACGAAGCAATCCTGGGTTTCCGACCCTTTAATCGGCGGGATCCACGGATACGAGCCAGTCGCCATGATCAGCTTATCGTAAAAAACCGTACGCCCGGCGCTGGAGTGGATCACTTTCTCCTGACGGTTGATGGTGATAGCGCGTTCGCCCACCAGCACTTTTACGCCATGCTTCTCGTAGAAACCTTCGCGCACCAGAGAGAGCTCTTCGGCGGTATGGTGAGAGAAGTAGGAAGACAAGTGCACACGGTCGTACGCCTTGCGGGGTTCTTCACAGAACACGGTAATATCGAACTGGTCAGCATCGGCTTTATCGAGAAGATCCTCAATAAAGCGGTGGCCGACCATGCCGTTACCGATGATAGCGAGTCTGACTTTGCTCATTTTTGCCTCGATTTCTTTTCTATTACTGCCTACCTTAACGATTCAGCAGGGGCACTTATTGATGCAAATCAAATACGCCTTCACCTACCCCTTAGTAGGTATATCTATGATTTGTCAGGTTTTTTATAAGTAACGGATATTGTTTGATTTTTGTGCTTGCTTGCTTTTCGCACAAATTTGACGGGGTTTTTACGAATCGGCATTCAGAGCGGGTAGGCAGGGTAAAACCCCTTTGCAGAACGCAAAGGGGTTTTGACGATTAGTGGGTAGCCGTTGCCGTATTGTGCTGGCGGTGACGGGTCACGAAGCCTAGAATGAAACACATGATAAACACCACGGCATACAGACCGTTAGCGGTGTGCAGCGCGGCCAGCGGGCCGCTGTGCGCCACAATCGGGCCCGTGACCACGAAGGTCAGCATGGTGCCGATGGTGCCGCAGGTCAGCACGAAGTTCACCAGCTTTGGCGAAGCCACTTTGGTCTGCAGGGAGCCCAGGGTGATGATTGAGGTGTAAATCGCGCTGGAGAAGAAGCCCAGGGTCAGGATGAACCATGGCATATGCTCCGGGGAACCGTTGATGAACAGATACATCAGCACGGTCGCCAGACCCGCCAGGACGGTCAGAATACGTTGCAGGTCGAAGAAGCGCAGGATGAAGCTAAAGGCCCACATGCCGAACATGTAAGACATCCAGAAATCGCTCACCAGTTTGCCCGCGTCGTTCAGGCTCATGCCCAGACCTTTGGCGTATTCAGGTACCCACGAGATAAAGCCCAACTGACCAAGGATGTAGCACAGAGCGGCAATGGAGAGGAACAGCACGCCGATACCCCATTTTTCCTTCGCCACCGGCTCTGAGGTGGTCTGCGCTTTTTTGCCCAGCACCGGGAAGTCACAGCCGAAGGTCAGAATGAAGATCGCGACATAGACCAGACCGATACAGGCGTATACCCAGTACCATTCAATGCTGCGCGCGAGCAGATACGCGGCGACCATCGGGAAAATCATCCCGGCCATGCTGAAGAAGGAGTCGGTAAACAGCAGGCGCGCGCCGCGCTGGCGGCCTTCATACATGTGCGTAATAAGGAACGTACCGATCGACATCGTGATCCCGCTGACAAGGCCCAGCACGAACATGGCGGCGGAGAACAGGGCGATGCTGTGGCTCAACATCAGGCCCGCCACGGCGGCAACCATCAGCACGAAGCCGAAGCGCAGCTGGGTTTTCAGCGGGACGATTTCCATCAGCCAGGCATTCAGGAAAATTGAGATCAGGATCCCCGCGTTGAGGAAGGTGAAGGTGTTACTCATGCTGGAAACGGGCAGCTGGAAGTAGTCTGCGATATTTCCCATCACCATCCCGGTGACGATCACCAACGCGCCGGTCAGGGCGTAGGAGAAGAAGCTTATCCATGTGAGCTTGATGCGATTGCTGTTAGTCATGTCTGGCCTGTTCAGAAAAAGAAAAGCGCCGGGAGGGCGCTGAGAGCGGGCAGATTTTAGTCGCTAAAGTGATCTATTCCTATCTTTTAAGGGAAATGAATATGCCATTGCAGGTTTTAGTGTGATCTGAATCACACTAAATGGCGGTATAACCAATCGTTTGCGCAGTAATAATTGTTTCAATTTCGTAAAATTAGGTAAAAGGCTGGTCTCGGTTCATACTGCTCTTTAGAATCAAGCCATTCGCTTTTTATACTGCGCTTTGTTAAGGAATTCTCATGCTCAAATCAACACTGGCGGCTGTCGCAGCTGTGTTTGCTCTTTCTGCCGTTTCCCCTGCTGCGCTGGCAGCCAAAGGGGACCCTCACGTTCTGCTGACCACCTCTGCCGGGAACATTGAGCTGGAACTGAATAGCCAGAAAGCTCCGGTTTCTGTGAAAAACTTCCTCGACTATGTGAACAGTGGTTTCTATAACAACACCACCTTCCACCGCGTGATCCCTGGCTTCATGATTCAGGGCGGCGGCTTCAACGAGCAGATGCAGCAGAAACAGCCTAACCCACCCATCAAAAACGAAGCGGACAACGGCCTGCTGAACAAGCGCGGCACCATCTCCATGGCGCGCACGGCGGATAAAGACAGCGCCACCAGCCAGTTCTTCCTCAACGTGGCGGATAACGCTTTCCTCGACCACGGCCAGCGCGACTTCGGCTATGCGGTCTTCGGTAAAATTGTGAAAGGGATGGACGTGGCGGACAAAATCTCTCAGGTTCAGACCCACGATGTCGGTCCATACCAGAATGTGCCGTCTAAACCAGTGGTGATTCTCTCCGCGAAAGTGCTGCCGTAATCGTTCTCCCACACGGGCATATCCTGCCCGTGTCTTTCAGCCCTCCCTGCGAAAGCGCGTTTTGCTGCTTATACTTGTGGCAAACGGACTATTCAGGGAGGCGTTAAGTGAAAAAACTCACCGATAAGCAAAAATCCCGTCTCTGGGAGCAACAGCGTAACGTCAATTTTCAGGCCAGTTGTCTCCTTGAAAAAGGTAATGGTCCTTCAGAGCCCGGCATTGAGACGCTGGAGCTTGGGCCTTCAGCGCCCGGGCTACCGCATCTGTGCCTCATTCATCGCCATCTGTATCACAGAGAGATGAAGCAGGCAGGCGAATTCCGTACCGACGATATTTTTAAGGGTGACATTCCCTTCTGCCATTTTGAGTACATCGAGACGATGGGTAACGAACTGATGGCGGCTCTGGAAAGTGATAAGTATCTTGTGGGTCTTGAAAAAGCGGCGTTTGTTGAAAAAGTGAGCCATTACTACTGTGAAATCAATATGCTGCATCCCTTTATGCGCGGTAATGGCATAGCTCAGCGCGTCTTCTTTGAGCAGCTGGCCATCCACGCGAATTACGCGCTGGACTGGCGGGATATTGATCCCGAGCAGTGGGTGGCGGCGAACCGAAGCGGTGCCACGGGCGATTTGACCGCGCTGAGCGCTATCTTTGCCAAAGTAGTGAGCGAAGCGCGGGAATCTGAGTAGAATAGGGCGGCATTTTTTTCGGGAGCCGCCATGATTCTGCTGATTGATAACTACGATTCCTTCACCTGGAACCTTTACCAGTATTTTTGTGAACTGGGTGCAGAGGTGGTTGTCCGCCGCAACGACGAACTTAGCCTGTCTGATATTGAGACGCTGGCTCCGCAGAAAATCGTCATTTCGCCGGGACCGTGTACGCCGTCGGAATCGGGCATTTCTCTGGAGGTTATTCACCACTATGCCGGCAGGCTGCCGATCCTGGGCGTCTGTCTCGGTCATCAGGCGATTGCCCAGGCATTTGGGGCTACCATCGTGCGTGCCGCGAAAGTGATGCACGGCAAAACCTCGCCGGTCACCCACACCGGCACGGGCGTATTCACAGGGCTCAATAACCCGTTAACCGTGACGCGCTACCATTCGCTGGTGATTGACCCACCGACGCTGCCCGACTGCTTTGACGTGACCGCCTGGAGCGATACGCAGGAGATCATGGGGATTCGCCACCGCGAGTGGGATCTCGAAGGCGTGCAGTTCCACCCTGAAAGTATCCTCAGCGAGCAGGGGCACGCCCTGCTGGCAAATTTCCTCAATCGCTGAATATCTGTTGCCTTGTTGTGAGTTTTTATGCATATTTTGTGATTATATTTTCACAATGAATGTGACATAAAATGGATGGGCATGACATGGCAACTGAACAACCAGCAATTACTCGCGCGACATTCGATGAAGTGATTCTGCCGATTTATGCACCGGCTGAGTTTATCCCGGTGAAGGGGAAAGGCAGCCGCGTCTGGGATCAGCAGGGCAAAGAGTATGTGGATTTCGCGGGCGGTATTGCGGTCACGGCGCTGGGCCACTGCCATCCTGCGCTGGTGGACGCGCTGAAAACCCAGGGCGAAACCCTGTGGCACACCAGCAACGTATTCACCAACGAACCTGCGCTGCGACTGGGCCGCAAGATCATTGATGCCACGTTTGCCGAGCGCGTGCTGTTTATGAACTCCGGCACCGAAGCCAACGAAACCGCCTTTAAGCTGGCGCGTTACTACGCAACTACGCGCCATAGCCCGTACAAAACTAAAATCATCGCCTTCCATAACGCCTTCCACGGACGCTCTTTCTTTACCGTCTCCGTTGGCGGCCAGCCGAAGTATTCCGACGGCTTCGGTCCGAAACCAGCCGACATTATCCACGTGCCGTTTAACGATCTGCACGCGGTGAAAGCGGTGATGGACGACCACACCTGCGCGGTGGTGGTGGAGCCGATTCAGGGCGAAGGCGGCGTGACCGCGGCAACCCCGGAATTCCTGAAAGGGCTGCGCGAACTGTGCGACGAACATCAGGCGCTACTGGTGTTTGATGAAGTGCAGTGCGGGATGGGGCGTACCGGAGAGCTGTTTGCCTACATGCACTACGGCGTCACGCCGGATATTCTGACCAGCGCCAAAGCGCTCGGCGGCGGTTTTCCGGTGAGTGCGGTACTGACGACGCAGGAGATTGCCTCTGCGTTCCACGTCGGGTCTCACGGCTCGACCTACGGCGGTAACCCGCTGGCGAGCGCCGTGGCGGGTGCCGCGTTCGACATCATCAACACGCCAGAGGTGCTGAACGGCGTTAGCGCGAAGCGCGAGCTGTTTGTGCAGCATCTCCAGCAGATTAACAATAAGTACGACGTCTTCAGCGAGATCCGCGGCATGGGGCTGCTGATTGGTGCGGAGCTTAAGCCGCAGTACAAAGGCCGCGCGCGCGATTTCCTGCACGCAGCCGCCCACGAAGGGGTGATGGTGCTAAATGCCGGGCCTGACGTGATGCGCTTTGCGCCTTCGCTGGTGGTGGAAGAGAAAGATATTGACGACGGGTTAACCCGCTTTGCCGCGGCGGTCGAGAAGATCGTAAAAGACTAATACTCGGTTCGCTTTAACCGCCGCGTTAACCAAATGCCGTGATGCGGGCGCTGACGCCATGCCACCGACGAAATGGTGTGCATGGTGTTCAGATGCCCGAGAATACGCTGCAAATGCTGCTCCAGGGTGCTCATCGGCCCGTGGGTCAGCGTCTCCGGTGCCTCCAGAATGTTCGAATCCCCCGACTCACCCGGCGCGTCATACTCCAGACGCTGCTGACACCGCTGCAACGCAATTTCACACGACTGCAAATAGCGCTGCGCCAGATCCGGCGTCAGCATTGTGTGTTCGCGCGCCAGCGTGGTCATGGCATTGATGTGCTCGACGATAAACTGGCTGTGCGTGACCCACAGCTTCATATCGGCAAGATAGTGTGAGTTAAAGCCCGGCTCCTGCATCGCCTGGTTGAGCGAGTTAAACAGGGCGTTGTGCGCCTGGTTGACCTTCATCCGCTGATACGCCAGCGGGGAGGGCTGCGGATCGTCGCTCAGGATCAGACGAATGGCCTGCTGATCGGCCTCCAGCGCGTCGTGGGCGTTCTGCCTCAGCAGCCCGCTCTGCCACTGCGGCCACAGCCAGACCATGCCGCCGAAGGCAATCAGGCAGCCGATCAGGGTATCAATCAGCCTGGCAACAATAAACTGTTCGCCATTAAGCGTAAGCAGCTGCAGGGTATATACCGCCGTCACCGTAAAGCCCACCATCGCCCAGCCGTAGTTTTTGCGAATGATTAGATAGCTTACCAGGGTGATCGCCAGCATGCCCGCCAGGGTATAGCCTTCGGGCACGTGAAAATGCAGCGTCACGCCCGCAATAATCAGCCCCGCCATCGTGCCGCCTGCCCGGTGCAGAATGCGCACCCGCGTGGCGCCATAGCCGTTCTGGGTAACAAACAGCACGGTCATTAAGATCCAGTATGGTTTCGGCAGGTGGAGCGCCATGCCCATCAGGCTGGCGATACTGAGCATGACGCTAATCCTTGCAGCGTTGCGCAGAGCGGAAGATTTCAGAGACAGGTAGCTTCTCAGCGCCGGCAGCAGCGGCAGACGTTTCTGTTTATCCGCCATCAGGTCACGGGAATAAAGCGGGCGCTGGGTGCGCAGCACGCGGGCGATGCGGCTGAAGTGCCAGGCGGCAAACTGGCCGACCGGGTTATCCGGGTGCTGACGGGCAATTTTCTCCAGCGCGCCGAGCTGTTTGTCCATGTTAAAGCGCGTGGGGTAGCGGTGGTAGAGAATATCATCGGCCAGCACCCGCAGGCGCGCGGAGACGGTCTGCGCGTTCCAGCGGATCACCGCTTCGGCATGGCTGCGCTCAACCAGCTTTTGCACCTCCTGCGGGTGGTGAAGGCTAACGGAGATATGCTCCTGAAGATCCAGCCCCACCTGAAAGGTGCGCAACAGCCGTTTATATTCGTGGTTCTTGTTGGCGGCGAGCATATGCAGCTGCTGATAGCACTGGCTTATCAGGTCTACCACCTTTTGCTGGCGCGTCAGCAGCGGCGGTAAGGATTTTTCCGGATCCGTATGCTGGGTGAGCAGGGTGTATTTGGCTTCACAGTAATCCGCAAGCTGCACGTAGAGCAGGCTCAGAGATTCGCGCAGCGGCTGCTCCCGCCACAGCCAGAACCAGAACCAGTTAAACAGCCCGTACCACAGCGTGCCGAGGGCGTAGATCAGCAGCGGCTCCCACACGGGCATATTACCGGCGAGGCTCAGGGTGAAGATGGCCGCAATGAGTGACGCGGGAAGCAGACGGGCATGGAGCGAGCTGATTTCGGCGGTGACGCCGAGGGTCATCGCCAGCACGGTCAGGATCAGCGGCAGGGGAATATCGCGAGCCAGCAGAAGCTGCACCGCGAGGCTACAGCCAGCAAACAGCGAGCCGCCAATTATCAGACGTTTGAAAAAGCGTTTATGGGGCGTGTCCAGACCGGCAATGTTGCAGCAGGCGGGGACGAGAGAAAACAGCAGGCCCTGCTGAAGATGTCCCAGGATCAGGCCCACGGCCACGGGAAGACACAGCACCAGCGTTTGTCGTAGTGCGTAGTTAACTTCCGGGTGATAGATCAGCCTGCGCCACATGGGGAATAGAGACAAAAACGGCGTGACACCTCGCGATGGCACGCCGTTTAGGCAGGATTAACGGGTTCCGTAAACCACGATGGTTTTACCGTGGGCGGAGATCAGGTTTTGATCTTCCAGCATTTTCAGAATACGGCCCACCGTTTCGCGGGAGCAACCGACGATCTGACCGATTTCCTGACGGGTAATTTTAATTTGCATGCCGTCCGGGTGGGTCATCGCGTCTGGCTGTTTCGCCAGGTTCAGCAGAGTCTGCGCGATACGGCCAGTCACGTCCAGGAAGGCGAGGTTACCCACTTTCTCTGACGTCACCTGCAGACGGCGCGCCATCTGGGAAGAAAGACGCATCAGGATGTCAGGGTTTACCTGAATCAACTGACGGAATTTCTTATAAGAAATTTCAGCCACTTCACATGCTGTCTTTGCACGAACCCAGGCGCTACGTTCCTGGCCTTCTTCAAACAGGCCCAGTTCACCGATAAAATCGCCCTGGTTCAGATAGGAAAGGATCATCTCTTTGCCTTCCTCATCTTTGATCAGCACTGCCACCGAGCCTTTGACGATGTAATACAACGTTTCCGCTTTTTCACCCTGGTGAATCAGCGTGCTCTTCGATGGGTACTTATGAATGTGGCAATGAGACAAGAACCATTCGAGAGTCGGGTCTGTTTGCGGTTTGCCAAGCACCATGCGCTGTTATCCTCTGTTATAAGCTGTCACCAGAGTCATCAGATGCATCCGGACTCTGGGGTTGCAATCGAATTCTTACCCATACCCTGGGAAGTCGGCTGTCGTAACGTTTCGCAGCCAGTAAAGTTTGATGTCCTCTGCATACATGTGTAACGTCAATGTATTACTGTAGCATCCTGAGTGTTTTAGCATAGCTTTTGCCGCGTGTCTCCTGGTGTCTCGCTTCAGCATGATGCAGGTCGCCTTCCATTGCGAGAAATGTAACGCACGCGTAATCTGTCACCAAAAATGCAACGTTGGAGTTAATGAATATGCAAGCGCGCGTGAAGTGGGTTGAAGGTTTAACGTTCCTGGGCGAGTCCGCATCAGGACACCAGATTTTGATGGATGGTAACTCCGGCGATAAAGCTCCAAGCCCAATGGAAATGGTGCTGATGGCGGCAGGCGGATGCAGCGCGATCGACGTGGTGTCGATTCTGCAAAAAGGCCGTCATGACGTGACGGATTGCGAGGTTAAACTCACCTCAGAACGTCGCGAAGAGGCGCCACGCCTGTTCACCCACATTAATCTGCACTTTGTTGTCACCGGGAAAGAACTGAAAGACGCGGCGGTTTCACGCGCGGTGGATCTCTCTGCGGAGAAATACTGCTCTGTGGCGTTAATGCTGGAGAAAGCGGTAAAAATCACCCATTCGTATGAAGTGATCGAGGCTTAATTATTGGGGCATCGTGCGTGTTGATGCCCTCACCCTAACCCTCTCCCACGGGGAGAGGGAACATGTTCACGCGATCTGCTTCCCTTCCATCAGTCGCTCCACCAGCGGCGTCATGATCAGCTCCATTGCCAGCCCCATTTTTCCACCGGGAACCACTAACGTATTCATGTGGGAAATAAACGAGCCCTGCAGCATCGCCAGCAGCCAGGGGTAATCAATGCCTTCAAGATTGCGGAAGTGGATCACCACAAAGCTCTCATCCAACGACGGGATGCTTTTCGCCGCGAACGGATTGGAAGTGTCCACCGTCGGCACGCGCTGGAAGTTAATGTGCGTGCGGGAGAACTGCGGCGTGAGATAGTTGATGTAATCTTCCATGGAGCGCACCACCGAGTCCATTACCGCCTCGCGCGAATGGCCGCGCTCGCTCATGTCGCGCGTCAGCTTCTGGATCCACTCCAGATTAACGATCGGCACCACCCCGACCAGCAGATCCACATGGCGCGCCACGTCGTGCTGAGGTGTGACAACGCCGCCGTGCAATCCTTCATAAAACAGCACGTCGGTGGGTTCCGGCAGCGGTTGCCAGGGGGTAAAGGTGCCCGGCACCTGATTCCAGGGTACGGCCTCGTCGTAGGTGTGCAGATACTTACGGGACTGCCCGGTACCGCTCTGACCGTATTCGCGGAAGGTTTGCTCCAGCAGGCCGAAATCATTGGCTTCCGGGCCAAAGTAGCTGATGTGTTTACCCAAATCGCGTGCCTTGCGGATCGCCATGTCCATCTCAGGCCGCGTATAGCGGTGAAAGCTGTCGCCTTCGACCTCCGCCGAACGGAGATTCAGCTGGGCGAAAATCTTGCGAAAAGCGAGGCTGGTGGTGGTGGTTCCCGCACCACTCGACCCCGTAACGGCAATAATGGGATGTCTGGCAGACATAGCAACTCCCTGACGGAAAAGGTTGGAAGATCAGCCGTGAAACGCGTTGCGGGGCATGATATTGACCGTCTCATGCAGTTCTGACCACACCAGCACCACGTCGCCGCTTTTCAGCTGGCGTTTTACATCGTTGACCTTTTGCTCAAGCGAACGCTCATGTTCACCATAATCGGTGCCTTCGCGTAATACAAAGCTTTCAATCAGATTATCGAGCGTTTCGGGAGCCAGATCCTGCCAGGGAATGATCATTTTGCACCATCCAGATAAGGAGTCAGCCAGTCAGGAATGCGCGCTTCCAGCCACATTTTCGGCCTGCGCAGCGTGCCGCCGATGAACCCCACGTGGCCACCATGTTCGGTCAGCTGGTAGTGAACGTTGTCAGGCAGGAATTCCTGCGCGGGAATTGAGTGATGATCCATGAACGGGTCATCTTTGGCATGAATAATCAGCGTCGGCTGCGTGATTTTGCTGAGCAACGGCATGGCGCTGCACCGTCGGTAATAGTCGATAGCATCGGCGAAGCCGTGAATTTTGGCGGTGATCAGATCGTCGAATTCGCGGATGCAGCGTACCTTTTTCAGCTGGCGCAGGCTTACCGGCAGGGTATCCGGATAGGCCTTCAGCTTTCGCGCCGCGTTGGCTTTCAGCAGGTTGAGCAGATAGCGCTGATAGACGCGAGAAAAGCCTTTTTCCATGTGGTAGCTGCACTGCTCCAGCATAAACGGTGCGGAGACAATCACTGCTGCATTCAGCGGTACGCTGTCGCCCTCTTTGGCCAGCAGACAGGCGAGCATATTACCGCCCAGCGAGTAGCCCACGGCGGCCGTTGGCGCGGCGCCATAATTTTCCCGCAGCCAGTGTAGAAACCACGTGCCATCTTCGGTTTCACCCGAGTGATAAATGCGTTTCTGACGATTCGGCTCGCCGCTACAGCCGCGAAAATGCATCACCACGCCGAGCCAGCCGCGCGCTTTGGCGGCCTCAATTAACCCATGCGCATACGGACTGTGCAGGCTGCCTTCTAAACCGTGAAAAACCACCAGACGCGGCTTATGAAGAGCCTGTTCCGGCGCTTCGCTCCAGGCGAGATCCAGAAAATCACCGTCCGGCAGATCGAGCCGTTGCCAGTGCGGAGTGAACTGGACCTTGCGGCGGATCAGCCGCGGCAGCATGGTCTGCAAATGGCAGTTGGCCACGCCGCGCATGGGCACGAACTCGGTGCTGTCTTCGGCTGTAATGTCGAAGTCTGATGGAATGATTTGGGTCATAAGGACGATGCTGATTCTTGTCAGAAATTCACTATACTTTCCGAATTGTACCCCGTTTAGCCTGGATTTCCGAACCAGAGATAGATTCCGTTCGCACAACGGGGTAAAAATTCAGTCTGCCTGCAGCATCGCTTCCAGCTGTTCCTGGGCATCCAGCCATGCCATTTCGCACTCTTCGAGGCTGGATTTAGCTTTCGCCTGCGTTTGCAGACAATCCGTTAGCTCCGCTTTACGGCTCTGATCGTACAGGTCGCTGTCGCCCAGCTTCTCTTCGACGGCGGCAAGCGTGGCGTTGAGCTTTTCCATCTCTTTTTCAAGACGGGCAATCTCTTTACGCAGCGGCTGGGTCTGGGTGCGCAGTTCCGCTTCGCGGCGCTTCTGGTCTTTACGCGACTGTGCGCTGTTGACGTTGTCTTTCGCTGACTCTTCCGGCTGGTTTTCCTGCTTTTGTACGTCCGTCAGCCACTGCTGGTAGTCTTCCAGATCGCCGTCGAACGGTTCGACTTTGCCGCCGTGTACCAGGTAGAGATCGTCGGTGGTGGAGCGGATCAGGTGGCGATCGTGCGACACGACAACCAGTGCGCCTTCGAACTCAATCAGCGCTTCGGTCAGCGCCTGACGCATGTCGAGATCCAGGTGGTTGGTCGGTTCATCGAGCAGCAGCAGGTTGGGTCTCTGCCAGACAATCAGCGCCAGCACCAGACGGGCTTTTTCGCCGCCCGAGAAACGCCCGGTGTTTTCGGTCACCTTATCGCCCTGGAAGCCGAAGCCGCCGAGGTAGTCGCGCAGTTTCTGCTCCATTTCCTGCGGCGCAAGACGCGCCAGATGCTGAATCGGGGATTCATCCGCGCGTAAAAATTCCAGCTGATGCTGGGCGAAATAGCCAAGCTTAATGCCCTTCGCCAGGCCGATTTCACCGCTGGTTGGGTTAAGCTCGCCCGCGAGCAGCTTAATTAACGTTGATTTACCGGCGCCGTTGCGCCCCAGCAGGCCAATGCGCGAACCCGGCACCAGGTTAAGCTTGATAGAGTCGAGGATGATGCGATCCCCATAACCCGCGCTGACCTTTTCCATCTTCAGAAGCGGGTTCGGCAGGCTTTCCGGCGCGCGGAAGCTGAAGTGGAACGGGTTATCCACGTGTGCCGGGGCGATCATCTCCATGCGTTCCAGCATTTTAATGCGGCTCTGGGCCTGCTTGGCTTTTGACGCTTTAGCTTTGAAGCGATCCACGAAGCTCTGCAGGTGCGCCACGCGCTGCTGTTGGCTTTCATACATCGACTGCTGCTGGGCAAGGCGCGTCGCGCGCTGGCGCTCGAAAGAGCTGTAGTTACCGGTGTACTCGAACATGGTTTGCTGTTCGATATGAATGATTTTATCCACCACCGGGTCGAGGAAGTCGCGGTCGTGGGAGATGAGAATCAGAGTGCCCTGATAGCTTTTGAGCCACTTCTCGAGCCAAATAACCGCATCGAGATCGAGGTGGTTGGTCGGTTCATCGAGCAGGAGCAGGTCTGAGCGGCAGATCAGCGCCTGCGCCAGGTTGAGGCGCATGCGCCAGCCGCCGGAGAAGTCGCTTACCGGGCGTTCAAGCTGTTCATTGCTGAAGCCCAGGCCGTGCAGCAGGCTGGAGGCGCGGGAGCGAATGGTCCACGCGTCGATGGCGTCCAGCTTGCCGTGAACGGTAGCGATGGCGTGACCGTCGTTGCGCTCGTTGGCCGCGTTGAGTTCCGCTTCGAGCTTACGGTATTCGCGATCGCCGTCGATAACATAGTCGAGCGCCGGTTCGCTCAGGGCTGGCGTCTCCTGGTTTACCCACGCGAGCTGCCAGTTCCCCGGGAAGGTAAAGTTACCGCCATCCGCGCTAATCTCGTTTTTCAGCAGCGCCAGCAGGGTGGATTTACCGCAGCCGTTTTTGCCGACCAGACCCACTTTCTGGCCCGGGTTGATGGTAGCTGTGGCGTTATCCAGCAGGACGCGCACGCCGCGACGAATTTGTAACGAGGAGAAAACAATCATAGAAGCGCCGTATGTTCCGACTATGTTAATTTGTCATTATGATAATGTAAGGTGTGGGCCATTTTCCCCACCGGGCCGCCATGGTAGCCCAAAACGACAACAATACACAAAAACAGAACCGGGAGGGGAGTGATGTCTCAGACAGCGAAAGTGCTGCTGCTGTATGCCCATCCGGAATCTCAGGACTCGGTGGCGAACCGGGTCCTGCTTAAGCCGGCCACACAGCTCAGTAACGTCACGGTGCACGATCTCTACGCGCACTATCCTGATTTCTTTATCGATATTCCTTACGAGCAGGAACTGCTGCGTCAGCATGACGTGATTGTATTTCAGCATCCGCTCTATACCTACAGCTGTCCGGCGCTGCTGAAAGAGTGGCTGGACCGCGTGCTGAGCCGGGGCTTTTCCAGCGGGGTGGGGGGCAACCAGCTGGCGGGAAAGTACTGGCGCAGTGTGATCACCACCGGTGAACCCGAAAGCGCTTACCGTCACGACGGGCTGAACCGCTATCCCATGAGCGACATCCTGAGGCCGTTCGAGCTGACGGCGGCCATGTGCCGCATGCACTGGATGAGCCCGATTATTGTTTACTGGGCACGGCGTCAGGACCCGAAAGCGCTGGCAAGCCACGCCAGAGCCTACGGTGAATGGCTGGCATCACCGATTCCGGCAGGAGGTCGTTAATGGAAGGATCGAATTTACTCCTCGCCGGGGTGCTGTTTTTATTTGCCGCCGTCGTCGCGGTGCCGCTTGCCGCCCGTATCGGCATCGGGGCGGTGCTGGGGTATTTGCTCGCGGGGATCGCCATTGGCCCATGGGGACTGGGTTTCATCAGCGACGTGGATGAAATTCTCCACTTCTCGGAGCTCGGCGTGGTGTTCCTGATGTTCATCATCGGCCTCGAACTGAACCCCTCGAAGCTGTGGCAGCTTCGACGCTCTATCTTTGGCGTGGGCGCCGCGCAGGTGCTGTTTAGCGCCGCGATTCTGGCTGGCCTGTTAATGCTGACCAACTTTTCCTGGCAGGCGGCGGTGATTGGCGGGATTGGTCTCGCAATGTCGTCGACGGCGATGGCGCTGCAGCTGATGCGCGACAAGGGGATGAACCGCAATGAGGCCGGACAGCTGGGCTTTTCGGTGCTGTTGTTCCAGGATTTAGCGGTGATCCCGGCGCTGGCGCTGGTGCCGCTGCTGGCGGGCTCGGGCGACGATCACTTCGACTGGGCAAAAATTTCCATGAAGGTGCTGGCCTTCGCGGGCATGCTGATTGGCGGACGTTTCCTGTTACGTCCGGTGTTCCGCTTTATTGCCGCCTCGGGCGTGCGCGAGGTGTTTACCGCCGCGACGCTGCTGCTGGTGCTCGGCTCGGCGCTGTTTATGGACGCGCTGGGGCTGTCGATGGCGCTGGGCACCTTTATTGCCGGCGTGCTGCTGGCGGAGAGTGAATATCGGCACGAACTGGAAATTGCCATCGATCCCTTCAAAGGGCTGCTGTTAGGCCTGTTCTTTATTTCGGTGGGAATGGCGCTCAATCTTGGGGTGCTTTATACCCATCTGCTCTGGGTTGCGGTGAGTGTTGCGATCCTGGTGGCGGTGAAAATGCTGGTGCTTTACGTCATGGCGCGTATCTACGGGTTGCGCAGTTCGGAACGCATGCAGTTTGCCAGCGTGTTGAGCCAGGGGGGCGAGTTTGCGTTTGTGCTGTTCTCCACCGCCTCCTCCCAGAAGCTGTTTAAAGATGACCAGATGGCGCTGCTGCTGGTGACGGTAACGCTGTCGATGATGACCACGCCTCTGCTGATGAAGATGGTGGATAAACTCCTGTCGCGCCGCCTGAATCCGGCAGACGATGAAGATGAAGCGCCGTGGGTAGAAGACGATAAGCCGCAGGTGATCGTCGTGGGCTTCGGCCGCTTCGGGCAGGTGATTGGACGCCTGTTGATGGCGAACAAAATGCGCATTACGGTGCTGGAGCGCGATATCAGCGCGGTCAACCTGATGCGCAAATATGGCTACAAGGTCTATTACGGCGATGCCACTCAGCTTGAGCTTCTGCGCTCGGCCGGGGCGGAAGCCGCGGAGTCTATCGTCATCACCTGCAACGATCCGGAAGATACGATGAAGCTGGTGGAGCTATGTCAGCAGCACTTTCCGCACCTGAATATTCTGGCGCGTGCCCGGGGGCGTGTTGAAGCTCACGAATTGTTGCAGGCAGGTGTGAAACACTTCTCCCGTGAGACGTTCTCCAGTGCGCTGGAACTGGGGCGCAAGGCGTTAATCTCCCTGGGGATGCATCCTCACCAGGCGCAGCGCGCCCAGATGCACTTCCGCCGGCTGGATATGCGCATGCTGCGCGAATTAATGCCTGTACATAGCGATACGGCGCAGATCTCCCGCGTGCGGGAAGCGCGGCGCGAGCTGGAGGAGATCTTTCAGCGAGAGATGCAGCAGGAACGACGCCAGCTCGACGGCTGGGATGAATTTGAATAAAAGGTAACGAAAGATGGCTGTACGTAAACGCTTTATCGCGGGTGCAAAGTGCCCGTCTTGCCAGGCTCAAGATACGCTGGCCATGTGGCGCGAAAATAATATTGATATAGTTGAGTGCGTTAAGTGCGGTCACCAGATGCGTGAGGCCGACAAAGAAGCACGCGATCACGTTCGCAAAGAAGAGCAAGTGATCGGCATTTTTCATCCAGACTAGCGATATGCTCTGAGTTTTTTTAAGCTTAAGGGTACACGGGTGCAGATTTCCGCTACAATCTGCGCCAGCAATTTTCCCACGCTCAGGAGATATCATGAAAGTAGCAAAAGACCTGGTGGTCAGCCTGGCCTATCAGGTACGTACAGAAGACGGTGTGTTGGTTGATGAGTCTCCGGTGAGTGCGCCGCTGGACTACCTGCATGGTCACGGTTCCCTGATTTCCGGCCTGGAAACTGCGCTGGAAGGTCATGAAGTTGGCGATAAATTCGACGTTGCTGTAGGCGCGAACGACGCTTACGGTCAGTATGACGACAACCTGGTTCAGCGCGTTCCTAAAGACGTGTTCATGGGCGTTGACGAGCTGCAGGTTGGCATGCGCTTCCTGGCTGAAACTGACCAGGGTCCGGTTCCTGTTGAAATCACTGAAGTTGAAGACGACCACGTTGTGGTTGACGGCAACCACATGCTGGCTGGCCAGAACCTGAAGTTCAACGTAGAAGTTGTTGCGATCCGTGAAGCGACCGAAGAAGAGCTGGCTCATGGCCACGTTCACGGTGCGCATGGTCACGACCATGATCACGATCACGGCCACGACGGCTGCTGCGGTGGTCACGGCCACGACCATGGTCATGACCACGGCCACGGTAAAGGTGGTTGCGGCAACGGCGGCTGCGGTTGCCACTAATTCCGTCATGCGGAAAATAAAAAAGCGGGATAATCCCGCTTTTTTTACGCCTCAATAATGAGGTGGTGGCGTCTCTTCCGACTGAGAGGCAATATTTGACGGCTGCGTCGCCTTCAGCTTTTCCGTCAGCAGGCGCATATGATCCCGTAGTTTCGCCATTTCGAGTTCGTGCGCGGTCACGGTCTGGTTAAGCTCTTCGATGGTGATGTCCTGAAAAGCCAGGCGGCTTTCCAGCTCAGCCATTCTCGCTTCTATCATTGTGTCCTTCATCATTCACCTCGTTTATATCTGATACGCCATATTGGCCCAGCGGCGGCGCAGTTTAACTGAGTTTATCCTTAAGTGCAGTCTCTATCCCGTTGGCAAGAAACTTATTTAAACAAAAATAGTCTGAAAAGTGGCGAGAATTGGAAGTGTCTGTCTGTAGATTTCTTCCGCAACGTTTTATAGTACGTCACTCATTTACGTTTAACGCTGGGGTGAGAGTCCCCAGGCCCTGGAGATATGGATGAAATCACTGTTTAAAGTAACGCTGCTGGCGACGACGATGGCTGTTGCACTGAACGCGCCGCTGTCATTCGCTGCTGATACTGCTGCGAAGCCTGCTGCCACTGCAGACAGCAAAGCGGCGTTCAAAAATGACGACCAGAAATCCGCCTACGCACTGGGCGCATCTCTGGGCCGCTACATGGAAAACTCTCTGAAAGAACAAGAGAAACTGGGCATCAAACTGGACAAAGCCCAGCTGATCGCGGGTGTTCAGGACGCTTTTGCTGATAAGAGCAAACTGTCTGACCAGGAAATCGAACAGACTCTGCAGGCGTTCGAAGCGCGCGTGAAGGGTGCCGCTCAGACCAAGATGGAAGCGGACGCTAAAGACAACGAAGCGAAAGGCAAAGCCTACCGCGACACCTTTGCTAAAGAGAAGGGTGTGAAAACCTCTTCTACTGGTCTGGTGTACAAAGTTGAGAAAGAAGGTACCGGTGATGCGCCTAAAGACAGCGACACCGTTGTGGTGAACTACAAAGGTACGCTGATCGACGGTAAAGAGTTCGATAACTCTTACACCCGTGGTGAACCTCTTTCCTTCCGTCTTGACGGTGTGATCCCAGGCTGGACTGAAGGCCTGAAAAACATCAAAAAAGGCGGCAAAATCAAGCTGGTTATCCCACCGGATCTGGCCTATGGCAAAACTGGCGTCCCGGGTATCCCGGCTAACTCCACGCTGGTCTTCGACGTAGAGCTGCTGGACATCAAACCAGCGCCGAAAGCGGATGCGAAACCGGAAGCGCAGGCAGATCAGAAAGCTGCGACAGACGCTAAGAAGTAATGTGATGCAAACCGCCGCCTTTTAAGGCGGCGGTTTTTTATTGTGGGGCAGATATAATTAACACTGGAAAGCGTTAGGCACGCTGTATTAATTTAGTTGTCCGTGTAGATAATGAGCCTGCCCTGAAAACCTAACGACAGGCTCCTGAAAAGGAGTGTTTTTTTCATGTCCAGGTCGCTTTTAACCAACGAAACCAGTGAACTTGATTTGCTGGATCAACGTCCTTTTGACCAGACCGACTTCGATATTCTGAAATCCTATGAAGCGGTAGTGGACGGGTTAGCGATGCTCATTGGTTCCCACTGCGAAATCGTATTGCACTCCCTGCAAGATCTGAAGTGTTCCGCCATCCGCATTGCTAATGGTGAGCATACCGGCCGTAAAATTGGTTCGCCAATTACCGACCTTGCATTGCGTATGTTGCATGACATGACCGGCGCGGACAGCAGCGTCTCAAAATGTTATTTCACCCGCGCCAAAAGCGGCGTGCTGATGAAATCAGAAACCATCGCGATTCGAAATCGCGAGCATCGTGTGATTGGGCTGCTGTGCATCAACATGAACCTTGATGTGCCATTCTCGCAGATCATGAGCACCTTTATTCCGCCAGAAACGCCAGACGTTGGCTCTTCTGTTAACTTTGCCTCCTCCGTTGAAGATCTCGTCACGCAGACGCTTGAGTTCACCATTGAAGAGGTCAATGCTGACCGCAACGTATCGAACAACGCCAAGAATCGCCAGATCGTACTCAATCTCTACGAGAAAGGGATTTTCGACATTAAAGATGCCATCAACCAGGTGGCCGATCGTCTGAACATCTCCAAGCATACGGTTTACCTCTACATCCGTCAGTTCAAAAGCGGCGATTTCGTGGGGCAAGATAAGTAATGCGTTTTGCATTAATGGTGACGGGCCCGGCGTATGGGACTCAACAGGCCAGCAGCGCGCTGCAGTTTGCGCATGCGCTGCTGGCGGCCGGACACGAACTGGCGAGCGTCTTCTTCTATCGGGAAGGGGTGTATAACGCGAACCAGTTTACGTCGCCGGCGAGCGACGAGTTTGATCTGGTCCGCGCCTGGCAGGCGTTAAATGAAAAGCAGGGCGTTGAGCTGCATATCTGCGTGGCGGCGGCGCTGCGTCGCGGCGTGACGGATGCAGCCGAAGCCGAGCGCCTGGGATTATCAGGCGCTAACCTGCAGCCTGGTTTTTCGTTGAGTGGTCTGGGCGCATTGGCTCAGGCGGCGTTAACCTGCGACAGAGTGGTGCAATTCTGATGAAGCGTGTGGCATTTGTTTTTACTTCTGCGCCGCACGGCAGCACCTCTGGCCGCGAAGGCCTGGATGCGCTGCTTGCAACATCGGCGTTAACAGAAGATATCGGTGTCTTCTTTCTGGGGGACGGCGTGCTTCAGCTTCTGGCCGGCCAACAGCCGCAGGCCATTCTGGCGCGCGACTACATCGCCACCTTCAAAGTGCTGCCGCTTTACGATATCGAAACCTGCTATGTCTGTGCCGACTCTTTAACGGCGCGCGGTTTAAGCGATAAGACGCCTTTTGTGCTGGATGTGACGACCTTACCTGCCGCAGCACTGCGTGAACAACTATCCCACTACGACACCATTCTGACTTTCTGAGGCTTCCATGCTCCATATTCTCAGCCATTCACCATGGCAATGTGATATCGACACGCTGTTGAGCATGCTGCGCGAAGGTGACGATCTGCTGCTGATTCAGGATGGCGTACTCGCTGCACTTGAAGGTGGACGTTTCGTTGAAATTCTCACGAATGCCCCCATAACGGTCTCTGCGCTGAAGGACGATCTGGATGCGCGGGGTCTTTCTGGTCAAATTTCAGCCAAAATTGACGTGGTTGGCTATACTGATTTCGTCAATCTTACTGTGACGCACGCCAGTCAAATGAACTGGTGATTTGAGATCGCTGTATATTTCTTGACACCTTTTCGACGTAGCCCTAAAATTTCGCGTCCTCATATTGTATGAGGTCGTTTTATTACGTGTTTACGAAGCAAAAGCTAAAACCAGGAGCTATTTAATGGCAACAGTTAACCAGCTGGTACGCAAACCACGTGCACGCAAAGTTGCAAAAAGCAACGTGCCTGCGCTGGAAGCCTGCCCGCAGAAACGTGGCGTATGTACTCGTGTATATACCACCACTCCTAAAAAACCAAACTCCGCACTGCGTAAAGTATGCCGTGTGCGTTTGACTAACGGTTTCGAAGTGACTTCCTACATCGGTGGTGAAGGTCACAACCTGCAGGAGCACTCCGTGATCCTGATCCGTGGCGGTCGTGTTAAAGACCTTCCGGGTGTTCGTTACCACACCGTTCGTGGTGCGCTGGACTGCTCAGGTGTTAAAGACCGTAAGCAGGCTCGCTCCAAGTACGGCGTGAAGCGTCCTAAGGCTTAATGGTTCTCCGTTAAGTAAGGCCAAACTGATTTATCTTAATGTCAAACTAAACTCGTAGAGTTTTGGACAATCCTGAATTAACAACGGAGTATTCCCATGCCACGTCGTCGCGTCATTGGTCAGCGTAAAATTCTTCCAGATCCGAAGTTCGGATCAGAACTGCTGGCAAAATTTGTAAATATCCTGATGGTAGATGGTAAAAAATCTACTGCAGAAGCAATCGTATACAGCGCGCTGGAGACCCTGGCTCAGCGTTCTGGTAAAAATGAACTGGAAGCTTTCGAAGTCGCTCTCGACAACGTTCGCCCAACTGTAGAAGTTAAGTCCCGCCGCGTTGGTGGTTCTACTTATCAGGTTCCAGTTGAAGTTCGTCCGGTTCGTCGTAATGCCCTGGCAATGCGTTGGATCGTTGAAGCTGCTCGTAAACGCGGTGATAAATCCATGGCTCTGCGTCTGGCGAACGAACTTTCTGATGCTGCAGAAAACAAAGGTACTGCAGTTAAGAAACGTGAAGACGTTCACCGTATGGCAGAAGCCAACAAGGCGTTCGCACACTACCGTTGGTAATCCCTTCGGAGTATTAGTCACCAGGCGGGCGCTTCAGAGAAGCTGCCCGCTCTGGGTAACTTAACTGAACGCCTAAAGAAACAAACGAGGAATCAAATGGCTCGTACAACACCCATCGCACGCTACCGTAACATCGGTATCAGTGCGCACATCGACGCCGGTAAGACCACTACTACCGAACGTATTCTGTTCTACACCGGTGTAAACCATAAAATCGGTGAAGTTCATGACGGCGCAGCCACCATGGACTGGATGGAACAGGAGCAGGAGCGTGGTATTACCATCACCTCCGCAGCGACTACTGCATTCTGGTCAGGTATGGCTAAGCAGTACGAACCGCATCGCGTAAACATCATCGACACCCCGGGCCACGTTGACTTCACCATCGAAGTAGAACGTTCCATGCGTGTTCTTGACGGCGCGGTAATGGTTTATTGCGCAGTTGGTGGTGTTCAGCCACAGTCTGAAACCGTATGGCGTCAGGCGAACAAATATAAAGTTCCACGCATCGCGTTCGTTAACAAAATGGACCGTATGGGTGCTAACTTCCTGAAAGTTGTTGGCCAGATCAAAACCCGTCTGGGCGCGAACCCTGTTCCGCTGCAGCTGGCAATTGGTGCTGAAGAAGGCTTCACCGGCGTTATCGACCTGGTGAAAATGAAAGCCATCAACTGGAACGATGCAGACCAGGGCGTTACCTTCGAATACGAAGATATCCCGGCTGAGATGCAGGACCTGGCTGACGAATGGCACCAGAACCTGATCGAATCCGCTGCTGAAGCTTCTGAAGAGCTGATGGAGAAATACCTGGGTGGTGAAGAACTGTCTGAAGAAGAGATCAAAAAAGCTCTGCGTCAGCGCGTTCTGAACAACGAAATCATCCTGGTAACCTGTGGTTCTGCGTTCAAGAACAAAGGTGTTCAGGCGATGCTGGATGCGGTAGTTGACTACCTGCCATCCCCGGTTGACGTTCCTGCGATCAACGGCATCCTGGACGACGGTAAAGATACTCCGGCTGAGCGTCACGCAAGTGATGACGAGCCGTTCTCTGCACTGGCGTTCAAAATTGCTACCGACCCATTCGTGGGTAACCTGACCTTCTTCCGCGTTTACTCTGGTGTGGTTAACTCTGGTGACACCATCCTGAACTCCGTGAAAGCGGCGCGTGAACGTTTTGGCCGTATCGTACAGATGCACGCTAACAAACGTGAAGAGATCAAAGAAGTTCGTGCGGGCGACATCGCTGCAGCTATCGGTCTGAAAGACGTGACCACTGGTGACACCCTGTGTGACCCGGATCACCCGATCATTCTGGAGCGTATGGAATTCCCTGAGCCGGTAATCTCCATCGCGGTTGAACCAAAAACCAAAGCTGACCAGGAAAAAATGGGTCTGGCTCTGGGCCGTCTGGCGAAAGAAGACCCATCATTCCGCGTATGGACTGATGAAGAATCTAACCAGACCATCATCGCTGGTATGGGTGAACTGCACCTGGACATCATCGTTGACCGTATGAAGCGTGAATTCAACGTTGAAGCGAACGTGGGTAAACCTCAGGTTGCTTACCGCGAAGCGATTCGCGCGAAAGTTACCGATGTTGAAGGTAAACACGCTAAGCAGTCTGGTGGTCGCGGTCAGTACGGTCACGTTGTGATCGACATGTACCCACTGGAGCCGGGCTCTAACCCGAAAGGTTACGAGTTCATCAACGACATCAAAGGTGGTGTAATTCCTGGCGAATACATCCCAGCCGTTGATAAAGGCATCCAGGAACAGCTGAAAGCGGGCCCTCTGGCTGGCTATCCGGTTGTTGACATGGGTATCCGTCTGCACTTCGGTTCTTACCACGACGTTGACTCCTCTGAACTGGCGTTTAAACTGGCTGCGTCTATTGCCTTTAAAGAAGGCTTTAAGAAAGCAAAACCAGTTCTGCTTGAGCCAATCATGAAGGTTGAAGTAGAAACTCCTGAAGAGAACACCGGTGACGTTATCGGTGACTTGAGCCGTCGTCGCGGTATGCTGCGTGGTCAGGAATCCGAAGTAACTGGCGTTAAGATCCACGCTGAAGTTCCGCTGTCTGAAATGTTCGGATATGCAACTCAGCTGCGTTCTCTGACCAAAGGTCGTGCATCATACACCATGGAATTCCTGAAGTATGATGATGCGCCTAACAACGTTGCTCAGGCCGTTATTGAAGCCCGTGGTAAGTAATCCACAGGATTAAAACCTAAGTCCCGTGCTCTCTCCAGAGGGGAGAGCACTATAGTAAGGAATATAGCCGTGTCTAAAGAAAAATTTGAACGTACAAAACCGCACGTCAACGTTGGTACTATCGGCCACGTTGACCATGGTAAAACTACCCTGACCGCTGCAATCACTAC
>NZ_JADBQM010000014.1:0-133235 GCF_014895895.1 Enterobacter cloacae complex sp. P14RS
CGCGTGATGTGGGATTTGTTGTTGATGAAATTCCATAGCTGGGTTGGCAGCTGGTTTAGTTAAGTTTTATGCCGGGTGGCGCTGCGCTTACCCGGCGTACGTTTTTTCTCCCTCTCCCTGTGGGAGAGGGCCGGGGTGAGGGCAACAGACCGCACCAAACCAGACCGCACCTGCCTTCACGCCCGGTGGCGCTGCGCTTACCGGGCCTACAAAACACTGCTTCATCTTTATCGTGACCCCCCTCCCAAATCTTCTACGATCCACAGGATCTTTATTTTGTAATCGATTACTTTTTATTTGAACTGTTTTGTAATCGATTACTTTTTCCGGGTGAGGCTTATCATGGTGTCAACTGAAAGTAGTGAAAAGGCGATAGTG
The DNA here is from genome assembly GCF_014895895.1 of Enterobacter cloacae complex sp. P14RS. Taxonomy (NCBI): domain Bacteria; kingdom Pseudomonadati; phylum Pseudomonadota; class Gammaproteobacteria; order Enterobacterales; family Enterobacteriaceae; genus Enterobacter; species Enterobacter cloacae complex sp. P14RS. Next base: position 379 of record NZ_JADBQM010000014.1, read on the forward strand.
CAGCACCGGCTATTGGTGCCGCGGCTGTCGCTGATGATGTTTCTGCAATTTTTTATCTGGGGTAGCTGGTCGGTCACGCTCGGCCTGGTGATGACCCAGCACAACATGTCTCTGCTGATTGGCGATGCGTTCTCCGCCGGGCCAATCGCCTCGATTCTCTCGCCGTTCGTGCTCGGGATGCTGGTGGACCGCTTCTTCGCCTCGCAGAAGGTGATGGCGGTGATGCACCTCGCGGGCGCGGCGATCCTCTGGTTCGTGCCGGGGGCGCTGATTGCCGAGAACGGCGCGCTGCTGATTGGCCTGCTGTTTGGCTACACGCTCTGCTACATGCCGACGCTGGCGCTGACCAACAACATCGCGTTCCATAGCCTGGCGAACGTGGATAAAACCTTCCCGGTGGTGCGCGTGTTCGGCACCATCGGCTGGATCGTGGCGGGCATTTTCATCGGCGTCACCGGCGTGGCGTCCAGCGTTACCATCTTTAAGGTAGCGGCGGCCAGCTCCGTGCTGCTGGCGCTTTACAGCCTGACGCTGCCGCACACGCCTGCGCCCGCGAAAGGCCTGCCGGTGAAGGTGCGCGATCTCTTCTGCGCGGATGCGTTCGCGTTGCTCAAAACCCGCCACTTTTTCGTCTTCTCCGTCTGCGCGATGCTGATCTCCGTCCCGCTCGGCACCTATTACGCCTACACCGCCTCGTATCTGGCGGATGCAGGAATTGCCGACGTCAGCACCGCCATGTCCTTCGGGCAGATGTCCGAGATCGTCTTCATGCTGGTCATTCCGCTGCTGTTCCGCCGTCTGGGCGTGAAGGTCATGCTGCTGATCGGCATGCTGGCGTGGTTCGTGCGCTACGCCATGTTCGCGCTGGGCGTCAGCGAGGAGGGGCGCATTCTGCTGTATCTCGGCATTCTGCTCCACGGTGTCTGCTACGATTTCTTCTTTGTCGTCGGCTTTATCTACACCGACCGGGTGGCAGGCGAAAAGGTGAAAGGCCAGGCCCAGAGCATGATCGTGATGTTCACCTACGGCATCGGCATGCTGCTTGGCTCGCAAATTTCCGGCGCGCTCTATAACCGCCTGGTGGCAGGGCAGACCGTGCCGCAGGCGTGGGTGACATTCTGGTGGATCCCGGCGGTAGCGGCCGCGGCGATCGCGCTGATTTTCCTTCTCACGTTTAAGTATGACGATGACAAGGCGTAACGTTCAGGAGGTGGTATGAGGACGATGAAAGGACCCGGCATTTTTCTGTCGCAGTTTATTGGCGCAGAAGCGCCGTTTAATTCGCTCGACGGGCTGGCTGAATGGGCGGCAGGTAAAGGTTATAAGGCGGTGCAGATCCCCTGCAACCATCCGCACATCTTTGACGTCGAGAAAGCGGCGGAGAGCCAGGCCTACTGCGATGACATCGCCGCTACGCTGGCCGCGCACGGGCTGGTTATCAGCGAGCTGTCTACCCATCTGGAAGGGCAGCTCGTGGCGGTGAACCCCGCCTACAGCGACGCGTTTGACCACTTCGCGCCCGCATCAGTGCGCGGTAACGATGCTGCGCGTCGGGCGTGGGCCACGGAGAAGCTGAAGCAGGCGGCGGTCGCCTCGGCAAGATTAGGTCTGAAAGCGCACGCCACCTTCTCCGGCTCGCTGGCGTGGCCGTTTTTCTATCCGTGGCCGCCGCATAACGAGCAGCGTTTTCAGGAAGCGTTCGAGGAGCTGGCAACCCGCTGGCGGCCAATACTGGATACCTTTGGCGAGCAGGGGGTGGACGTCTGCTTTGAGCTGCATCCCGGGGAAGATCTGCACGACGGCGTGACCTTCGAGCGTTTTCTGGCGCTGGTGGATAACCATCCGCGCTGCAACATCCTCTTTGATCCGAGCCATATGCTGCTCCAGCAGATGGACTATCTGGCCTTTATCGACATCTTCCATGCGCGCATCAAGGCGTTCCACGTGAAGGATGCCGAGTTTCGCCCCAGCGGGCGCAGCGGCGTGTACGGCGGCTACCAGCCGTGGATCAACCGCGCCGGTCGCTTCCGTTCGCCCGGTGACGGGCAGATCGACTTTAAGGGCATTTTCAGCAAGCTGACCCAGTACGACTACGACGGCTGGGCGGTGCTGGAGTGGGAGTGCTGCCTGAAGGATGGCGATACCGGCGCGCGCGAAGGCAGCGAATTTATCCGCCGCCATATCATTCCCGTTTCCGGACGGGCGTTTGATGATTTCGCCGCAGGGGGCAGTCATGATTAACGTCGGGATCGTCGGCAGCGGGTTTATTGGCCCGGCGCATATCGAGGCGCTCAGGCGCCTCGGGTTTGTTCAGGTGGTCGCGCTGTGCGACGGCTCGCTCGTTAAGGCGCAGGAAAAGGCGCGCCTGCTAAACGTACCGCACGCGTACGGCAGCGTTGAGGAGCTGCTCGCGCACCCTGATTTGCACGTGGTGCACAACTGCACGCCGAACCACCTGCACGCACAGGTTAACCGCCAGATCCTGCGCGCGGGCAAGCACGTGTTTTCCGAAAAGCCGTTGTGCATGACGCCTGAGGAGGCGCGCGAGCTGGTGGCGCTGGCGGAGCAGGCGGGCGTGGTGCATGGCGTGAGCTTCGTCTATCGCCAGTTTGCGATGGTGCGTCAGGCGGCGAGCATGCTGCGCGCAAGCAGCCTCGGGCGGATTTTTGCCTCACACGGCAGCTACCTACAGGACTGGATGCTGCTGGAAACCGACTACAACTGGCGGGTGGATGCCGCGCTCGGCGGCGCATCGCGCGCGGTGGCGGATATCGGCTCCCACTGGTGCGACACGGTGCAGTTCGTCACCGGGCGGCGCATTACCGAGGTGATGGCTGATTTATCCATCGTCTGGCCGACGCGCAGGGCCAGCAAGGGCGGGAATCAAACCTTCTCCCATGACGAACAGGCGGAGTATGAAGACAAACCAGTCACGACCGAAGACTTCGGCTCGGTGCTGTTCCGCTTTGACGACGGCAGCAAGGGCTGCTTTAGCGTCTCGCAGGTGAGCGCCGGGCGTAAAAACCGCCTGACGTTTGAGATCAACGGCAGCGAGCTCTCGCTGGCGTGGGACCAGGAGGTGCCGCAGCAGCTGTGGATCGGCCATCGTGCGCAGGCAAACCAGACGCTCACCGACGATCCGGAGCTGATGAACCCTGACGTTGCCGACAGCGCCCATTTCCCTGGCGGGCATATTGAAGGCTGGCCGGATGCCTTCAAAAATATGATGGCGCAGTTCTACCGCGCCGTGCAGGCGGGCGCAATGCCGGAGACGCCGCAGTTTGCGACGTTTCACGATGGCGCAAACGTGATGTATATCATTGATGCCATTGTGAAAAGCCATCAGCAACAGCGCTGGGTACGCGTGGAATGCTGACGCATTGCCCGGTTCGCCGGGCAACAAATTTATGGTAGCCTGCACAAAACGCTAACCGCAGGATGTATCGTCGCTATGTCAATTCAGAAAATCGCTCAGCTGGCCGGGGTCTCCGTGGCAACGGTGTCTCGCGTGCTGAATAACAGCGACACCGTGAAGGCGAAAAACCGCGAGCGCGTTCTGCAGGCGATTCAGGAGAGCAACTACCAGCCAAACCTGCTCGCCCGTCAGCTGCGCACCGCCCGCAGCTATATGATCCTGGTGATGGTGTCCAACATCGCCAACCCGTTCTGCGCTGAAGTGGTGAAGGGCATCGAAGCCGAGGCGGAGAAAAACGGCTACCGCATTCTGCTATGCAACTCCGGCTCGGACATCGAGCGCTCCCGCTCGGGCTTGAGCCTGCTCTCCGGCAAAATCGTCGACGGCATTATCACCATGGACGCCTTCTCGAAGCTGCCGGAACTTGCCGCGCTGATTGGTTCTGCACCGTGGGTGCAGTGCGCCGAATACGCCGATGCGGGCGCGGTCTCCTGCGTCGGCATCAATGATGTGGACGCTTCACAGCATGCCGTTAGCCAGCTGGCCGACGACGGCCGCAAGCGTATCGCGATGATCAACCACGATCTCAGCTACAAATATGCCCGCCTGCGCGAACGCGGCTACAAGAGCGTGATCCACCTGCGGGATCTGGACTATCAGGCGGTGGAGTATGCCAGCGATCTCAGCTCCGGGGCGGGCATGGCGGCGATGCAAAACCTGTTAAAAGATAATCCCCCGGATGCGGTATTTGCCGTTTCCGATACGCTGGCGGCGGGCGCGTTGCGCGCCATTCAGCAGGCAGGTCTGCGGGTGCCGGAGGATATTGCCGTGGTCGGCTTTGACGGTACGGAGCTGGCGGACATGATTTCACTTACCACCATCGAACAGCCGTCGCGGGATATCGGGCGCAAGGCGGTCAATCTTCTCTTAAACAAAATCGACAACCCGGATGCGCCCACGGAAAGGGTAATGATGGACTGGCGCTTTATTTCCCGCGCCAGCACCTGATTATCTGGCAATAACGCCTGCCAGGGAGCGAATATCGTTCCCGGTCGGCGACTGGTGAATACGCAGGCCAAACTCATCCACTACCGCGAAAATATGGTCGAAAATATCGGCCTGAATATCTTCGTATTCCGCCCAGATTACCGTATTGGTAAAGGCATATATTTCAATCGGCAGCCCGTTGGCATCCGGCGCCAGCTGGCGCACCATCAGCGTCATATCTTTACGAATACGCGGATGATTACGCAGATATTCATTCAGGTAAGCGCGGAAGGTGCCGATATTGGTCATCTTGCGCAGGTTTAATACCGATTCCCCTTCGCCGTTCTGCTGATTCCACAGGCTAATTTCCTCATGGCGCGCGGCCAGATAAGGCTTCAGCAGTTTTGCCTGAATCAGCTTCTGCTGCTCCTGCTCGTCGAGAAAATGAATGCTGGTGGTATCGATATTCAGGCTGCGCTTGATGCGTCGCCCGCCGGAGGCGGACATCCCACTCCAGTTGATAAAGGCGTCGGAGACCAGCGCCCACGTCGGAATGGTGGTGATGGTGTTATCGAAGTTGCGTACTTTAACGGTCGTCAGGCCGATGTCCGTCACCGTACCATTAGCGCCGTACTTCGGCATCTCCAGCCAGTCGCCGAGCTTGAGCATGTCGTTGGCGGAAAGCTGAATACCCGCCACAAGGCCGAGTATCGGGTCTTTAAACACCAGCATCAGGACGGCGGCCATCGCACCCAGACCGCTGATCAGAATCGCCGGGGACTGGCCGATCAGCAGGGAGATAATCAATATCCCCACCAGGATAGCGCTCACCAGCTTGATGCCCTGGAAGATCCCCTTCAGCGGCAGCTGCGAGGCGGTCGCCATCTTTTGCGACAGATTAAATATCACGTCCAGCAGCGAGAAGAAGGAGAGCAGGGCATACACCATCACCCACAGCTTCGCGCAGGTGGTGAGTATTTCCGCCGCTTCGCTGCCTTTTTGCAACCACAGTACCGCCTGAACGTTGACGATTATCCCCTGCAGGGTAAAGGCCAGACGGTGAAATAATTTATTCTGGGTAATGATTTGCAGCCATAAATGGCTACTGGCCTGCGCGCGTTTCTCGAATGCGCGCAGCACCAGTTTGTGCAAAATAAAATGAACAATGATGGCGGTGAGAAAAATAATACCAAAGATAATCACTAAAGAGGTGGTGTGATTAATTTCAATCCCTAACTCTTCAACCTGAGCAATTAATTCCTGCATAACGTCTCCTGTATTGTTGCAGCCCCATAATGGCGGCTGCGGATCTATTATGCAAATTCACAGGGTTATTTGGCGGCCTCACAGACCTTCACTACCGGCAGGCAGAGACGATGACGCATGCGCAGCGTCGCCAGCGCCAGGATAACCATCAGGCAGGTTTCCACCGCCAGGAAAAGGGTAATCGCCTGCGCGTAATCCCCGTGGTAATGCTGCAGCCCGTGCAGCAAAATCGCCCCGAAAATGGCCGGTCCCAGACCCAGCGCGGCCTGCTGCAGCGTGCTGAGAATGGCGCTTGCGGCCCCTGCGTCGTCAGGCTGGATATCGCGCATCCCGATGCGGTAGAAGCTGTTTACAATCAGCGCCTGACCGTAGCCCACCAGCCCGGTGGCAGGGGCCAGCGTCAGCGCGGTGTTGTTTACGCCCCAAATCCGGAACGTCGCGATGAGCGCCAGCAGGCCGATTATCTGAATTGCCAGACCCGTCAGCAGAATCGTGCTGGTACTGTAGCGGGCAATCAACCGCGGCGCGAACCAGGCAGAGATAAAATAGGTCACGCCCAAGGCGATAAAGCTGTTCCCGGACTGCCACGGCGCCATCCCCAGACCGGTTTGCATGGTCAGCGCCATACAGAACATAAACCCGGACCAGACGCTGAAAAAGAGCAGCGCAATCACGATGCCAAAGCGAACGCTGCGAAGCTGAAGCAGGCGTGGCGGGATCAGCGGATGGGCATTCTCTCGCTCCTTTTTGCGCGCGTTTCGCGCCATCAGCCAGGCCAGCGGAATAATGGCAAGAAGCATAACCTTCAGCGACCACGGCCAGTGCCACTGGGGACCGAGCGCCATCGGGAACAGCAGGCAGCAAAGAATGAGGGCCAGCAGCACGGTGCCTGTCCAGTCGATGCGCGACGGTGTTTCACGACGGGTTTCCGGCACGTAGCGGCGGCTTAACGCCAGCACCACCAGACAAATCGGCACGTTGATAAAGAAGGCGTTACGCCAGCCCAGCCCGGCGATATCCGCCGACACCAGCCAGCCGCCGCCCATCTGCCCGACGATAAACGCAATCCCGCCAATGCCGCCAAACAGGCTAATGGCTTTCGCGTGGGCGCTACCTTTTAGCGTGACGTGCAGCGTGGCGAGGATCTGCGGCATGATGAGCGCTGCCCCCGCGCCCTGAACGATGCGTGCGGCCAGCAGTTGTTCAATATTTCCCGCCATCCCGCACAGCAGCGAGGCCAGCCCAAAAACGGCCACGCCCCACATAAACAGGCGACGGCGGCCAAGGTTATCCCCCAGCTTGCTGCCGAGCGCAAGGCAGACGGCAAAGGCCACGCCGTAGAGAGCGACAATGAGCTCCAGCTCGGTAGCGGTGGCATGCAGCGAGTGGGTGATGGCGTCCAGCGCCACGTTGGTGATTGAGGTATCAATCATCGGCAGCATCTGGCCGGTTAACAGCAATATCAGGCCTGCGCGACCCGGTGAAACAACTGACGTATTCATGGTAACTCCATTGCGTCATTCATCAGATGGTCGTAGCATCAACCATCTGATAAACGGGTACCAGTTCTTGCTTATACTGGTACTGGCACTACCATGCAGGGGGATTTATGGCCTTGATGTCTGAACCCGTCACCTCACTTCAGGATGACACCCGAAAACAGCTGGGGGCATTTTTACGTGCCCGGCGGGAAAGCCTCGATCCCCAGCGTCTCGGCCTGCCGCGCAGCGGTCGGCGGCGCACGCCGGGCCTGCGCCGGGAAGAGGTGGCGATGCTCGCTGACGTGGGCGTGACCTGGTACACCTGGCTTGAGCAGGGCAGGGACGTCAACCCCTCCAGCGCAGTGATGGCCGCCATCGCAAAAGCGCTGCAGTGCACCCCGACCGAGGCCCGGCATCTTTTCGTGCTCGCCGGCTTGCCGCCGGGTGAAGCCCCGCAGGCGGTCTGCTGCGAGGGCATCAGCGAAGGCACGCGCCGCCTGCTCGATACCCTGATGCCTAAACCCGCCAGCATTCAGAAGCCCAACTTCGACATCGTCGCGTGGAATGACAGCTTCGGGCATCTCATGGGCGTCGATTTCAACGCCATCCCGCCGGAAGACCGCGACTGTATTTATCTGTTCCTTACCCATCCGGCGTGGCGCGCGCGTCTCGGCAGACGCGACGACGTGCTGCCGATTTTCGTCTCCTATTTCCGCGCGGCGATGGCCGAGCACCGGGGCGACCCGCTGTGGGAAGCCAAACTGGCGCGCTTCTTCGCGGTGTCCGAAGAGTTCAAAACCCTGTGGCACCAGCGCAACGACGTGCGCGGCGTGGAGAACCAGCTCAAGCTGTTTACCCATCCAGAACTGGGAGATTTTACGCTGCAGCAGATGTACTGGTACTCCGCGCCGCGAAACGGATCGCGGCTACTGGTGTATCTCCCGGTGGATGAGGCGGGGGAAAGGGCGATGGAATGGCTGGCGGCGCAGGGGAAGTAAGTTTTTTGCGAGGCGCTTTCAGGTAATCAAAGCGGCTCCGGTTCTTCCTGTTAAAAATGGGTAAGGTGGGACACGAAAAGCTAAATTAGCCTTTAATGCAAATTGCCTTATATGCTAATATCATCAGGGATGAAATATCGTGTTCAGACTTATCGTTCATGAGGCGGTAAGGGAAGAGATTCTCTTACTACCTGCTGGGGTGAAGGCGAAGCTGATTCGCCAGCTTGATAAATTGCGTTTAAACCCGACGGCTCTTCGGGAACCTGACAGCAAACCATTGCCGCATGGCCTGTTTGAAATAAGGACCGTTGGGCTGATCCATACCCGAGGTATCTATGTTTACCAGCGGGAAAAGACGATTTTTCTTTTGCGCGTGTTTGTTAAGAAGACGCAAAAAACGCCCTCTGCTGAACTTCGTCTGGCACTGAAGCGACAACAGGAGATGTTGGATGAGCAAGAAGATTATTGACTGGGATGAACTCAGGGCTGAACTGTTAAGCGATTCAGAGGTTCAGGCTTCCTTTGATGCAGAAGAGCGCAAGGAGCGTTTGCGGGAGATGCTGGCGCAATGGCGCAATCATGCTGGCCTGACGCGCGCCCAGGTGGCGGAGCGGATGGGCGTCAGCGCACCAACGGTATCAAGAATGGAAGCGAATATTACCCGGGCGAGTCTCGATACATTAACGCGTTATGCGCTGGTGTGCGGGATAAAGCATCCGCAGATTACGCTCTATTGACGCTTAATCAACTTACTGAATTTACGCGATTTCTATTGGAAGTTAAGTTGACTATACTTATGCGATGAGAAACAACTAATGTCGCCACTAATGATTGATTCCGCAGAGTTCAGCCAAAAACTCGGGCTTATCTCCCGAAACGTCGAACATACCGAAGCATTTCTGGCGCGGGGTACTGCGGATTTTCATCTGCCGGGGTTCTTGCTGCCTGTCGGATACCGGCTTTTAAAATCGCGTTATGGTGATGAATATCGTCTCGTGACGACCGATGACGGTAAGCCTTATACGGCGTATGCCGTGAAGCTTACATTTCACAAAGAAATTACCTTTCCCCACGGTGCCGCCACGCAGGTGATGGTATGGCGCACCCCGCGCGCCGTCCACCAGCGCGTAATAAGCGGATTACCGCAATTATTTTTCCAGTGGGTGCTCAGCGAATACGACATCGTAGTCTCCGACAGCGAGCAAACGGGGGACGGGCAACGGTTCTGGCTGCGCATGATCGACTGGGCGTTCACCATGAACTATCGCATTAGCGTGGCAGACGGTACAGTGGGAGAAGAATGGACGTTAACGCCCGTAAACTCTTACGCCGAGCTGGAAGAGCGCTGGATTGCCTTTGCCTGGGGAAGCGATCGCGATGTACATCCACACCGCAGGCTGGTTATCAGTAAAACGTAACGGGCCGCGTGCAGCGGCCCGTTTGAATCAGCACTCGGTCACAATCGTGCTCAGCGGCAGACGAGACTTCGGCAGCGTGGCGTTAAAATCTTCCACGCTGTGGTGCCCGACCGGGACCACCACCAGGCTGGTGAAGCCTTTCTCTTTCAGGCCAAACTCTTCATCCAGAATCGCCGCGTCAAAGCCTTCAATCGGTACCGCGTCCAGACCCATCGCGCCCACGCCCAGCAGGAAGTTACCGACGTTCAGGTAAACCTGTTTCGCCATCCACTGGTCGTCATCTTTCAGATCCACGCGGTGCATGTCGGCGAAGTAGGTGCGGCCCTTATGGTTCGCGGCTTTAGCTTCCGGCGTGTTGAAACGGCCATCGGCCTCTTCCTGGTCGACAACGCGTTCCAGCCAGGCGTCGTCCATCGCGGTTTTCGCGCAGAACACCACCACGTGAGAGGCGTCCAGCATTTTGCGTTCGTTGAACACGTAAGTGCCTGCGGCGGATTTTGCCACGCGGGCTTTTCCTTCCTCGGTGCTGGCCACAATGAAGTGCCACGGCTGGGAGTTGGTGCTGGAAGGGCTGTACTGCAGCAGGGTTTTGATTTTCTCCGCTTCTTCAGCGGTCAGTTTTTTGGTTGGGTCGAACGCCTTGGTAGAGTGGCGTTTCAGGGCGACAGAAATGATATCCATGACTACTCCTGGTAATGAAATTCGCCCGTGCGCGGGCGCGAAAGGAGAGCAGATTACCGCGCGAAGCGGCAAAAGATAAGTGCGATTCGAGCGGTTATACTGTTCGGCACAGACGAACAATCAGGCAGGGCGTATCCATTTCTGGTCTTTTTTCGGCAGCTTATCGACGACCAGGTTCCACGAATCCTCGATCAGGTCGGCGACCAGTTCTGGCGTGATGTCCTCGGTGCCGTAGAGCGAAATCCAGTGTTTTTTATTGAGGTGGTAGCCCGGCTCAACGCCACGGTAAATCTGCTGATTTAACAGGGATTTTTCCGGGTCGGATTTCAGGCTAACGTGGGGGCGTCCGTGCGCGGTGGCCATCAGCATAAAAATTTTCCCGCCCACCTTAAACACGTCGTACTCGGGGCCAAACGGCCAGCAGTGTTCGGTGAAAGGCATCTCCAGCGCGACGCGTTTTGCGTGCGCCTGCAGGGATTTACTGTCCATCGTTATCCTCCTGAGCCAGCCGCGCCACATGGCTTCAAAACCCAGCGCTTTAAAATCGGTGGCGCGGGACGGATCGCGGGTGGCAAACTCCATGGTGGTTTCCGCCAGCGATAAGAAAAGCGCATCGCCAAACGTTTTGAATTCATCGGACATAAACACCGGGCGCACCGAACGGCGGCATAGCTCGTGAAGTTCCGGAAACATCTCTTTCACCGCCTGTTCCGTTTCAGCGCTCAGCTTTTCACTCACGCCAATCTGGCGGATCGCCGCATGCGCCACGGGGTTACGAATCCCCCAGTCCACGTAGCTGTTCCAGATATTGCGGGTATGCTCTTTAGGAAGCGTGAGGGTGCGATCGAGGTTCGCCAGCATGGTCTGGCAGAGATCCTGCTTGAGGTGCAGGTAAAGGGCATTCAGCAGATCGTCTTTTGTAGCAAAGTAGCGAAACAGCGTGCCTTCAGCGACGCCCGCATTACGGGCAATTAACGCCGTTGAGGCGGCAATACCTGACTGTGCAAATGCCACCGTCGCGGCTTCCAGTAAGGCCTGTTTTTTATCTTCACTCTTCGGACGTGCCACTAAATTTTTCCCCCTTTCAATTATAAAAACCCTGATTGAAACACGTGTTTTGACACGCTGCAACGCGGAATGTCAAAGATCGAAAACGGCTTGACGACTTTATCATCATATCTATAATGAGTGCTTACTCACTCATAATCAAGTTTCCCCCGCGTAAACCATCGGATGGCGCGCGTTTTCGGGTCAGGATATGAAAAAGCCTCTCTTCATCTGCGTGGTGTTCCTCATGATTATTGCTTCAGCTGCGAGTTTACCGTTTGTTCTGAATGCCGGATTTGGCCAGCCGCCGCAGGGTGCGCAGCTCACGGAAGTGGAGGCTTCTCCGCACTATCGCGACGGGAAGTTCCACAACGCGCTCCCGACGCCTGGCTTTACCGGGCAGCAAAACATGCTGGTGGCGTGGTGGCAGTTCCTGACCCGTAAAACCGAAAACGCTCGTCCGGCGCAGCCGCTGCCGCTGGTGAAAACCGATCTGGCGAGCCTGCCTCTGGAGCAGGATACGCTGGTGTGGCTCGGCCACTCCTCGTGGTATATGCAGCTGGCGGGAAAACGCATTCTGATCGACCCGGTCCTCGGCAACTACGCCGCGCCGTTCTCGTTCCTCAATAAAGCGTTTGCGGGAGAGTATCCGTGGCGCGCGGAGAGCATGCCGGAAATCGACCTGCTGATCATCTCGCACGATCACTACGACCATCTGGACTATGCCACCATCCGGGCGCTGCTGCCGAAGGTGAAGCGCGTCGTCACGCCGCTCGGCGTGGGATCCCACCTGCGCTACTGGGGAATGAAGCCTGAAATTATCGACGAACGGGACTGGAACCAGTCGGTGCACATCAGCGATGCGCTGACGGTTCATGTTCTGCCCGCGCGCCACTTCTCGGGGCGCGGCATTAAGCGTGACCAGACCCTGTGGGGCAGCTTCATGTTTGTCACGCCAGAGCAGAAGGTCTACTACAGCGGCGATTCCGGTTATGGCCCGCACTTTAAGGCCATCGGCGAGCAGTTTGGCGAAGTGGATTTAGCCATCATGGAAAACGGCCAGTACGACCAGGACTGGAAGTACATCCACATGCTGCCGGATGAAACGGCGCAGGCCTCGGCGGACCTCAATGCGAAAGCGGTGGTGCCGGGGCATAACGGACGCTTCGTGCTGGCGAAACACACCTGGAACGATCCGCTGATCCAGCTGGCGCGGGCCAGCAAGGACAAAAATTATCGGCTGCTGACGCCGGAGCTGGGTGAGCCGGTCCGGGTGAGCGATAGCACGCAACAATTTCGTGAGTGGTGGGAATAATGTTGAACCAAGAAACAGAGGGGGAGAGCAGCATGACGATTTCCGCTCAGGTCATTGATACGATTGTCGAATGGATCGATGACAACCTACACCAGCCGCTACGCATCGAAGAGATCGCCCGCCACGCGGGTTACTCCAAGTGGCATTTACAGCGGCTGTTTATGCAGTACAAAGGCGAAAGCCTGGGGCGCTACATCCGCGAGCGCAAGCTGCTGCTGGCGGCGCGGGATCTGCGTGAATCTGACGAGCGCGTGTACGAAATCTGCCTGCGCTACGGCTTTGAATCGCAGCAGACGTTTACGCGCATCTTTACCCGCACCTTCCATCAGCCGCCCGGGGCTTACCGCAAAGAGAACCATAGTCGGGCGCATTGAAATTGACGAAACAAAGGCCGGGTAAGGCATCGCTGCTACCCGGCTTTTTTATTGGCCTACGACGCCAGTGAAAACCAGCGGCGCCAGACGAAACGCAGGATGAAGAATTCGATAGCGCCGAGCAGTAAAAACCACACGCAGAACAAAATGGTGTAGAGCTGGTTCAGGTCGACCATATGAAAGGTTTGAACCAGCTTCTGCGCCAGCACCAGACCCAGCGACGGCGCGGGTAGCAGTAAGCAAGAGATCAGGGCCATCAATAAAATGCCCCCCGCAGTCAGCAGCGATTCCAACGGGTGTTTCATCGTAATGTTAATCGTCAGTTAAAAATGTCATTGTCCGGCATCCTTTAACGTAAAGCAATATCAACCCGTCGGCCCTTTTTTAATTAAATAATTCCTTCCCCCGAAGAATAATGCGCGGAAGGAGAATAATTTAATCCTGATGATTAAATTAATATCGCGCTATGTAAATAAATGTCTGCATCACGAAAATAATTTTACAAACATATAGGTGCTATATCCAATTAACGTCGCAATAACAATGGCTGCGACAATGTATAACGCCAGGCGCCGTCCGCGATAAATACCAAACATGGTTCCCCCTCGTTTAGGATTGGTTTAGAAATATTTTGTAAAAATCAGCTCGTCGAAATAATTTTAATCAATTTTGAATAACCCAGTGGTAAATATATTGCGGTAGATCAATTTTACCCGCAAGACTTTAAAATCAATTTATTTAAGCCAGAAAGGAATTCAGGCTTCTGTTCACCGGAAATTGAAGGAAAAATATGATGACTGAAAAAAAATACTCCCCAAACGTGCCGCCTTCCGGCGGGCTGGCATACCAGCAGACCGCAGAGCAGGTGCTTACCCACGTGCAGAGCCAGGCCAGCGGTCTGGATCGTGCAGAGGCGCAGGCGCGTCTGCAAAAAACAGGGCCGAACGCGCTGCCGGAGAAAAAAGGTAAACCCGCCTGGCTGCGTTTCTTAGCCCATTTTAATGATGTGCTGATTTATGTCCTGCTGGCCGCCGCGGTATTAACGGCGGTAATGGGTCACTGGGTCGATACGCTGGTAATTTTGGGCGTGGCGGTCATCAATGCGCTAATTGGCCACATTCAGGAAAGCAACGCGGAAAAATCGCTAAAGAGTATTCGCAATATGCTTTCCAGCGAGGCGCGCGTTATTCGTAACGGCAGCCATGAAACCATACCGACGACGGAAATAGTTCCGGGCGATATTATTGTATTGCGCGCGGGGGATCGGATTCCGGCGGATATGCGTTTAATCGAAGCGCATAATTTACGCGTGGAGGAGGCGATTCTCACCGGTGAGTCCACCGTGGTGGATAAACACACGAATCCGCTGAGCGGCGAATTACCGCTGGGAGACCGCACCAATATGGTCTTCTCAGGAACGACCGTGAGCGCGGGCGGCGGCGTCGGCGTGGTCACCGCGACTGGTAAGGATACGGAACTCGGCCACATCAACCAGATGATGGCGGGCATTGAAAAGCACCGTACCCCGCTGCTGGTGCAGATGGACAAGCTCGGTAAAGCCATCTTCGTCATTATTCTGGCGATGATGGCCGCGCTGTTCGTCTTCAGCCTGATGTTCCGCGAGATCCCGATGGGCGAGCTGCTGCTCTCCCTGATCAGCCTGGCGGTTGCCTCCGTACCGGAAGGTCTGCCGGCGATTATCTCCATCATCCTCTCCCTGGGCGTGCAGGCGATGGCGCGCAAACGGGCGATTATCCGCAAGCTGCCGACGGTTGAAACGCTGGGCGCGATGACCGTGGTCTGCTCGGATAAAACCGGGACCCTGACCATGAACGAGATGACGGTAAAAGCCATCATCACCGCCGACGTCTGCTACCGCGTGGACGGCAACAGCTACGAGCCGGTAGGCAATATCTACCTGGAAGGCAGCGACGAGCCGGTGCAGATCCAGCCAGGCACCGTCCTGGAGCAGTATCTGCGCACCGTTGACCTGTGCAACGACAGCCAGCTGATTCAGGACGAGCGCGGCCTGTGGGGCATTACCGGTGGGCCAACCGAGGGCGCGCTGAAGGTGCTGGCGGCCAAGGCCCACCTCGAGCCGGTGGCGACCACGCTGGTTAACAAGATCCCGTTCGACTCGCAGTACAAGTATATGAGCACCCACTACCAGATTGGCGGTGAGGAGCAGATTTTGATTACCGGCGCGCCGGACGTCATTTTCGCCCTGTGCAACCAGCAGCAGACGCGTAACGGTGCGCAAGCGTTCAACCGCGCGTACTGGGAAACGGAGATGGAGCGCTATGCGCGTCAGGGGCTGCGCATGGTCGCCGCGGCGTTCAAGCCGGCGAACGGCGGGCAGGAGCTGACGCACGACGACCTGAGCCACGGCCTGATCTTCCTCGGCATCGCCGGAATGATGGATCCGCCGCGCCCGGAAGCGATTGATGCGATTAACGCCTGCCAGCAGGCGGGGATCCGCGTCAAGATGATCACCGGCGATCACCCGCAGACGGCGATGAGCATCGGCCAGATGCTGGGGATCAGCAACAGCGAGCAGGCGGTCACCGGCTATCAGCTGGAGAAAATGGACGACGCCGAGCTGGCGGAAGCGGCGGTGAAGTATGACATCTTCGCCCGTACCAGCCCGGAGCATAAGCTGCGCCTGGTGAAAGCGCTGCAGGACAAAGGTGAAATCGTCGGCATGACCGGTGACGGCGTAAACGATGCCCCGGCGCTGCGCCAGGCGGACGTCGGCATCGCGATGGGCATCAAAGGCACGGAAGTCACCAAAGAGGCGGCAGACATGGTCCTGACGGATGATAACTTCGCCACCATCGCCAGCGCGGTGAAAGAGGGGCGTCGCGTTTACGACAACCTGAAGAAAACCATCCTGTTCATCATGCCGACCAACCTGGCGCAGGGGCTGCTGATTGTGATTGCGCTGCTGGCGGGGAACATCATTCCGCTAACGCCAGTGCTGATTTTGTGGATGAACATGGCGACCTCCGCCACGCTCTCCTTCGGCCTGGCCTTTGAGGCCGCCGAGCGCAACATCATGCGCCGCCCGCCGCGCCAGACCGGGCAGCACGTAATGGACGCCTACGCCGTGTGGCGCGTGGCCTTCGTCGGCACCATGATTGCCATCGCCGCCTTTGCGCTTGAAGCCTGGCTGGCCCCGCGCGGGCACAGCGCGGAGTTCATCCGCACCGTGCTGCTCCAGATGCTGGTCTGCGCCCAGTGGGTGTACATGATTAACTGCCGCAACACCGAAGGGTTCTCCCTGAACCGCGGCCTGCTGGCGAACAAAGGGATCTGGCTGGTGACGGGCGTACTGTTCCTGCTCCAGGCGGCCATTATCTACCTGCCGTTTATGCAGATGCTGTTCGGCACCGAAGCGCTGCCGCTGCGCTACTGGTTCGTGACGCTGGCGGTGGCTGGGGTGATGTTCTTCGTCGTCGAAATCGAGAAGCGACTGACCCGCAGGTTCCGTAAGGCTGCATAACGAAAATCTTACCCCTCACCCTAACCCTCGCCCCTTTGGGGAGAGGGCCGGGGTGAGGGGAGAAACAACGCTGAGGTACTCCCATGAAACTTCCACTCCTGTTCGCCCTTCTTGTCAGTACCCTGCAACCCGTCTTCGCCGCCGCGGTCCCCGTTCGCGTCGCCACCGTGGAGCAGACCGCCCACGCCGCCGAGCGCCAGATCCCGGGCCGCATCGAAGCCATTCACACCGTTGAGCTGCGCGCGCGTACGGAAGGCGTGATAACGAAAATCAACTTCCGCGACGGGCAGTACGTGAAAAAAGGCGACGTGCTGTTCGAGCTGGACGACGCCGAGCCGCGCGCTGCCCTGCGTCTGGCGCAGGCTGAAGTGAGAAGCGCTGAAGCCACGCTGCGTCAGGCGCAGCAGCAGCTTTCCCGCTTCGAAAGCCTGGGCAGCAGCAACGCCATCAGCCGTCACGACGTGGACAACGCCCGCATGCAGCGCGACGTGGCGAGCGCCGCGCTGGAGCAGGCGAAAGCCCGGCTCGACACCCGCAGCGTCACCCTGAACTACACCCGCATCACCTCGCCGATTGACGGTCGCGTGGGCCACAGCCAGTTCCACGTGGGCAGCCTGGTGAATCCTGCCAGCGGCGTGCTGGTGGAGGTGGTGCAGCTCGATCCCATCCGCATCGCCTTTGCGCTGGAAGAGGGGGCGTTTGCCACCAAAGTCGGACAGCACGCGGATATCAGCGCCATGAAGCAGGCCTGGCAGGCGCTGATCGACAGCAACGGCCAGCGCGTCGGCGGGGAACTTACCTCCGTGGACAACCGGATCGACCCGCGCACCGCCAGCGTGATGCTGCGCGCCGAGTTTGCTAACCCGCGCCACCAGCTGCTGCCCGGCGGCAACGTGAACGTCTACCTGCGTCCGGCGAGCGAGCAGCCGGTGCTGACGCTGCCTGCCGCCGCGGTTCAGCAGAACGGCGACGGGTTCTTCGCCTGGGTGGTTAACGCCGACGGCAACGCCGAAAGGCGCCCGCTGAACGTGGCCGGCCAGATCGGCCAGCAGTTTCAGATTGCCTCCGGCGTGAAGCCCGGTGAGCGAGCGATTACCGACGGCGCGCAGCGCGTGCAGCCCGGCGCTGCCGTCCAGATACTCAATTAAGGAGCCATCATGCTGACGTTTTTCATCAAACGCCCGCGCTTCGCGATGGTGATTGCGCTGGTCATCACCCTGCTGGGGGCCATCGCGCTGAGGATCATTCCGGTGGAGCAGTACCCGCAGATCACCCCGCCGGTGGTGAATGTCTCTGCCAGCTGGCCGGGCGCCAGCTCGGCTGACGTGGCGGAGGCCATCGCCACGCCGCTGGAGACGCAGCTTAACGGGGTGGATCACATGCTCTATATGGAGTCCACCAGTTCGGATGAAGGCACCTACAGCCTGAATATCACCTTTGCGGCGGGGACCGATCCGGACCTCGCCGCCATCGACGTGCAAAACCGCGTGGCGCAGGCCGTGGCGCAGCTGCCGACCGAGGCACAGCAAAACGGGGTACAGGTGCGCAAGCGCGCCACCAACCTGATGATGGGAGTAAGCCTTTACTCACCGAACAACACCCACACGCCGCTGTTTGTCAGCAACTACGCCAGCACGCAGGTGCGCGAGGCGCTGTCGCGTCTGCCGGGCGTGGGACAGGTGCAGATGTTTGGCGCGCGGGACTACAGCATGCGCATCTGGCTGCGTCCGGACCGCATGAACGCCCTGAACGTGACCACCGATGACGTGGCGCAGGCGCTGCGCGAGCAGAACGTGCAGGGGGCGGCAGGTCAGGTGGGCACGCCGCCGGTGTTCAACGGCCAGCAGCAGACCCTGACCATCAACGGGCTGGGGCGCTTAAGCCAGGCCGACGACTTTGCCGACATCATTATCCGCGCGGGCGAGATGGGCCAGCTGGTGCGCCTGAAGGACGTCGCCGCCATCGAGCTCGGCTCGCGCAGCTACAGCTCCGGCGCGCAGCTGAACGGGCACGACTCTGCTTACCTTGGCATCTACCCAACGCCGTCCGCCAACGCCCTGCGCGTGGCCGACGCGGTGCGCGCGGAGCTGGAGCGTCTCTCGACGCGCTTCCCGGACGACCTGGTCTACGAGGTAAAATTCGACACCACTACCTTCGTTGCCGCCACCATTAAAGAGATTGGCGTCTCGCTGGCGCTGACCATGCTGGCGGTTGTGGTGGTCGTTTCTCTGTTCCTGCAAAGCTGGCGCGCGACGCTGATTGTCGCCCTCGCCATTCCGGTGTCGCTGGTGGGCACCTTTGCAGTGCTCTACGCGCTCGGCTACTCCGCCAACACGCTGAGCCTGTTCGCCATTATTCTGGCGCTGACCATGGTGGTGGATGATGCCATCGTGGTGGTTGAGAGCGTCGAAACCCTGATGGCGGAAGGGCAGAGCCGCACGGCGGCGACCGCGCTGGCGCTGCGCCAGATTGCCGGACCGGTGATTGCTACCACGCTGGTGCTGCTGGCGGTGTTTGTGCCGGTGGCGCTCCTGCCGGGAATTGTGGGCGAGCTGTACCGCCAGTTCGCGGTGACGCTCTCCACTGCCGTCACGCTCTCAAGCCTGGTGGCGCTGACCCTGACGCCCGCGCTCTGCGCGATGCTACTGCGCCCGCGTCCGGCGAAGCCTGCCGCCATTTTCCGTGGGTTCAACCGTGGGCTGGACGCCACGCGCACGCTTTACACCCGGATCGTGAGCGTGTTCAACCTCCGTCCTTGGCTGGCGCTGCTGGCCACCGCAGGCGCGGCGGCAGTAGTGGCGTTCAGCTTTATGTCGATGCCAAAGGGCTTCCTGCCCCAGGAAGATCAGGGCTACTTCTTCGCCAGCGTCCAGCTGCCGGAGGCGGCCTCGCTGGAGCGCACCGAAGCGGTGATGGCTACCGCGCGCGAGCTGATCGCTAAAAACCCGGCGGTGGAAGACGTCATTCAGGTCTCCGGGTTTAACATCCTCAATGGTACCAGCGCGTCGAACGGCGGGTTTATCTCCATCATGCTGAAAGACTGGAGCGAGCGCCCGCCGCTGGACGAGGTGATGGGCACCCTTCAGCGCCAGCTGCTGGCCCTGCCGGAAGCTACCATCATGACCTTCGCGCCGCCGACGCTGCCGGGGCTGGGCAACGCCTCTGGCTTCGACCTGCGCATTCAGGCGCAGGCGGGGCAGAGCCCGGCGGAGCTGGAGCGCGTCACGCGTGAGGTGCTGGCGAAAGCCAACCAGCATCCGCAGCTGAGCCGCGTGTTCACCACCTGGAGCAGCAACGTGCCGCAGCTGACGCTGACCGTTGACCGCGAGCGTGCGGCCCGGCTCGACGTGCCGGTGTCGCGCATCTTCAGCAGCCTGCAAACCGCCTTCGGCGGCACCCGCGCCGGGGATTTCAGCGTCAACAACCGCGTTTACCACGTGGTGATGCAGAACGAGATGCAGTGGCGCGAGCGCGCGGAGCAAATCAGCGAGCTGTTCGTGCGCAGCAACAGCGGCGAACGGGTGCGTCTGAGCAACCTCGTCACCATCACGCCGACCGTCGGCGCGCCATTTATCCAGCAGTACAACCAGTTCCCGTCGGTATCGGTAAGCGGCTCAGCAGCGGAAGGGGTAAGCAGCAGCACCGCGATGGCGGCGATGGGCGAAATTCTGGCGCAGAGCCTGCCTGCCGGGTACGACTACGCCTGGAGCGGCATGTCGTATCAGGAGCAGCGAACCGGCAACCAGGCGGTATGGATTGTGCTGGCGGCGGTGGTGATGGCGTGGCTGTTCCTCGTCGCCCAGTACGAGAGCTGGACGCTCCCGGCGAGCGTGATGCTTTCGGTGCTGTTCGCCATCGGCGGGGCGCTGGTCTGGCTGTGGCTGGCGGGCTACGCCAACGACGTGTACGTGCAGATCGGTCTGGTCTTGCTGATCGCGTTAGCGGCGAAAAACGCGATTCTTATCGTGGAGTTCGCCCGCGCGCGGCGGATGGACGGGATGGCGATTGTCGATGCCGCGCGGGAAGGGGCATCGCGCCGCTTCCGCGCGGTGATGATGACCGCCGTGTCGTTCATCATCGGCGTCCTGCCAATGATGCTGGCGACCGGGGCGGGTGCCCAGAGCCGCCGCATCATTGGCACCACGGTGTTCAGCGGCATGCTGGTGGCAACCGTGGTAGGGATTGTGTTTATCCCCGCGCTGTTCGTGCTGTTCCAGCGCCTGCGCGAGTGGGGCCACGGCCTTACGGACTCGTCGCCCACAGCTCGCAGTGCTTCTGAACCAGAGAAATAAGCGAGCCGCCGTCAGCGATGAAGTCCCGCATGCGCTGCGCCTCGCTCTTGCCCTGCTTTAACAGCAGGGCAATTTCATTAATTGCGCTCGTTGCGCCGAGCTTCTCGGCCGACGGCGCAACCTGCTCCAGCAGCCAGGCGATATCGTCCGCCACGGTTTTGTGCTCGCCGGTATGCACGTCCGTCAGAACCCCCTCCAGCCCGTAGCGACACGCCTGAAAACGGTTAAAGCGGTACAGCAGAAAATCCCGCTCCTGATGCTTATACGGCCGCGTGGTCAGCAGCCAGTGGGACGTCGCCTGGATCAGCCCGGCGATATTAATCGCGTGGCCGAGCGTCAGCGGGGTATCCATCACCCGTACCTCGACGGTACCGAAGTGCGGGCTGGGGCGGATGTCCCAGTGCAGATCTTTAATGCTGTCGATCATGCTGGTAGCGCTCAGGCGGCGGAACAGCCCTTCGAACTCCTGCCAGCTGTTAACCCAAGGCATCTGGCCGTTATCCGGGAACCCGGAGAAGATGTTGAGACGCGACGAGGAGAACTTCGTGTCGGTGCCCTGCATGTACGGCGAGGCGGCAGTTAGGGCGATAAAGTGCGGCACGAAGCGCGACAGGCCGTGCAGGAGATAAATGGCGTCATCCCCGGTCCGGCAGCCGACGTGCACGTGCTGTCCGAACACCGTTGCCTGCAAAATCAGGTAGCCAAAGCGCTCCAGCGTGACGTTATAGCGCTCGTCGTCGCACACCTCCTGACGCTGCCACTTCTGGAACGGATGCGTCCCGCCGCCGCAGATCTGGATGTGCTGCTCCGCCGCCGCGCGCAGGATGCTCTGCTGCATCACCGAGAACTGCGCCGCCGCCTGGTCAATGGTCTGGCACACGCCGGTGGCGATTTCGAGCATGCTTTCGGTGATGTCGTGTTTGACTTCACCGCCTTTGATGTCGTCTTTGACGGCGGCGATGAGGGCAGAGGAGTCCTGGCTCAGATCGTAGCCCGGCGGGTTAACCACCTGCAGTTCGAGTTCGATGCCGAGGGTGAACGGTTCAGAGGATTTGAAATCAGGTAAAGGCATGGCGCACTCCGTTGTCTGTTGTGTGTTGAGTATAGACAACGACGTGGCGCTCACTTTTCAGGGTGGTATAACTGTTAGCAGGCTTAGCGAAAAGAGGGGTTAACCATGTCTGAGAATCCAGTGATTGCGCTGATTGGTCCCGGTGCGATTGGCACCACCATTGCCGCGGTGTTGCATGACGCTGGCCGCACGCCGCTGCTCTGCGGACGCACCGCGCATCCGGAATTACGCCTGCGTTACGACGAGGGGGAAACGGTTGTGCCCGGTCCGGTATTCACCGATCCGTCCGTCATTACTCGCCCCGCAGATCTTGTTTTTGTGGCGGTAAAAACGACGCAAAATTCCGACAGCGCCGGGTGGCTGCGCGCGCTGTGCGATGAAAACACCGTGGTCTGCGCCCTGCAAAACGGCGTAGAGCAGAAGGCGCAGCTTGAGCCATTGGTCAGTGGCGCAACGGTGTTGCCGTCGGTGGTCTGGTTCCCGGCGCAGCGCGAGCCGGATGCCTCCGTCTGGCTCCGGGCGAAGCCGCGCCTGACGCTACCGGACGCGCCCCAGGCGCAGCGGGTGGTCGAAGCGCTTCGTGATACGCGCTGCGCGGTTGAGCTCTCGGAAGATTTCGCCACCGTCGCCTGGCGCAAGCTGCTGCAAAACGCGGTCGCCGGGCTTATGGTGCTGGCCAACCGCCGCGCCGGGATGTTCAGGCGAGAGGATGTCAGCGAGCTGGCGCTGGCCTACCTGCGCGAAGGGCTGACCGTCGCCCGCGCTGAAGGGGCGAAGCTGAACGATGACGTGGCGCAGGAGATTCTGGCGAACTTCCAACGCGCGCCCGTGGATTTGGGTACGTCGATTCTCGCTGACCGTCAGGCGGATCGCCCGATGGAGTGGGATATCCGTAACGGCGTCATCCAGCGCTACGGCCGCAAACACGGCATTGCGGTGCCCATCAGCGATGTAGTGGTGCCGCTGCTGGCGGCGGGGAGCGAGGGGCCGGGCTAACGGCCGCTGTTTTTCCATTCGGCAAAGTAATGGGCGGCCGTGCTGCCCATCGCTTTTCTAAACAAAATGATAAACGCATTCATACCTGAGAGTGGAGGCGGGCCGATAGAGAGGAAGGGAGATGAATATGAATGTCCGCTCTGTGCCAGCAGCAGACGTTGAGGAGAATATTATTTTGATGTGAAATATTTGCGTAATATTTTTTCTAATAGCGAGAAAACGACCGTCACCCTTTTGGGAGTAATCAGCTGGTAAGGTCGATATAAATAAAATTGCCATTTCTCCTGTCGGAGTTCTGGCAGTGGGGGAACAAGTTGGCCGCTTGCTAAGTACTCCCTACAGATAAAATCGCTGGATTGTACAACCGTTTTTCCGGCCAATGCAGCCTGAATTTCGGCGTATGGGTCTGTAGTATAAAACTCAATATGACGAGGGACAAAAGTATTCACTGCGTCACTCATAAACTCAAATGATTTTCCTGTCTCAGGATTAATTAAACCACTAAATGGATAACGCTGTCGAAGATCTTCTAAATCAGTAGGTGCTCCCAGACGCTCAATAAGTTCAGGGGATGCAACCAAAATATGTTCAACTTGTCCGATGTTTTTAATGATAAAGTTTGGATTAGGTTCTCGCCCTACGCGTATACCTATATCGATACGATGCTCAATAGTATCAAGTTTCATCATATCTAAACGCCAGTCAATAAATAAATCAGGATAGGGGCGTAGTGCAGTCAAGAGTTCATACAAGATTTGTTCATGATTTGGAAATCGAAGTAATGTGATGCGAACAATACCTTTCATTTCATTATCATCTTTCGCCATCTGAAATAATTTTTCAGAATCTTCCAGCAGTCGCTTCGCTTGGGGTAAAAATAGTTCGCCGAAACTGGTGAGAAAGATCGAACGAGTATTGCGTTTGAATAAAGGTTCACCAAGTTGTTTCTCCAACTCAGCGACTGTTCGGGTTACTACTGATGGTGAAACCGACAGTTTGATGGCTGCTTCGCGGAAGTTCAAGGTCTCAGAGGCGATGATGAAAAATTTTAGTGCATCAAGTTTGTTCATGATTATTGTGAAATTTGCAATAATGTATTTTGATAATAGCAATTAATTTGCAACTATTCCAGCCATATAATCGAACAATCAAATAAGTAACCTGTCTTACTTTTTATCAGAACTCAAAAGAGTAAATTATGTCAATTCAACCAGTAGAGTTAAACAAAGCCTATCGTTTATTACAGGTCGGGCCAACCACGATGATATCGGCTAAAAATGATGGCATTGAAAATGTCATGGCAGCGGCCTGGGTGGGATTAGTAGGCAATAACAAAGTGATGGCTTTTATAGGTCCACAGGCATTTACTCGCGGGCTTGTAGAAAAAAGCGGATATTACGCTGTCCAGATCCCAGTAGTAAATCAGATGGAAATGGTTTTATATGCTGGAGGCCACAGTTATTCCGACACACCAGATAAAAATAGTAAAATCCCACTATTTTATCAGAAAGAGTTTGATCTGCCTTTAGTTGAAGGTTGCGCTGGCTGGTTAGTATGTAAGGTCATACCCAATGAAGAAAATGAAAAGCAGCACAATTTGTTCTTGGGGGAAATTGTCGGAGCATGGAGTGATGACCGCGTTTTCAGAAATGGGCACTGGATTTTTGATGATGCGCCTGATGAATTACGTACTGTCCATTACGTAGCTGGTGGACAGTTTTATGCCATTGGCAAAGGTACAAAATTTAATTATGGTCCGGGAAAAGACTAATCCTTACTTCTGTATAAATGTAGCCATATAACATGTCTACATAGAGGTAGTAGCAAAAAAAAACAATTAAGATGTCCGCTTTTCGCTCTTAACGGACATTCAACAAACAACGCTATTCTTTTATTAAGGCCAAAGTCCTGCTTTTTACCCAGCAGGACCCCGGCCTTCCATCACCCGCCTCAGTGCGCCGTGATATAAGGCTCTTTCACAAACTCCGCCAGCAGCCAGACCATATCATGCAGCAGCCCGGTGAGCTCTTTCGCCACGCTCGCAGGTAATGTCCCGCCCATTACTGCCAGCGTTAACGCCACGGCATAATCCACCTGTAGCGCCGTTTCTTGCCAGCATTCTGGCACGCAGGAGGTTATCTTTTCCCCCGCAATGAGCCGTTCCACCAGATACGGTGGAAGTTCTGAGTCACAGCACTCGCGCAGCCGTTTCAGCGCAGCCAGCAGTCGCTCGCATAGCGTGGCAAATGTCACTGCGTCGTAAGTTTCCACCAGTACGCTTACGTAAGCGGCGCAGGCATCGGCCAGTTCGAAGAGATCCGCAGAATCGGAAATTGGGTGGTTGATGAGCTGATGAACAACGCTTTCCTCAGAAAGCGCGTAGGAAAATTCAGGGGTAGTCGCCATTTAGCATCCTCTTTGTCTAAAAAATGTCACGTTATGCTAACGGGTTCCTACGCCCGGTTACGGATGTGCCGCAACGCAGGCACTTTACGACCACGGAGAAGGGATGAAAAGTGATAAACCTGAATTACATAAGGTTGCTTGCAGGTTTGCGAGGCGGCTTCCAGAACGGCATTGCCGGGCGGCGGCTACGCCTGACCCGGCCTACAAAATCCAAAGCCCCAACAGCGACACGAACCGTAGGCCCGCGCAAGCGAAGCGCCGCCGGGCACAGCCGCGCTGCCGTCACCCCTCGCTCATCATCGCCAGAAACCGCTTCACCGTCCGCGAGCGTTCAAAACGCCGCCAGCACAGCGCGATATCGGTATAAAGCTCCGGCGAGCGCAGCGCGTGGTAGGTCACATTCGGCGGTGAAATGGCCGCCATGGATTTCGGCACCAGCGCGAACCCGCCGCCGGCGGAGACCATGCTCAGGGAAGAGGAAAGCTGCGACGACTGCAGCGCGCGCTGCACGTTTATTCCGGCCCGCTCGCAGCAGCCGTAAACCCGGTCATACAGACCCGGCGCGACCTCCTGCGGGAACAGCACCACCGGCGTATCCCGAAGTTCCTCCAGCGCCAGATCGCCGCACGTCGCCAGGGGATGATCGCGATGCAGCGCCACCACCATTGGCTCCCGGTCGAGGATTTTTAATTCGAATACCTTGCTGCTCTCGCACGGCAGGCGCACAAAGGCGATATCCAGCTCACCCTCCGCCAGCATCGTGGTCAGCGACGACATGTTGGCTTCCACCTGGTGAACCTGCACTGCCATGTTCTGCACCTGAAACTGGCGGATCAGGGCGAAGATTTTGGGATGAAAGGCATCCGAACTGGTAATGCCAATCGACAGGCTGCCGTTCAGCCCGCGCGCGATGCCCCGGGCTTTCTCCAGCGCGGCGTCGCTCAGCGCCAGGATCTTACAGGCGTCCTCATAGAAGGCTTCTCCCGCCTCGGTCAGCTCCACGCCCCGCGTCAGGCGCCTGAACAGCGGCGTGCCCACTTCCTCCTCAAGCCGTTTGATCTGCTGGCTCAGAGGAGGTTGTGAAATACCCAGCGCGTTGGCCGCCCTGGTGAAGTGTCGCTCGCGTGCTACCGCGACAAAATAGCGCAGATAACGAAGTTCCATATCAAAAACGTCTCAAACCAGCATGGATTCTATATTGGAACTCTCTGCTGAATCGGGTCAACATTTATTTAACCTTTATAAATAAAGTTGAAGAGGACGAGCATGATGATGCATTCATCTGCATGCGACTGTGAGGCGAGTTTATGCGAGACCCTGCGCGGGTTTTCGGCTCAACATCCTGACAGCGTGATCTATCAGACATCGCTAATGAGCGCCCTGCTAAGCGGCGTCTACGAAGGGGAGACCACCATCGCCGACCTGCTGGCACACGGCGATTTTGGCCTCGGCACCTTTAACGAGCTGGACGGCGAAATGATTGCCTTCAGCAGCCAGGTCTACCAGCTGCGCGCCGACGGCAGCGCCCGGGCCGCGAAGCCGGAGCAAAAAACGCCGTTCGCGGTGATGACCTGGTTCCAGCCGCAGTACCGCAAAACCTTCGACGGGCCGGTCAGCCGTCAGCAGATCCACGATGTGATCGACCAGCAGATCCCCTCCGACAACCTGTTCTGCGCGCTGCGCATCGACGGCAACTTCCGTCACGCGCACACCCGCACCGTACCGCGCCAGACGCCACCGTACCGGGCGATGACCGACGTGCTGGACGACCAGCCGGTGTTCCGCTTTAACCAGCGCGAGGGCGTGCTGGTGGGGTTCCGCACGCCGCAGCATATGCAGGGCATCAACGTGGCGGGCTATCACGAACACTTCATCACCGACGACCGACAGGGCGGCGGCCATCTGCTCGACTACCAGCTTGAGAGCGGCGTGCTCACCTTCGGTGAAATTCACAAGCTGATGATCGACCTGCCCGCCGACAGCGCGTTTTTACAGGCCAACCTGCACCCCAGCAACCTTGATGCGGCTATCCGCGCCGTCGAAAACTAACAGGAGAACTACCGTGAACAGTGAGAAACAGTCACGTCAGTGGGCGCACGGCGCCGATATGGTTGTCGGCCAGCTGGAAGCGCAGGGCGTGAAGCAGGTGTTCGGGATCCCGGGGGCAAAAATCGACAAGGTCTTTGACTCCCTGCTGGACTCCTCCATCGAGATCATTCCCGTACGCCACGAGGCCAACGCGGCGTTTATGGCGGCGGCAGTGGGGCGTCTGACCGGCAAAGCCGGGGTGGCGCTGGTCACCTCCGGACCGGGCTGTTCGAACCTGATCACCGGTATTGCCACCGCCAACAGCGAAGGCGACCCGGTGGTAGCACTGGGTGGGGCGGTGAAGCGGGCGGATAAAGCGAAGCTGGTGCATCAGAGCATGGACACCGTCGCGATGTTCAGCCCGGTGACAAAATACGCCGTAGAAGTGAACTCCCCGGACGCGATTGCCGAGGTGGTGTCCAACGCGTTTCGCGCCGCCGAGCACGGCAGGCCGGGCGGGGCGTTTGTCAGCCTGCCGCAGGATATTGTCGACCAGCCCACCACGGGGGCGATTTTGCCCGCCAGCGGTCCCGCGCTGATGGGGCCGGCACCGGAATCCGCCATTAACGACGTGGCGAAGCTTATTGAAAAAGCCAAAAACCCGGTCATCTTACTCGGCCTGATGGCCAGCCAGCCCGCCAACAGCGCCGCGCTGCGCAAGCTGCTGGAGAAAAGCCGTATCCCGGTCACCAGTACCTACCAGGCCGCCGGGGCGGTCAATCAGGAGCACTTCACCCGCTTTGCCGGACGCGTCGGCCTGTTTAACAACCAGGCGGGCGACCGGCTGCTGCTTCTGGCGGATCTGATTATCTGCATCGGCTACAGCCCGGTGGAGTACGAGCCTTCTATGTGGAACAGCGGCGACGCGACGCTGGTGCACATTGACGTACTGCCCGCCTATGAGGAGCGCAAGTATGTTCCCGATCTGGAGCTGGTGGGGGATATCGCCGCCACGCTGAACCTGCTCGCCAGCCGCATTGAGCACAAGCTTGAACTGAGCCAGCGCGCCTCGGAAATTCTGGTCGATCGCCAGCATCAGCGGGACCTCCTCGACCGCCGTGGCGCATCGCTTAACCAGTTTGCCCTGCATCCGCTGCGCATCGTGCGCGCCATGCAGGACATCGTGAACAACGACGTGACGCTTACCGTCGATATGGGCAGCTTCCACATCTGGATCGCCCGCTACCTCTACAGCTTCCGCGCGCGTCAGGTGATGATCTCCAACGGGCAGCAGACCATGGGCGTGGCGCTGCCGTGGGCAATTGGCGCGTGGCTGGTCAACCCGGGCCGCAAGGTGGTGTCGGTCTCCGGCGACGGCGGCTTTTTGCAGTCGAGCATGGAGCTGGAAACCGCCGTACGCCTCAACGCCAACGTGCTGCACATCATCTGGGTGGATAACGCCTACAACATGGTTGCCATTCAGGAAGAGAAAAAATACCAGCGTCTTTCCGGCGTCGAGTTCGGCCCGGTCGACTTCAAAGCCTATGCCGATGCGTTCGGCGCAAAAGGTTTTGCCGTCGAGAGTGCCGACGCGCTCGAACCGACGCTGCGTGCCGCAATGGATGTCGATGGCCCGGCCGTGGTGGCCATTCCCGTCGACTACAGCGATAACCCGCTGCTGATGGGCCAGCTCCATCTCAGCCAGATTTTGTGAATCAACATAAGGACAGAGAAATGCAAAAAGTGGCTCTCGTAACCGGCTCAGGCCAGGGGATTGGCAAAGCGATCGCGCTTCGTCTGGTGAAGGATGGTTTTGCCGTCGCTATCGCCGATTACAACGAAGAGACGGCGAAAGCGGTTGCCGATGAAATCATCCGCAGCGGCGGGAAGGCCGTTGCCGTGAAGGTGGATGTCTCTGACCGCGAGCAGGTATTTGCGGCCGTGGAGAAAGCCCGCACCGCGCTGGGCGGCTTCAACGTTATCGTCAACAACGCCGGGGTCGCGCCGTCCACGCCGATCGAATCCATCACGCCGGAGATTGTCGACAAGGTTTACAACATCAACGTGAAAGGGGTGATCTGGGGCATTCAGGCCGCGATTGACGCGTTCCGCAAAGAGGGACACGGCGGCAAAATCATCAACGCCTGCTCACAGGCGGGGCATACCGGCAACCCGGAGCTGGCCGTCTACAGTTCCAGTAAATTTGCGGTGCGCGGCTTAACCCAGACCGCCGCACGGGATCTTGCTCCGCTGGGGATCACCGTTAACGCCTACTGCCCGGGCATCGTTAAAACGCCGATGTGGGCGGAGATCGACCGTCAGGTCTCCGAGGCAGCGGGTAAACCGCTCGGCTACGGGACCGAGACCTTTGCCAAACGCATCACGCTTGGCCGCCTGTCCGAACCGGAAGATGTTGCCGCCTGCGTTTCATATCTTGCCGGGCCAGACTCTGACTATATGACCGGCCAGTCTCTGCTCATCGATGGTGGGATGGTGTTCAACTAAATTCTAATAAGCTCTGACATGAGTTTTCCCCTGCCCCCGTGCAGGGGCTTTTTTTTGTCTCCTCCGCCATTGTGCATTACACTGCGCGCTGCAAAACTTTAGTCATTACGATCTGACAGGCGGTAACAGCGATGAACGGTACAATCACAACGTGGTTTAAAGATAAAGGCTTCGGATTTATCAAAGATGAAAACGGCGACAACCGCTATTTTCATGTGATTAAGGTCGCGAACCCCGATCTGATTAAAAAAGACGCTGCGGTGACCTTCGAGCCAACTACCAACACCAAAGGCCTTTCCGCGTATGCGGTGAAGGTGATCCCGGAGAGCAAGCATCTCTATATCGCGGGCGAGCGCGTGAAGCTCACCTCGATCAAATCCTTCGTGGTATTCAGCGAAGAAGAGCCCGTTGAGACCAAAATCGACAAAGAGAACGCGGTGCTGTCGGTGGGTCTGCTGATGAACAGCATCAAACCAAAATCCGACAAGAAGCCGGGCGAAATGCGCACGGTGAAGAAGCTGGCGATCACCACCTTCCAGAACACGACGATGATCTTTACCGAAGATGAAATCGACATTGATGCCACGGTGAAGCTGCTGAAGTGATGGTTTGCCGGGTGGCGGCGATGCCTTACCCGGCCTGCAAAACTTAACCCATTCTGTGCTCGCCCCGTAACATCGCCTCACGGTCAAACACCTTCTGAATCGCCCCGTGCGCCATAAACGCTGCCCGGTCGGACATATGGGCAATCACGTCCGCGTCGTGGCTCACCAGCAGATAGGTCATCTCATGCTCGGCCTTCAGGCGGTTAAGCAGGTTCAGGATTTCCGCCTGCACCGACATATCCAGCGCCGAGGTCGGTTCATCCAGCAGCAGAAGCTGCGGGCGCAGCAGCAGCGCCCGGGCAATGGCAACGCGCTGGCGCTGGCCGCCGGAAAGCTGGTGCGGGTAGCGCCTGCCCGCCTCGGCGGAAAGCCCCACCTGCTGCAGCGCATCCGCCACCTTTTCCGCAACCTGCGTTTCACCGTGGAGGCTTAACGGCTCCGACAGGGTGCGCGCAATGGTGTGGTTTGGATGCAGCGACGCCCACGGATCCTGAAACACCATCTGCACGTTGCGGCGAAGATTGCCTTCAAAGCGGCGCCCTGGCGTTAACGTTTCTCCCAGCAGCGCAATACTGCCGCGCCACTCGCGCTGTAGCCCTGCCAGCACGCGCAGAAGGGTTGATTTGCCGCAGCCGGATTCGCCAATCAGGCTGAACGTCTCGCCTCTCTCTATGCTAAAGCTGGCGGCAGAGACCGCCGTTTTTTCCCCGAAGGTGACCTGCACCTGGTTAACCTCAACGAGCGCCATCGCTGGCCTCCTTCCACAGCTGCGAACGATCGAGCGTCGGCAGCATCTGTCCATAAGTATGGGCGTCTGGACGACAGGTCCACAGGGTGCGCGTGTACGGATGCGTCGCCTGCGGAAGCTGGCTTGCCGCCATCTCATCGACCTTTTCACCCTGATACATCACCAGCACGCGGTCGCAGTGCTCCGCCACCAGCGGCAGATCGTGGCTGATTAACAGCATCGCCATCTGGCGTTCTTCGCACTGCTGCACCAGCAGCTCGAGGATCTGATTGCGCAGGCGGGCGTCCAGCGCGGAGGTCGGTTCGTCGGCAATCAGCACCTGCGGGTTGTTGATCAGCGCAATCGCAATCATCACCCGCTGGCCCATGCCCCCGGAAAGCTCGCCGGGATAGCGTGACAGCACGTTCTCGTTCAGCCCGACGGCGCTGATGATGTCGTGAATGCGCGCCGCACGCTCCGGGCGCGTCAGGCGCTGATGCAGCGTGAGCGCCTCATCAAGCTGGGCGGCGACGCTTTTCACGGGGTTTAGGGCGTAGCGCGGGTCCTGCAGGACCATCGCAATCCCGTTGCCGCGCAGCGCCTGCCAGCGGCGGGCGTTCAGGGTCAGCAGATCGTTGCCAAGCACGTTAAGCCGGTTCGCGCTCACGATACCGGGTTTACGCACCAGACCCATCAGGGCGCGGGCGGACATCGACTTACCGGAGCCGGATTCTCCCACCAGCGCCAGCCGCTCGTTGCCAAGCCGAAAGCTCAGGTTGTTGACCACGCGCGCGGCGGGGTAGTCGATATTCAGCGCATCGACGATAACGCGGTGTTCAGTCATGCTGTGGCTCCAGTACGTCGCGCAGGCCATCGCCCAGCAGGTTAAACGCCAGGCTGGCAAACAGGATGGCGCCGCCCGGAATGGCGGCAATCCACCACTGGTCGAAAATCACCTGCATGCCGTCGGCAATTATCGCCCCCCATTCGGCCATGGGCGGACGCGCGCCAAGGCCGAGGAAGCCGAGACCGGCGGCGGCCAGAATAATCCCCGCCAGATCCAGCGCCAGCCGCACAATCGCGGACGGCAGGCACAGGGGCAGAATATGGCCGACCAGCAGGCGCAGGCCGCGGATCCCCATCATCTCCGCGGCGGCCAGATAATCGCTGTGGCGCAGACGCTGAATCTCGCTCCGCGCCTGACGCGCGTAGGCGGGCCAGGTGGTTAAGGCCAGCGCCAGCGCGCCGTTGACCAGCCCCGGGCCAAGCATCGCCACAAACGCGAAGGCGAGGATCAGGCGCGGCATCGACATCACCACGTCGGTAAAGCGCATCAGGATACGCTCCACCCAGCCGCCGTAGTAGCCGGACAAAATGCCCACCAGCAGCCCGGCGGGCAGGGTAATGACCGTCACCAGGGCCACCAGCCCGAGCGCCGGACGGGTGCCGTAAATCAGGCGCGAGAGCAGATCGCGCCCGTAGCTGTCGGTGCCCAGCCAGTGCCGGGCGCCAGGCGCCTCCAGGCGCGCGGCAGCGTCCTGCCAGTTCGGATCAACCGGCGCCAGCCAGGGCGCGAACAGGGCAATAAACACCAGCAGCACGAGGCCAGTCAGTCCGCAAACGGCGGCAGGGGAGCGGCGCAGGCGGCGTAAGAAGAGATAAAACGGCATCAGCGCACCCTGGGATCGGTCGCCCGCACAAGCAGGTCGGTAAGGTTATTGATCAGCACAAAGCAGACGCCAATCAGCAGCGTACCGCCCATAACCGCGGTCGTGTCTCCGGCGAACAGGGCGGTGGTGAGATAGCGTCCAATGCCCGGCCACGAGAACACGGTTTCGGTTAATACCGCCCCTTCCAGCATGCTGGTATAGGCCAGGGCGATCACCGTCAGCAGGGTGCTGCGAATGTTCGGCAGCACGTGGCGCAGCAGAATGGCCATCTCCCCGGCACCCTTGGCGCGGGCAAGCAGGATGTACTCCTTGTTCATTTCGCTGAGGCAGGCCGAGCGGGTCAGACGGGTAATGCTTGCCAGCGAGTAATAGGCCAGCAGCAGCACCGGCAGCACCAGGTGGCTGATGGCGTTGCGGAATGCCTCGCGATCGCCGGAAAGCCAGGTGTCTATCAGCGCAAAGCCGGTGCGCGGCTCGACGGTGAACTGCCAGATATCGTCCAGCCTGCCGGGGCCCACGCTCCACTGCAGCTTCGCGTAGAACAGGGCCAGCATCAGCAGGCCAAGCCAGAAAATCGGCACCGAGTTGCCGAGCAGGGTAAGCGTTCTGATCGCGACATCGAGCGGCGAACCGGCGTAGCGGGCGCACAGCACCCCGGCCGTCACGCCGAGCACGGACCCAATGATTAACGCCAGCGTCGCCAGCTCCAGCGTAGCGGGGAAGGCGTGCAGCAGATCCTGCAGCACCGGCTGCCCGGTAGCGCTGGCGGTGCCTAAATCACCGTGGGCGAGATTTTGCAGATAGTGCCAGAACTGCACGGGTAGGGGACGATCCAGCCCGAGCTGGTGGCGAACCTGATCGTACGTTGACTGGCTGGCGTGATCCCCGACGATCTGCAGCACGCGATCGACCGGGGAAAACGCCGAAAGCGCAAACGTGACGAGCAGCAGCCCGAAGAGCGTCAGCAGCAGGGTCAGCAGACCCTGAAGCACGCGGGTGGAAAGATGCGGCATGGGAAATCGTTATCCAGAAAATATGCACGGACGACCCCCTCTCCCACGGGAGAGGGAGAAGGACAAGGGCTACTTCGTGACGCGATCGTACCAGACCATATCCGCGTTCAGCCCCTGCTGATATCCCTTCACGTTATCGCGCACCGCGATCTGGGTTTTGCCCTGATCGACGAACACGTACGGCGAGCTCTGCTGCAGCTGTTCCTGCATCTTCTTGTACAGATCCAGACGCTTCGCCGGATCCGGTTCGGCAACCGCCGCCAGCGTGGCCTTGTTCAGCTCCGGGATTTTCCAGCCGTTCAGACCGGCCACGGTGCTGGACTTCCCGTCGTTCCACGCGAAGGCGCTGGCGTTTGAGTGCGCATCGAAGTAGTCCGGGATCCACAGACGAATCGCCGCCTGATGCTGCTTAGCGCGCACGCGGGCATAGACCTGGCTCCCGGCGGCAGGCAGCAGATCCACCTTCACGCCACCCTGAGCAAAGCTCGCCTGCATCGACTGGGCAATAGTGATAAACGGCGGCTTGTTCTCCACGTCCAGCGTGAAGTGCGCGTCCTTAATGCCCGCTTTGGCGAGGATTGCCTTCGCTTTTGCCGGGTCAAATTTAAACCGATTGTCTTCCAGCGCGCCCGGCAGGCCGACCGGCAGGAAGCTCTGGTGAACAAAATACTGGCCTTTCAGCAGGTTTTTAGTGATGCCGTCATAGTCGACCAGCCAGCGCGACGCTTCCCAGAACGCCGGGTTGTTCAGCAGCGGATTGGCGCTGTTGCCGGTGTTAAACACCAGGTAATTCTGCTCGGCGGACGGAATGCTCAGCACCTTCACGCCCGGCTTGCCGTCCAGGGCGCTAATCTGGTCTGCACCCAGATCGCGCGCCACGTCCGCATCCCCCTGCTGGATCAGCAGGCGGCGTGAAGCCGGATCGGGAACGTTCTTAATGATGATGCTTTTCAGCTTCGGCGCGCCGCCGGGGGCGGAATCGTTGGCTTCCAGCACGATGGCCTGATGCGGCTGATAGACGCGCATTTTGAACGCGCCGCTGCCCGCCGAGTGCATTTTCAGCCAGGCGTTGCCGAAATCGTTATCCTTGACGTTTGCCGCGACCTGCTTTTCATCGACGATGGAGGCTATCGGCGTGGAGAGAATATTCAGCGCCACCGAGGGGCTAACGTCCGCCGTCCAGTGAAGCTGGAGGGTATGATCGTCCACCTTTTTCAGCTGGCTGGCGATGTTGCTCGCGTCCCAGCCCAGCACGTTGAGGATAAAGGCCGGGGATTTGTTCAGCGTCACGGCGCGGGTATAAGAGAAAATCACGTCTTCCGGACGCAGCGGGTTGCCGGAGGCGAATTTTGCATCGGGTTTAAGCTTGATGGTCAGGGTTTTTGCTGCCGCATCCGCGTCCCAGCTTTCTGCCAGAACCGGCGTGATTTTTTCCGGATTATCGCGGTCCGGCTGTACCAGACGCTGGTACAGGCTCGGCACGGTCTGGATGCTGGAGAGCTCGTTGGCTTCGGCCGGGTCGAGGCTCACGATGTCATCAAGACCCTGAGCAACCACCAGCGTCGTCGGCGGCGTAGCGGCGTGGGTAGCGCCTGAGAGCGCAGCCAGCATCAGTAACGGCAACAGTTTTTTCGTCATAGCGATCCCTGAGAAGAATATATTGTGATTGTTTTATGCTCCGCTACGTTAGGTCGACTCCACATTTCTTCAAAGTCGAAATTCTGCTTTGCTTATGCCATGCGGATATATCGCATGCGGCCTGGTTATTAAACGCCTCTCTTTTCGCCGCCCTTTTAACCTGCTATAACAAAATCCTTACCTTTCAGGGAGTCACCCCCGTGCCCGAAATCAATCAATATGGTCAAACCGTTAACGATCTCGTCCCGGACTGGAAGTGCGCGCAGGTATTAACCCGCACGGCGCTGACCGGCCAGTATTGCCGTCTTGAGCCGCTGGACGCCGGGCGTCACGCGGCGGATCTCTTTGAGGCCTACGCGCTGGGCGACGACAGCGACTGGACGTGGCTTGCCAGCACCCGGCCTGAAAGCGTGGAAGCCACCGCACACTGGGTGTCCGGAAAGGTGATGGATGATGATCTGGTGCCCTTCGCCGTGATGGATTTACGCACTGAAAAGGCGGTCGGGCTGGTGAGCTATATGGCGATAGAGCGCTTTCAGGGCTCGGTGGAGATCGGCCACGTCACCTGGTCGCGCAGGATGAAAGGCACCCGCATCGGCACCGAGGCGGTGTGGCTGCTGCTGAAAAACGCCTTTGACCACAAATACCGACGGCTGGAGTGGAAGTGCGACTCGATGAATACCGCATCGCGCAGCGCCGCGGAGCGGCTTGGATTCGTCTGGGAAGGGCGCTTACGCCAGCGGCTGGTGCGGAAAGGCCGCAACCGCGACAGCGATATGCTTTCTATTATTGATGGCGAATGGCCGCAAAGAGACGCGGAGCTGCGCGCCTGGCTGGCGGCGGCGAATTTTGACGAGGAAGGACGGCAAATAAAGCGGCTTGAGGCGTTTCGGTTATAAGTTTTTTTGTGTAGGGTACAGCCCAACCACGCGGCTAATCCGCGGAAATAGCGATTTCAATCAGGTTGGTTTTTCCGGACTGCAGGCCGCGCGTTACCGCTTCGGCGATATCCGCTGCCTCGGTCACCCGGCAGCAGTGGACGCCCATGGCGGTGGCCAGCGACTGAAAATCGATATGCGGGTTCACGAGGTCCATCCCGATAAAACGGCCCAGCCGCGTTGAGCTGTAGTCGGCCTGGCTCTTCATAAAGTTTTTCAGGATGTTGTACTCCCTGTTATTCATGACGATAAAGGTGACCGGCAGATTTTCGTGTGCTGCCGTCCAGAGTGCCTGCGGCGAGTACAGGGAGGCCCCGTCGCCGATCAGGCAGACCACCGGCTCCTGTCCGCGTCCCAGCGAATGCCCCACGGAGGCAGGCATCCCCCAGCCCAGTCCGCCGCCGCGCATAAAGTAGTAGCGCTGATGCTGCTGGTCAGAGATGAACCGGCGGACATGCCTGGCGGTCGCTATCGCCTCATCAACGATGGTGGTACCCGCCGGAATGGATCGGATGACCTCCCAGGCTGCGACCATCGGCGAAAGGGCCGGGCGAAGCCGCTCGGCGGCCAGACGTTCTTCCTGCAACTGCCACTCCTTCTCACGTTCGTCGCGGGCCGCCACCAGCAGCTGCTGGTGGGCCAGCGTATTGGCGATCAGGCGCTGCTCAAGCTTCGGCAGCAGTTCGTGCAGGGACAGTTTGATATCCCCCATCACCGAAAGGCGAGTGGCATAGGTGCGGCCAAGCTCGTGCATATCCGCCGAGAGCTGATACACCGCGCAGGTTGCCGGAATGGCCTCGCCTTCGCTGTACAAAATGGTGATCAGGCTTCTGCCGCCGATGATAAATACGGCATCGTAGGCATTGATGACGCTGGCGATTTCGCTGGCGGTGGTAGGCATATTGCCTCGCCAGAGCGCGTGCTGGGTGGGAAATGGCAAATTCAGCGGCCAGGAGGAGCCGTAGACGTGGGCGCCCAGCGCTTCCGCCAGCTGTACAATTTCCTGCGTCGAGCCGCTGGAGTGCACCTCATCGCCCGCCACAATCATGATCCTGCCCGGCGCTATCTCGCTGAGCGCCTCCGCCAGCTCGTCCAGCGAGCCCGCAACGGTGTGGTAGTTTACTCTCGACGCCGTCTGTATCCCGGCGTCGCTCAGCTCTTCCATCACGTTCATCGGCAGGGAGAGCAGTACCGGGCCGCCAGGAGGATAGCTGGCAGCGTGAAACGCGCGGCGCACCAGCACCGGGAGCTGGTCGGCGCTGGTGACCTCCTGCGCCCACTTCATGACTGGAGAGCCGATGGAAACAATATCATCATACAGAAGCGGGTCGCGGACGTAGTGTCGCGTATCCTGCTGTCCAACGGTCACCACCAGCGGGGTTTTCATACTCCGCGAATTAATGAGATTCCCCATACCGTGCCCAAGGCCGCTGGCGGTATGCAAATTGATAAAGCCCGTTTTGCCGGAGGCTTTCGCATAGCCGTCGGCAATCGCCACCACGGTGCTCTCCTGAAGCGCCAGAATATAGTGAATATTTTCATGGCGAAGCAGGGCATCAATGAGCGGAAGTTCGGTGGTGCCGGGGTTGCCAAAAATATATTCCACGCCTTCACTCTCCAGCACTTCAAGAAGAATATCGGCACCCGTTCGCATATTGAGATCTGATAAGGACGTTAATGATTTAATCATAATGACACCTCATTCAGCATTATTTAACGCAGGCTAAAATTCTTCCTGCGTTGGACGCACAACAATTTCATTAATATCAACGTCGCCAGGCTGTTCTATGGCAAATAAAACCGCGCGGGCAACTGCGTCAGCCGGAATAGCCTGCTTATAAAACTCATGGAGAAATTTTTTGCTGTCTTCGTCAGAGCTGCCGAATTGCAGTTCGCTTTCGACGGCGCCGGGCGAAATTAGCGTCGTGCGGATAGTTTTACCTGCCTCCTGACGTAAGCCTTCGCTCAGCGCGCGGACGGCGAATTTCGTGGCGCTATACACCACGCCGCCAGGGGCCAGCACCTTGATGCCCGCAACGGAGGCAACGTTAATAAAATGCCCGCTGCCCTGACGCTGGAACACCGGGAGCGCGGCAGCGATGCCGTACAGCACGCCCTTCAGATTGGTATCAATCATCTTGTCCCATTCGTCGGTTTTCAGCTCGCTGAGGGGGGCGATGGCCATAAAGCCCGCGTTATTGATCACCACATCCACGCGCTGGTATGCGGCAACGGCAGCGTCAATCGCGCGCTGCACCTCTTCCTGACGGGTCACGTCAGCCTTTACGGCAATCGCCTTGCCGCCCTGTTGAATAATCTGATCCACCAGGGCATTAATTCTGTCCAGACGGCGCGCCACCAGCACCAGCGAAAACGCGTTATTCGCTAAATGGAGGGCAATGGCCTGACCAATACCGCTGCTGGCACCGGTGATGACAACCACCTTGTTTGCACTAATATTCATGATCTTATCTCGCTATTGAGTGATGCAAAAAATAAAAGGCAGAGAAGCGTTAATGAATAATGACAAATTCATTAATGCGGTTTTTGATATATTCTGTATCGGGAATAAAATGATGTTCGTTTAAAACTTAATGGAGTACGCAAGCGTCTGTCAATGTCGTTTTTTAATAATTAAATTAATTGCAGGCCTAATATTTAATTCTTATAGGTAACCGAGAATATTATATAAATAAAAGGGGGGACGATGACGGCCCTGCAAACAGGGCCTGAGGATTACAGTTTGCCACTGTAAAGCACCGGGCCTGTGGGGAGGCCGGTGGGCGATCCGCCCTCTGGTTCAAGGCTTATGGCTATCGTGGCGTCAGCAGGGAGCGTTGCGTTCCTGAGGGTGACGCGTGTGGGGATGTCGTTATGCAGCAGCCCCATGGATACCGGCGCCTGCCCGCCTGGGATCAGCCAAAGCTGCAGGCTGTGTTGCGCGGCGACAGCTGTCGGTCGAAGCGGGGCAATGCTCAGGTGCTGGCGGCTGGCGTCCGCGCTGACGACCCACTGCCCGTGCTGTTGGGCATCGTTGAGTACCATCAGCGGAGCGAGTTCCGGGGCTCGGGTGGCATACCAGGCAACGACCGTCAGGGCGGCGAGTGAGGCCGCAACCATCCAGCCGAGATAAGGCCGACTTTGGCGTAAAGGCTTTTTGGGCGGCAGGTCGAGGGCGATTCTTTTCCACACCGTCTCGGGTGGAGGGACGGGCACAAGATGACTATCCAGCGTGCTGAACATGTCCTGCCAGTACGCCACGCGGGCGGCCAGAGCCGGTTCACGGAGGACCCTTTTCTGGAACTGAAGCCGTGCTCCTCCCCGCAGCGTGCCGAGGGCATACTCTGCTGCCAGCATGTCGTCGCGTTTTTCTGCGTCATTCATAGCCCCACGCACTCCCGAAGATGGTCCATTGCCCGACGTATCCAGCTTTTCACCGAGCCTACAGGCTGCTGGAGCCAGTCGGCAATGTCGCTGTGAGACATTCCCTGATAGTAGGCGAGCGTAATGCTCTGGCGCTGCTCGCTGCTCAAATGTTCGAGGCAATGCCTGAGCCGCTCTGCCTGCGCATCGTCGTGCCAGTTATTCTGTTCATCGTTCTCGCCGGGCAAAAGCACTTCGCTATACGGTGACTCGCGTTCGGCAGCGCGGGTTTGCCCGCTGCGCAGCCAGTCAATACAGCGATTGCGAACAATATGCGTAAGCCAGGTCATTGGGGAGCTCAGTGCAGCGTTGTAGGTTTCGGCTTTACTCCAGACGGTGATAAAACAGTCGTGAAGGATCTCTTCTGCCCACGCGCGGTCGCGCAGCATGCGCAGCGCGACGGCAAACAGGTGTGGCGATGTGAGTCGATAGAGTTGTTCAAATGCGCGGCGATCGCCGTTTGCGACCGCCTGCATTAATTTCTGCTGCTGTTCTGCCAGCGCGTTATCCATGTTTTTCCCGGAAGGTAACGTCACACTTCCGAAGTATAGACAACTACTTAGGCATCAGGACGGTATCAATCACATCGATCACGCCGTTTTTTTGATGAACGTCATAGGTGCTAATGTTCGCCACATTGCCTTTACCGTCCTTAAGCTGAATGTTGTGCGGGCCGTTGCTCATGATCCACAGCGGCTGACCGTTAACGGTCTTCAGCTCCGCGTGTCCGCCGCCCTGTTTAATTTTCTGCTCCAGCGCCTTCATATCGTAATTACCGGCGACCACGTGATAGGTGAGGATGCTGGTGAGCGTGGCTTTATTTTCGGGTTTGACCAGGTTCTCGACCGTGCCGGCAGGCAATTTCGCAAACGCCGCATTGGTCGGCGCAAATACGGTGAAGGGCCCTTTGCTCTGAAGCGTATCCACCAGTCCAGCCGCTTTGACGGCGGCCACCAGCGTGGTGTGATCTTTCGAGTTCACGGCGTTTTCAACGATATTTTTGCTCGGGAACATTTCCGCTCCGCCTACCATCACGGAGCCTGACGTCATGGCGGCTGATGTGCCTGCACAGAAGAGTAAAGCGCTGGCGACGAGTGCAACACGGGTTAGCTTTTTCATCATCTTTCCTCGGTTTAGGGAGCAAAGGGATTGCTCACATACACATATACGAGGGGAGGGGGTGAACTGGATGCAGAAAAATAAAAAATAAATTTTGGGTGGGAAGCCCCCTCCCGTATGGAAGAGGGCAAGGGGGAGAGGAAATATCCTCAGCGTCTGACCGGCGCCCCGTTGGCCACATAATACGCGGCCGTACTTTTTGCCAGCGGCTCGCGCCCGCGGATCGCGTCGGCAATCTTCTCGCCGATCATAATGGTGGTGGCGTTCAGGTTGCCGGTGATGATCTGCGGCATAATCGACGCATCCACCACGCGCAGCCCTTCCAGCCCGTGAACGCGGCCTTCACCGTCAACCACCGCCATCTCGTCATAGCCCATTTTGCAGGTGCCGCACGGATGGAACGCGGTTTCGGCATGGTTACGCACGAACTCGTCCAGCTGCTCATCGGTCTGGCAGTCAATACCCGGACTGATTTCGCGGCCGCGGTACTTGTCCAGCGCGGGCTGGTGCATGATCTCGCGGGTGATGCGGATCGCGTCGCGAAACTCCTGCCAGTCCTGCTCGTGGGACATATAGTTGAACAGGATCGCCGGATGCTGGTGCGGATCGCGCGACTGAATGCGCACGTGTCCACGGCTCGGGGAGCGCATGGAGCCGACGTGGCACTGGAAGCCGTGCTCTTTCACCGCGTTCGAGCCGTTGTAGTTAATCGCCACCGGCAGGAAGTGGTACTGAATATTTGGCCATTCGAACTCCTCGCGGCTGCGGATAAATCCGCCCGCTTCGAAGTGGTTGCTCGCACCTACGCCGGTGCCGCCAAACAGCCACTCGGCGCCAATCTTCGGCTGGTTCCACCACTGCAGGGCAGGGTAGAGGGAGACCGGCTCTTTGCATTCGTACTGGAGGTACATCTCCAGATGATCCTGCAGGTTTTCCCCCACGCCGGGCAGATCGTGCACCAGCGGGATATCAAACTGCTTCAGCAGGTCAGCGTTGCCCACGCCGGAGCGCTGGAGGATCTGCGGGGAGGCAATCGCCCCGGCGCTCAAGAGGACTTCTTTCTTCGCGGTTGCTTTGGACGGAATAGTGCTTTCGCCTTCCAGCCACTCAACGCCCACCGCGCGCTTGCCCTCAAAGAGGATGCGATCGGTCATGGCGTGGGGGCGGATGGTCAGGTTTGGGCGCGGTTTCGCCTGGTCCAGATAGCCGCGCGCGGTGCTGGCGCGTCGGCCTTGCGGCGTGACCGTGCGGTCCATCGGGCCGAAGCCCTCCTGCTGATAGCCGTTTAGATCGTCTGTGCGCGGATAGCCCGCCTGCACGCCTGCTTCCACCATTGCTTCAAACAGCGGGTTCACGCCCGGTTTCGAGGTGGTAACGCTCACCGGACCGTCGCCGCCGTGGTAGTCGTTCGGCCCCACGTCGCGGGTCTCTGCCTTGCGGTAGTAGGGCAGACAGTTGAGGTAGCTCCAGTGCTCCAGACCCGGCTCTTTCGCCCAGTTGTCCAGATCCATCGCGTTGCCGCGCACGTAGCACATGCCGTTGATCAGCGACGAACCGCCCAGCCCTTTTCCGCGTCCGCACTCCATGCGGCGGTTGTTCATGAAAGGCTCTGGCTCGGTTTCGTACGCCCAGTTGTAGCGCTTGCCCTGCAGCGGGAAGGCCAGCGCGGCGGGCATCTGGGTGCGGAAGTCAAAGCGGTAGTCCGGCCCGCCCGCCTCAAGCAGCAGGACGGTGGTGTTCGGATCTTCAGTCAGTCGTGTAGCCAGTACGTTGCCGGCAGAGCCGGCCCCGATAATGATGTAGTCAAATTGCAAATAAACCTCCCGGTTAAAATATGGACTGGAATTTACCCATCTCAACCTGGATGGACTTCACCTGGGTGTAGCTCTGAAGCGTCATCACGCCGTTCTCGCGGCCAATGCCGGAGTGCTTGTAGCCGCCAACCGGCATCTCCGCGGCGGATTCACCCCAGGTGTTGATCCAGCAGATGCCCGCTTCGAGCTGATGAATGGCGCCGTGGGCGCGGTTCAGATCGGCGGTGACGATGCCCGCCGCCAGACCGTAGTCGGTGTCGTTGGCGCGGCGAATGGCTTCTTCATCGCTTTCATAGGTGAGGATGGACATCACCGGGCCGAAGATCTCTTCGCGCACGATGGTCATCTCGTCGGTGCAGTCGGTGAACACGGTCGGGGCCACCCACGCGCCGTTGTCAAAGCCGTCGCCCTTCAGCACGTCGCCGCCGCACAGCACGCGCGCGCCTTCTTCTTTGCCTTTGGCGATGTAGCGCAGCACGCTGTCGCGGTGCGGGAAGCTGACCATCGGACCAAAGTTGGTGTTTTCATCGAACAGATCGCCCGCGCGGATGCGGCCCACGCGCTCGACGATTTTCTGCTCAAACGCGGCCTTGAATTTAGCCGGAATAAACACGCGGGTGCCGTTGGTGCACACCTGGCCGGAGCTGAAGAAGTTGGCCATCATGGCGATGTCCGCCGCGAGATCCAGATCCGCATCGTCAAACACAATCAGCGGCGATTTGCCGCCCAGCTCCATCGTCACCTCTTTCAGGGACGAGGCCGCGGCGTTCGCCATCACCTTTTTGCCGCTGGCGACGCCGCCGGTAAAGGAGACTTTGGCAATGCCCGGATGCTCGGTCAGGTACTGGCCGGTCTCCGCGCCCACGCCCGGCAGGACGTTAAACACGCCGTCCGGCAGGCCCGCCTCGGTGTAGATCTCCGCAAGCTTCAGGGCGGTGAGCGGGGTGACCTCGCTCGGTTTGAAGATCATCGCGTTGCCCGCCGCCAGCGCCGGGGCCGATTTCCACAGGGCGATCTGGATCGGGTAGTTCCACGCGCCGATGCCCGCCACCACGCCCAGCGGCTCGCGGCGGGTGTAGACGAATGAGGTCTCGCGCAGCGGGATCTGGCTGCCTTCCAGCGCCGGGATCAGCCCCGCGTAGTACTCCAGCACGTCCGCGCCGGTGACGATGTCGACGGTCGAGGTTTCAGAAAACGCCTTGCCGGTGTCGAGGGTTTCCAGCTTTGCCAGCTCGTCGTTGCGCTCGCGCAGGA
Organism: Enterobacter cloacae complex sp. P14RS; assembly: GCF_014895895.1. Lineage (NCBI taxonomy): Bacteria > Pseudomonadati > Pseudomonadota > Gammaproteobacteria > Enterobacterales > Enterobacteriaceae > Enterobacter > Enterobacter cloacae complex sp. P14RS. Next base: position 44,363 of record NZ_JADBQM010000014.1, read on the forward strand.
TGTCGACGGCGCGACGCAGGATGCGGGAGCGCTCCATGGCGGTCATCGCCGCCCAGATTTTTTGCCCGCGCGTTGCGCTTTCTACGGCGCGATCGACGTCTTCGCGCCCGGCGGCATGCACGGTCGCCAGGACTTCACCGTTGGCCGGGTTGATGGTCTCGAAGGTGCGACCGCTGGTGGCCGATGTATAACCACCATTGATATAAAGCTGCTGTTCTGCCATTCGGGACATAAATTCTCCTCGGTTATTCGGTCGGTAAATGCTGGCTGATAAAGTGGCTGGTGAGCGATTGCGCGAGGGTTTTGTCCAGCGGCTTGCCGCTCAGCGCGGCGCGCAGCCACAGCCCGTCGATCAGCGCCGCCAGCCCGTAGCCCGCCTCTTCAGCCTGTTCACGCGGCAGCTCGCGGCGGAACTCGTACACCAGGTTTGAGAGCAACCGGCGGCTGCTGACCTGCTGCAAACGGTAGAGCATCGGCTGATGCATGCTGCTCGCCCAGAAGGCCAGCCAGGCCTTCATCGCCGCGCCGCTGACCTGGGTTTCATCAAAATTGCCGCCGACAATCGCCTGCAAACGCTGCTCCGCGCTGCCGTTCGGCAGGGCGCGTAAGCGGCTTAATACCGCATCGCGCAGCTGGCCGGTGATGTCGCGCATGGTCGCTTCCAGCAGGCCGTTTTTATCTTTGAAATAGTGGCTGATGATCCCCGTGGACACGCCCGCCCGACGGGCGATCTGCGCAATGGTTGCGTCATGCATGCCCACTTCATTAATTGCTTCCAGCGTGGCGTCGATAAGCTGCCTGCGCCGGATCGGCTGCATCCCCACTTTGGGCATTTTTGCCACTCCATTCATCAGCGTTGGTAATCTATTAAAGCGGTTTTTGATTGGACGTTCAATATAAAATGTGTCTTAATTGTTGCGAATTTGGATTTCAATAGTTACAAAAACAGTGGGGATACTGGATGACAGACCTTTCACAAGACAGAGAAAAAGACAAAATCAACCCGGTCGTTTTTTATACGTCCGCCGGGCTGATTTTGTTGTTTTCCCTGACGACCATTTTCTTTAACGATTTTTCTGCCGAGTGGATTGGCCGCACCCTGAACTGGGTGTCGAAGACCTTCGGCTGGTACTACCTGCTGGCGGCGACGCTCTATATCGTCTTCGTGGTCTGCATTGCCTGCTCGCGCTTCGGCTCGGTGAAGCTCGGGCCAGAGCAGTCCAAGCCCGAGTTCAGCCTGCTGAGCTGGGCGGCGATGCTGTTTGCCGCGGGCATCGGCATCGATCTGATGTTCTTCTCGGTAGCCGAGCCGGTCACGCAGTATATGCAGCCGCCGGAAGGGGCAGGGCAGACGATGGAGGCCGCGCGCCAGGCGATGGTCTGGACGCTGTTCCACTACGGCCTGACAGGATGGTCGATGTATGCCCTGATGGGCATGGCGCTCGGATACTTTAGCTATCGTTATAATTTGCCTCTCACCATCCGCTCCGCGCTGTACCCGATTTTCGGGAAAAGAATTAACGGCCCGATTGGCCACAGCGTCGATATTGCGGCGGTAATTGGCACCATCTTCGGCATCGCGACGACGCTCGGCATTGGCGTGGTCCAGCTCAACTATGGGCTAAGCGTGCTGTTTGATATCCCGGATTCGATGGCGGCGAAAGCGGCGCTGATTGCGCTCTCGGTGATTATCGCCACCATTTCGGTGACCTCCGGCGTGGATAAGGGCATCCGCGTGCTCTCTGAGCTGAACGTGGCGCTGGCGCTGGGCCTGATCCTGTTCGTGCTGTTTATGGGCGACACGTCGTTCCTGCTCAACGCCCTGGTGCTGAACGTGGGCGACTACGTGAACCGCTTTATGGGCATGACGCTGAACAGTTTCGCCTTCGACCGCCCGGTAGAGTGGATGAACAGCTGGACGCTCTTCTTCTGGGCGTGGTGGGTTGCGTGGTCGCCGTTTGTCGGCCTGTTCCTGGCGCGCATTTCGCGTGGCCGTACCATCCGCCAGTTTGTGATGGGCACGCTGATTATCCCGTTCACCTTTACCCTGCTGTGGCTGTCGATTTTCGGCAACAGCGCGCTGCACGAGATCATCCACGGCAACGCAACCTTTGCCCAGGAAGCGATGGCGCACCCGGAGCGCGGCTTCTACAGCCTGCTGGCGCAGTATCCGGCGTTCACCTTTAGCGCCTCCGTGGCGACCATCACCGGCCTGCTGTTTTACGTCACCTCGGCGGATTCCGGCGCGCTGGTGCTGGGGAACTTCACCTCAAAGCTGAAGGACATCAACAGCGACGCGCCGAACTGGCTGCGCATCTTCTGGTCGGTCGCCATCGGCCTGCTGACGCTCGGCATGCTGATGACCAACGGCATTTCGGCGCTGCAGAACACCACGGTGATCATGGGCCTGCCGTTCAGCTTTGTGATCTTCTTCGTGATGGCCGGGCTGTATAAATCGCTCAAGGTGGAAGACTACCGCCGCGTCAGCGCCAGCCGCGACACCGCACCGCGGCCAATGGGCGCTCAGGACAGGCTGAGCTGGAAGAAACGCCTGTCGCGCCTGATGAACTACCCGGGCACGCGCTACACCAAACAGATGATGGAGACGGTCTGCTTCCCGGCGATGGAAGAGGTGGCGCAGGAGCTGAAGCTGCGTGGTGCCTACGTGGAGCTGAAAAACCTGCCGCCGGAGGAGGGCGAAACCCTGGGGCACCTGGATCTGCTGGTGCACATGGGCGACGAGCAGAACTTTGTCTATCAGATCTGGCCGCAGCAGTACTCGGTGCCTGGCTTTACCTACCGGGCGCGCAGCGGGAAATCAACCTACTACCGGCTGGAAACCTTCTTACTGGAGGGTAGCCAGGGGAATGATTTGATGGACTACAGCAAGGAGCAGGTGATTACGGATATTCTGGACCAGTATGAACGGCACCTGAACTTTATCCACCTGCACCGGGAAGCGCCGGGGAATAGCGTGATGTTCCCGGATGTCTAAACGGATTCTTAAAATACCTTTAATCTGTATATAAATACAGTTATTTGGCGCAGCATTACTCAAGGAAGAGTAACCATGCAGCATGAGCCTGGTGTTGAAGCATTCGGGCTTTTGCTGCGTTTAGGGAAGGAACTATGGATGAGTCATGCGATAGAGTTTATCGAAACATCACTCTTTACCCGACAGATTAAAAGCATTGCTACGGATGATGAATTAAAGGATCTGCAAAAGGAACTTATTGCGTGGCCTGATAAAGGTGACCTGATCCAGCAGACGGGTGGTTTACGTAAAATAAGGATGGCGGCAGCCTCAAAGGGAAAGAGAGGGGGTATCAGAGTGATTTACTTTCTGGCCACGGAGGAGGTGATCTATTTCATTATGGCCTATCCAAAATGCATAAAGGACAGCCTGACAGAGGCAGAGAAAGCAGAACTTAAAAAGCTGACTTCCATTCTGAAAAATACTGCTTCCAGTGCCGTAAATGAGAGGTGTACTATGTACCCCAATCAGGCAGGTGGAGGCTGATAATGAGTATTTTTAATGAATTAAAATCTTCGCTTGAAGAGGCCGTTGAGATCCATAACGGAAGAAAAGCCGCTTCCCGAGTAACCCGCTATGAAGTTGCTGATGTGCGTGCCATCAGAGAGCAGCTCAATATCACGCAAAGCGAAATGGCGAAGGCGCTTGGCACGAGCGTCGATACGATAAAGAGCTGGGAGTCCAAACGCCGCAATCCAACCGGGCTGGCGGCGAAGGTACTTAATGTGATTAGGGAGAATCCTGCATTTTACAAGGCACTTGCCGGGCTGTGAGTCGCCCTTATGCCGGGTGGCGCTGCGCTTACCCGGCCTTCAAAACTGCTTTTCCGTAGGCCTGATAAGCGAAGCGCCGTCAGGCCCGCCCTTCATTGACATAACTTTAATGATAACCATTTTCATTTAAATATAGCCTGTGCTATACCTTATAGCACGGGCTAATTTTGCTTTGAATTTCACCACCTCAGGAGACTTCTGCGATGCACCCACTGCAAGGATTAAAGCGTCTGTTGCTCGGCGCGCTGCTCACGGCTACGACCAGCACGGGCGCGCTGGCGGCTGAAAAGTTCCAGGTCATCACCACCTTTACCGTCATCGCGGATATGGCGAAAAACGTGGCGGGGGATGCCGCAGAAGTCACCTCCATCACTAAACCGGGCGCTGAAATCCACGAGTACCAGCCCACGCCGGGGGATATCAAGCGCGCGCAAAAGGCGCAGCTGATCCTGGCGAACGGCATGAACCTGGAGCTGTGGTTCCAGCGTTTTTATCAGCACCTGAACGGCGTGCCGGAGGTGATTGTCACCCAGGGCATCACCCCGATGGGCATCAGCGAGGGGCCGTACGATGGCAAGCCTAACCCGCACGCGTGGATGTCGCCGGACAACGCGCTGATTTACGTTGATAACATCCGCGACGCGCTGGTGAAGTACGACCCGGCCAACGCGCAGGTCTACCAACGCAACGCTGAGGCCTACAAGCAGAAGATCGTCGCGACCCTCGAACCGCTGCGCAAGCAGGTGGCGGAGATCCCGGAAGACAAACGCTGGATGGTGACCAGCGAGGGCGCCTTCTCCTATCTTGCGCGGGATCTGGGCATGAAGGAACTTTACCTGTGGCCGATCAACGCCGATCGGCAGGGCACGCCGCAGCAGGTGCGCAAGGTGATCGATCTGGTGAAGAAACATCGCATCCCGGCGGTATTCAGCGAAAGCACGGTCTCCGATAAGCCGGCGCGTCAGGTGGCGCGGGAAACCGGCGCCCACTACGGCGGTGTGCTGTACGTTGACTCCCTGAGCGCGGAAAACGGCCCGGTGCCGACCTATATCGATCTGCTGAACGTCACCACCCGCACGCTGGTGCAGGGCATTCGCGACGGCATGAAGGAGTGACCATGCAGAAGGGGATTGTCGTCACGGACGTGACCGTGACCTACCGCAACGGCCACACGGCGCTGCGCAATGCGTCGTTCAGCGTGCCCGGCGGATCGATTGCCGCGCTGGTGGGGGTGAACGGCTCCGGCAAGTCCACGCTGTTTAAGGCGGTGATGGGCTTTGTGCGGGCGGCGAGCGGCACTATCACCCTCAATGGGCTGCCGCCTCACCGGGCGCTGCGCCAGAACCTGGTCGCCTACGTGCCGCAGTCGGAAGAGGTCGACTGGTCGTTTCCGGTGCTGGTCGAGGACGTGGTGATGATGGGGCGCTACGGGCATATGGGGTTTCTGCGGCGGCCTAAAGCGCAGGATCGGCAGATCGTGACCGACGCCCTGAAGCGCGTGGATATGCTCGAGCTGCGCCACCGGCAGATTGGCGAGCTCTCCGGCGGGCAAAAGAAGCGCGTCTTCCTGGCGCGGGCGATTGCCCAGCAGGGCGAGGTGATCCTGCTCGACGAGCCGTTTACCGGCGTGGACGTTAAAACCGAAGCCAGAATCATCAGCCTGCTGCGCGAGTTGCGCGACGAGGGCAAAACCATGCTGGTCTCGACCCACAATTTAGGCTCGGTCACGGAGTTTTGCGATTACACGGTGATGGTCAAAGGCACCGTGCTGGCGAGCGGCCCGACGGAAACCACCTTCACCGCCGAAAACCTTGAGCGCGCCTTCAGCGGCGTGCTGCGCCACGTGGTGCTCAGCGGTTCTGAAGACCGCATTATCACCGACGACGAGCGGCCCTTCGTTACGCACCGGCAGGAGGCAAAATGAACGCGCTTCTCGAACCCTTCAGCTATGAGTACATGCTCAACGCGATGTGGGTCTCGGCGATGGTGGGTGGGCTGTGTGCGTTTCTCTCCTGCTACCTGATGCTCAAAGGCTGGTCGCTAATCGGCGATGCGCTCTCGCACTCCATCGTGCCGGGCGTAGCGGGGGCTTACATGCTCGGGCTGCCGTTCTCGCTGGGGGCGTTTTTATCGGGCGGGCTGGCGGCGGGCAGCATGCTGTTTCTCAACCAGCGCAGCCGCCTGAAGGAGGACGCCATTATCGGGCTGATCTTCTCCTCTTTTTTCGGGCTGGGGCTGTTTATGGTCTCGCTCAACCCAACCTCGGTGAATATTCAGACCATCGTGCTCGGCAATATTCTGGCTATCGCTCCGGAGGATATCGTCCAGCTGGCGATTATCGGCGTGGTGTCGATGGTTATCCTGCTGTTCAAATGGAAAGATCTGATGGTGACCTTTTTTGATGAGAACCACGCCCGCGCCATCGGCCTGCGCCCTGAGCGCCTGAAGATCCTGTTCTTCACGCTGCTGGCGGTCTCTACCGTGGCGGCGCTGCAAACCGTCGGCGCGTTTCTGGTGATTTGCCTGGTGGTTACGCCCGGCGCAACCGCGTGGCTGCTGACCGACCGCTTCCCGCGTCTGCTGATGATTGCCGTCGCCATTGGCAGCCTCACCAGCTTCCTCGGCGCGTGGGCCAGCTATTACCTGGACGGCGCCACCGGCGGCATTATTGTGGTCGCCCAGACGCTGCTGTTCCTGCTGGCGTTCGTCTTTGCGCCGAAGCACGGGCTGCTCGCCAGCCGTCGTCGCGCGAAGGAGGCACACCCATGATGGCGCTGCTCCTTGAACCCTTCCAGTTTGCGTTCATGAACAACGCGCTGCTGATTTCACTTCTGGTAGCCGTGCCCTGCGCGCTGCTGTCGGTTTTTTTGGTGCTGAAAGGCTGGGCGCTGATGGGCGACGCCATGAGCCACGCGGTGTTTCCCGGCGTGGTGCTGGCGTGGGTGATGGGCCTGCCGCTGGCGCTGGGCGCGTTCGTTGCCGGTCTGTTTTGCGCGGTCGCCACCGGCTACCTCAAGGACAACAGCCGGATCAAGCAGGATACGGTGATGGGGATTGTCTTTTCCGGGATGTTCGGCGCGGGGCTGATCCTCTATATCGCCGTCAAACCTGAGGTGCATCTCGACCACATTCTGTTCGGCGATATGCTGGGCATTAACGGGATGGACATTCTGCAAAGCGGTCTCGTCACGGGGCTGATTGCGCTGGTGATTGGCCTGAAATGGCGCGATTTCCTGCTGTTCTGCTTTGACTATCAGCAGGCGCAGGCGAGCGGCCTGCGCGCCCGCTGGCTGCACTATGGCTTACTGTGCATGGTGTCGCTGACCATCGTGGCGACGCTGAAGGCGGTGGGGATTATTTTGTCGATTTCGCTGCTGATTGCCCCCGGCGCGGTGGCGGTGCTGATCGCCCGACGCTTTCACACGGCGCTGCTGGTGGCAGTGGTGGTATCAGTACTGGTCTCGCTCAGCGGCGTGTATGCCTCGTTTTATCTCGACAGTGCGCCCGCGCCGACCATAGTGGTCCTGTTCGCGGTGGTGTTTATCGTGACGTTTGTGGTGACCAGCGTGAAGGCGCGTCGGCAGGAACGTGTGACAGCAGGGTGATCGCCTGCTCGCCGCGCAGTTGCCAGTGCAGGGTGAAGGCGGAGCCTTCGTTAAAGCCTGACAGTTGACGGGTCAACGCCAGCGTAAGCGTGTTATCGTCGAGCAGGGTGACGCGCGCGCTGTCAAACCCCATGTAAGCCTGCACCTGCGGAAAGAGGGCCTTAAACAGGCTCTCTTTGGCGCTGAAAACCAGCGTCAGGGCGAGGGCGAACGGGTAACCCGAGCGGGAAAGCACGCGCTCTTCCTGGGCATCTATAATGCCATCTTTGATTTCCCTTGCTTCATTTTCGGCGAGGATCGCTTCACTATCGATACCGATAAGCGCAGGGTATGGCGCGACGACAGCCATCGCCTCCGTGCCGCTGTGGGTGATGCTGCCGGAAATTCCGTCCGGCCAGAGCGGTTCCCCGCTGGGGCCGATGGCGGGAACGGTGTGGTCAGGTAAGGCGTGCGCGGCGGCGATGCGTCCTGCCAGATGGTCAGCCTTGCGTTTACGTCCGGCGTCAGCGAGCTGGGCGTGATGGGGGAGCCAGAGGAGATCGGCGTCGGCGAAGGTGGCGGGGTCGAAGGTGATGCGGTGGAGGGTGAGGCCGGCGAGAGAAAATGTGCTGTGGGCGGTGTGCATGGTTTTTCCCTCTGAATTGTGCGGACTGATGCCCTCACCCCAACCCTCTCCCACAGGGAGAGGGGTAGGTCACTGCCTGTATCAGAATCTTGTGTTTACGCTCATGTACCAGGTGCGACCCGGTTCATTATACGTATACGCCCCCGCACCGTACATATACGCGCCGGTTGTCGCGTTCCCCGTGGTCTGGGCATTACCCGCGCGCCACTGGCGCTTGTCGAAGACGTTGTCCACGCCGCCGGTCAGGCTGACGTTTTTCGTCACGTCCCAGGTGGCGCTCAGGCCAACGATGCTGTACGGGCTGACCTCGTCTTTTTCAGACCCGGTCACCGGCTGGCCTTTGTAGTTGTACTTCTTCGGCTGCTGCTTGCCGTACCAGGTGAAGGTCGACTGCAATGACACATCCTGGTGCACCTGCCAGCTCAGGGTTGAGTTCAGCGTGTACTCCGGAATGATCGACAGACGGTCGCCGGTCTCCTTGTTCTTGCTCTGCAGCATATAGGTGATGTTATTGGTCCAGTTGATGGTGTCGCTGACCGGCACGTTCAGGGAGCCTTCCAGACCTTCCACCACCGCCTTCGGCACGTTTTCCCACTGGTAGATATCGGTGGTGACTTTACCGGTGGAGGTCTGGCCAATCGGCGCGTAACCCGCTTCAATCTTGTTGCGATAGTCGTTGCGGAACCAGGTCACGCCCGCCAGCCAGCCGTCGCGTTTCCACTCCAGGCCAATCTCTTTGTTGATGCTGGTTTCCGCTTTCAGATCGTCGTTACCCATCATGTAGCAGCCCACGCCGTCGGAGCTTGCGTAGCAGCCCTGGCCTTTACTGTACAACAGGTAGTTCGGGTTAGTCTGGTACAGGCTTGGTGCTTTGTAGGCACGCGCGATGCCCATCTTCAGGGTGAAGTCATCCCCCAGACCCTGCGACAGGTTCAGGGACGGGCTCCAGTTATTGCCCACGATGGTGTGGTGGTCGAAGCGCAGGGCAGGGGTCAGCATGGTGCTGTCGGTCAGCTCCATGTTGTTCTCAGCGAACAGGGAGAAGATCTCCGCTGACGTGTACGGGCTACGGTCTTCGCTCATGCCCGGGATGGTGCCACCCTGCTGGGTTTGCGAGAAGGAGGTTGAATCCTTCATCCGCTGCTGGTTCCACTCGGTGCCGAGCGTCAGGTTCTGGTTCACAATGAAATCAATCGGCAGGTTGATTTCGCTGTGCAGCATCACGTCGGCCAGGTCGGTATCGGTGAATTTATTGCTGTTGAACAGGCCTTCCGTACCGCCCGCCAGCCCTTCGCCCAGGCGGGAGTTGCGGGTGTGTTCGTACTGCGCCCAGTTGCTGGTGGTAATGCCGTTGTCCCAGCCGCCGTTCCAGGTCACGGCGAAGTTCTGGCGATAAATACGGTTCGTCTCTTTGCCGTAGTTCTTCTTCACCAGCGCGTTGTCGTTGTTGGTGTTTTGCGTGTCACCCGCATAGAGGTTGTTCTGGCGGCTGTAGCCCGCCTCAAACTCCAGCGACTGCATCGGCGCGAAGTCCCAGCGCACCACGCCGTTGATGTCTTTGTTCTCTACACCCTCGCGGCCCGCGGGCAGGGTGTTGGCGTAGGCTCCGGTACGCTCAGACTGGTGGCCCTGGTTGATGTCCCACGCGTCGGCCTGAGTCTTATCCAGGTTACCAAACATGCGGAAGCTGAAGTCGCCGCCCAGCGGGCCGCTCAGGCTGAAGTTGGTGCGCTTGGTAGAACCTTCATCCTTGTGTTCAGGCGCGTTCAGGTAGGTGTTCCAGGAGCCGTGCCACTGGTCGTCGAACTTTTTGGTGATGATATTCACCACGCCGCCCGCCGCGCCGTTACCGTAGCGTGCGGCGGCCGGGCCGCGGATCACTTCGATGCGCTCGATCATCTCCGGCGGTACCCAGCCGGTATCGCCGCGGGTATCACGCTCGCCGCGCCAGCCCAGGCGGATGGAGTTGCGGCTGGTGACGGGCTTGCCGTCGATCAGGATCAGGGTGTTTTCCGGGCCCATGCCGCGAATGTCGATCTGACGGTTGTTCCCGCGCTGGCCGCTGGTGGAGTTCCCGGTCAGGTTAACGCCCGGCATGGTGCGGATGATTTCCGCCACGTCCCGCGCGGGCGGGTTTTTGCGGATCTCATCGGCGGTGATGGTCGACACGCCAGGCGCCTGCAAATTCTGCTCGGCGGCGGTGATCACCATCGTGTCTTCGTGCTGCGCAGAAGCGGCGTTGTCGTCTGCCATGGCAGGCAGCGCGACGCCATAAATCCCTAAATTGACCAGCAAGGCCAGAGAGTGAATCTTCTTATTCATTGTACGTCCCGCTTTTATGGTTATTTATGAACGCGCTTCCCACAGCGCGGGCAATACGCTATTGCAAATGCAAATAGTTATCAATAATATTATCAATAAAATTTGCTCTGAAACAAAAAATATTGCTAAACATGGGGTTATAAGGGTGACGGCGTTAACAACCGGAAGTGAAGCGTGGTGGCAGTCGAAAAACGGGCCGGAATGGCAACGTCATGAGGAAAACTATCGCGTCACATTCTGGTGGCGGGACCCGGCGGGAACCCAGCAGACCTCAACGGTTAAACGCGTCTGGCTCTACGTTACCGGCGTGACCGACCACCATCAGAATGCCCGCCCGCAATCGCTTGAACGCATTCCCGATACCGACGTCTGGCAGTGGCAGGGGGAGTTCAGCCCCGAATGGCGCGGCAGCTACTGTTTTATCCCCTCCGATAACGAAAACGATTTTGCCGATGCAGTATTTGAAGGCGAGCAGCCGGACCGCATGGCGCTGCGCGAAGGCTGGCGCAAGCTGCTGCCTCACGCGGTTTCAGACCCGCTGAATCCGCAGAGCTGGCGCGGCGGGCGCGGGCACGCCGTCTCGGCGCTGGAAATGCCGGAGGCGCCCGTACAGCCGGGCTGGAACCATCCTGATACGCCTTACAAAAAGCCTGTCTGCATTGAGTGGCACAGCGCGCGCCTGAAGAACCGTCGCTGCGTGTGGATTTTTACCACCGGGGATGAAAGCCCCGAGCGCCCGCTGGCGGTGCTGCTTGACGGGCAGTTCTGGGCCGAAAGCATGCCGGTCTGGCCTGCGCTGGCATCGCTCACCGCCGAGCGCAACCTGCCGCCTGCGGTCTACGTCTCAATCGATGTTATTAATATGGAGCACCGTAACCGCGAGCTGCCGTGCAATCCCGACTTCTGGCTGGCGGTGCAGGAAGAACTTCTCCCCCTTGTCCAACAACGCGCGCCGTTTAGCGACCGCGCCGACCGTACGGTGGTCGCAGGGCAAAGCTTTGGCGGTCTCTCCTCCCTTTATGCCGCACTGCACTGGCCGCAGCGTTTTGGCTGCGTGCTCAGCCAGTCCGGATCCTACTGGTGGCCGCACCGCGGCGGGCAGCAGGACGGGCTGTTAATCGAACAACTTAAAACCGGCGAAATATCCCCTCGCGGGCTACGCATCCTTCTTGAAGCCGGGCGCAACGAGCCGCTTATCTTGCGCGCAAACCAGGCGATCCTCGCCGAACTACACACTCAGCAACCGGTTATCTGGCGTCAGGTTGACGGCGGACACGATGCGCTTTGCTGGCGCGGTGGGCTGACGCAGGGGCTGATGACCCTCTGGCAGCCGCTCATTCACTAACGGAGTCTGTATGGAATTCAGCAATCCTTTCGATAATCCGCAGGGACAGTTCGCCATTTTGCAAAATGACCAGGGGCAGTACAGCCTGTGGCCGCAGCAGTGCGAGTTGCCCGCGGGCTGGCGCGTGGTCTGCGAGCCGCACTCTCAGGAGGCGTGCCAGCAGTGGCTGGCGCAACGCTGGCAGACGCTTGAGCCGTCCTCTTTTGCGGGGGAGCGCGCATGAACCGTCTCCCTCTCGTCGCCGCCCAGCCGGGTATCTGGATGGCAGAGCAGCTTTCCTCGCTACCAAACGCCTGGAGCGTGGCGCACTACACCGAGCTGAAAGGGAATATCGACGCGCCGCTGTTGGCTAACGCCATCGCCGAGGGCATGATGCAGGCCGATACCCTGCGCACGCGTTTCGCTGAAGATAACGGCGAGGTGTGGCAGTGGGTGGATGACACCTTCATTCTGCCGGAACCGTCCATTGTTCGCGTTGATTCCCACGCCGCCGCCGTGGCGCTGATGAACGCCGATCTTAACCAGAACCTGCGCGTCGACAGCGGGCAGCCGCTGGCCTTTCATCAGCTGATTCAGGTCGGTGAAAACCACTGGTACTGGTATCAGCGCTATCACCATCTGGTGGTGGATGGCTTCAGCTTCCCGGCCATAACCCGCCAGATCGCCGCGATTTATGCCGCGTGGAAAAAGGGCGAACCCACGCCGGAATCCCCGTTTACGCCATTTGCAGAGGTGGTGGACGAGTATCAGCGCTACCGCGACAGCGAGGCGTACCGGCGCGACGGCGCCTTCTGGGCCGAGCAGCGCAAACAGCTGCCTTCTCCGGTCTCGCTCTCCCCCGCGCCGCTGCCGGGCCGCGCCGCCACGACTGACATTCTTCGCCTGAAGGTTGCCGCCGACGGCCGCGCCTTTAGCCAGCTTGCGCAGGCGGCAGGGCAGGCACAGCGCACCGACCTGGCGCTTGCGCTGGTGGCGCTGTGGCTGGGGCGCCTCACCGGACGGCTGGACTACGCCGCCGGGTTTATCTTTATGCGCCGGATGGGATCCGCGGCGCTCACCGCGACCGGGCCGGTGCTTAACGTTCTGCCGCTGGCGGTCAATATCGATCCCCAGGAGAGCCTGCCCTCGCTGGCGCTGCGCCTCGCGAACCAGCTGAAAAAAATGCGCCGCCATCAGCGCTACGACGCCGAGCAGATCGTGCGCGACAGCGGGCGGGCCGCAGGGGACGAACCCTTGTTTGGGCCGGTGCTGAACGTGAAGGTATTTGATTATCAGCTGGATATCGACGGCGTGGAGGCCATCACCCACACGCTGGCGACCGGCCCGGTGAACGATCTCGAGCTGGCGCTGTTCCCGGACGAGCAGGGCGGATTAAGCATTGAGATCCTCGCCAACAGGCAGCGTTACGACGACGCGACGCTGAAGCGCCACGTTTCGCGCCTGAACGCGATGCTGGCGCAGTTTGCCGCGAACCCGGACCTGCGCTGTGGCGACGTGGAAACCGTATCCGAGCAGGAATACGCCCGGCTGGCGCGCATCAACGATACCGGCCTGGCGCTGCCCTCCACCACGCTGGCGGATCTGGTGGCGGAGCAGGCGAGCAAAACGCCGGACGCTCCCGCGCTGGCGGATGCCCATATTGAGCTGAACTACCGCCAGATGCGCGAGCAGGTGGTCGCGCTGGCAAACCTGCTGCGCGCGCGCGGCGTGAAGCCGGGCGACAGCGTGGCGGTGGCGCTTCCGCGCTCGGTGTTCCTGACCCTGGCGCTGCACGGGATTGTTGAAGCCGGCGCCGCCTGGCTGCCGCTGGATACCGGCTACCCGGACGATCGTCTGCGGATGATGCTGGAGGACGCGAAACCGTCGCTCCTCATTACCACCGACGCGCAGCTTCCGCGCTTTAACGATCTGCCGATACCTTCGCTTAGTTACAACATGCTATTGCCAACCACAGGCGCTGAACCTCTGCGTCTGGCGAAGCCGGAGCAGACCGCGTACATCATCTTTACCTCAGGTTCAACGGGACGCCCGAAAGGGGTGATGGTGGGGCATACCGCCATCGTTAACCGCCTGAAGTGGATGCAGGATCATTATCCACTGGCGGCGCATGACGTCGTGGCGCAGAAAACGCCGTGCAGCTTTGACGTGTCGGTGTGGGAGTTCTGGTGGCCGTTTATCGCCGGGGCAAAGCTGGTGATGGCCGAGCCGGACGCGCACCGCGATCCGCAGGCGATGCAGAGCTTCTTCGCAGAATATGGCGTAACCACCACCCACTTCGTGCCCTCGATGTTGGCGGCATTTGTTGCCTCGCTGACGCCGGAAAACGTCGACTGTTGCAGGACGCTGAAGCAGGTGTTCTGTAGCGGCGAGGCGCTGCCAACGGCGCTGTGCCGCGAGTGGGAGCAGCTCACTCATGTACCGCTGCACAACCTCTACGGCCCAACCGAAGCGGCGGTGGACGTGAGCTGGTATCCGGCGTACGGCCCGGAGCTGGCGGCGGTGGAGGGCAACAGCGTGCCGATCGGCTTCCCGGTGTGGAATACGGGGCTGCGCATTCTGGATGCGATGATGCGCCCGGTGCCGTTCGGCGTGGCGGGCGATCTGTATCTCACCGGCATTCAGCTGGCACAGGGGTATCTGGGACGTCCCGACCTCACCGCCAGCCGCTTTATTGCCGATCCGTTTGCCCCAGGCGAGCGGATGTATCGCACCGGAGACGTTGCCCGCTGGCTGGACAACGGCGCGGTGGAATATCTGGGCCGCAGCGATGACCAGCTGAAAATCCGCGGTCAGCGCATTGAGCTGGGCGAAATCGACCGGGCGATGCTGTCATTGCCTGACGTGGCTCAGGCCGTGGCGCATGCGTGCGTGTTTAATCAGGCTGCGGCAACGGGCGGCGATGCCCGCCAGCTGGTGGGGTACGTGGTTTCCGAATCCGGTTTACCGCTGGATCGCGACGCGCTGCTGGACTCGCTCAGGGCACAGCTGCCGCCGCATATGGTGCCGGTGGTGCTGCTGCAAATCAGCGCGCTGCCGCTAAGCGCCAACGGCAAGCTGGATCGCAAGGCGCTGCCGCTGCCGGAGCTGACCAGTAAAACCTCCGGTCGCGCACCCGAGACGCAAACCGAAGCCGCCGTGGCGCAGGCGTTTTCTGCGCTGCTGGGCTGCGAAGTGAACGATATCGACGCCGACTTCTTTGCCCTTGGCGGCCACTCGCTGCTGGCGATGCGCCTCGCGGCTCAGCTCGGCCGTGCGTTCAGCCGCAAGGTCACGCCGGGGCAGATTATGGTCGCCTCGACGGTCGGCAAGCTCAGCGCGCTGCTGGACTCGCAACTGAGCGACGAACAGGCGCAGCGTCTGGGGTATGAAACCCTTTTGCCGCTGCGTGAAAGCAACGGCCCGACGCTGTTCTGCTTCCATCCGGCGTCCGGCTTTGCCTGGCAGTTCAGCGTCCTGGCGCGCTACCTCAGCCCGCGCTGGTCGATTACCGGCATTCAGTCGCCGCGGCCAAACGGCCCGATGCAGCAGTGCGCGGATCTCGATGGGGTGATCGAACATCACCTGAAAACGTTGCGTAAGCAGCAGCCGCACGGACCGTATTACCTGTTCGGTTATTCCCTCGGCGGCACGCTGGCGCAGGGCATTGCGGCGCGTCTGCGCGAGCAGGGTGAAGCGGTGGCGTTCCTCGGCCTGCTGGATACCTGGCCGCCGGAAACCCAGAACTGGGCGGAGAAAGAGGCAAACGGCCTTGACCCGGAAGTGCTGGCGGAGATCGAGCGCGAGCGTCAGGCGTTTATCGCCGCCCAGCAGGGACAGGGCTCCAGCGAATTGTTTAACACCATTGAAGGCAACTACGCGGACGCGGTGCGGTTGCTCACCACCGCGCACAGTTCACGCTTTGACGGTAAAGCGACGCTGTTTGTTGCCGAACGTACCCGAACGATGGATCCGCATACGGCCTGGGCGCCGTGGGTGGGCGAGCTGGAGGTCTACAGCCAGGACTGCGCCCACGTGGATATCATTTCACCGCAGGCGTTTGAAAAGATTGGGCCGGTACTGAAGGAAATTTTAGGATAGTGCAAATGCCCGGTGGCGCTGCGCTTACCGGGCCTGAATGTAGGCCGGGTAAGGCGTAGCCGCCACCCGGCTATTACCGCCGACCTAACGGCACCACCAGCGGCGTACCCGCCACCGGATCGTCAATAATCATGCAGCGCATGCCGTAGATCCGCGCGATCAGCTCTGGCGTCACAATCTCCTTCGGCGCGCCCTGCGCCACAATCTCGCCGTCGCGCAGCGCAATCAGATGCGTGG
Organism: Enterobacter cloacae complex sp. P14RS; assembly: GCF_014895895.1. NCBI lineage: Bacteria > Pseudomonadati > Pseudomonadota > Gammaproteobacteria > Enterobacterales > Enterobacteriaceae > Enterobacter > Enterobacter cloacae complex sp. P14RS. The sequence goes on from NZ_JADBQM010000014.1 coordinate 60,381, forward strand.
CGTAGCGGCACGCCTGGTTTAAATCATGCAGTACCGCCGCCAGGGTATACCCCTGCGTGCGGTTCAGCTCGCTCAGCAGCTCCAGCAGGTCAATCTGATGGCTGATGTCCAGCCAGGTCGTTGGCTCGTCCAGCAGCATAATGGCGGTTTCCTGCGCCAGCACCATCGCGATCCACGCCCGCTGTCGCTGTCCGCCGGAGAGGGTATCCACGCTTTGCTGAGCCAGATCGGTGATGCCCGTTGCCTGCATCGCGCGCTTCACGGCCTCGTCGTCCTCTTTGCGCCAGCGGGTAAACAGCGGCTGGTGTGGGTAGCGCCCGCGCGAGACCAGCTCCTGCACTGTGATGTCTCCCGGCGTGGTGGCGTTTTGCGCCAGCAGCCCGATGCGCCTGGCCACCTCTTTGCTGGCGAAGCGCTGGATCTGCTCCCCGTCGAGGAATACGCTGCCCTCTGTCGGCGACATCAGGCGGCTCAGAGTGCGCAGCAGGGTTGATTTGCCGCAGCCGTTCGGACCGATAATCGCGGTGAAGTGGCCGTCCGGAATGGCGACGGTTAAATCACGGGCAATGATTTTTTTGCCATAGCCGAGGGTCAAGTTTTCGCCGCGCAAGCGGGTTGTTGAATCTGTCATTTCTTGCGTGACTCCTGAACGAGCAAGACGATGAGGTAAATCCCGCCGAGGCTGACGGTCACCACGCCCACCGGCAGTTGATAAGGCATAAACAGCCGCTGGGCGCAGAGATCGGCGGCCAGCAGCAGCATCGCACCGCACAGGGCAGCCTGGGTCAAGCCCCAGCGCGCGGTGCCGCTAAGACGCCGCGCGATGTGCGGCGCGACAAGGGCAATAAACGAGATCGGCCCGGCAATCGCGGTGGACGCAGCGGTCAGCAATACCGCCACCAGCATCAGCATCAGGCGCGAACGCTCAACGCTCACGCCCAGCGCGCAGGCGCTGTCGTCGCCCATCTCCAGCAGGCGCATCCGGCGTACCAGCAGCAGGGCGCCGATAAACATCAGCAAAATCAGCGGCGCGGCGGGCCAGGTTTTGCCCCACGTCAGGCCGTTGAGGGAGCCGGCGTACCACAGCCCGGCGGAGAGCGCGGTTTCCAGAGACGCCTGCAACAAAAGCCAGGTGTTAAACGCCATCAGCATCGCGCGGATGCCGATCCCGATAATGATCAGCCGGAAGGTGTCAATGCCGTTGCGCCAGGCTAGGGCCCAGATAAGCAGCGAGGTCAGAATGCCGCCCGCCATCGCCGTAAAGGTAATGGCCGTCAGATGCTGCCCGAACAGCACCATCGCCACCAGCACGCCGCTCCACGCGCCGGTATTCAGGCCCATCACGTCCGGGCTGCCGAGGGGGTTACGCATCAGCGACTGGAAAATCGCGCCGCTGACGCCGAGCGCCGCGCCCACCAGGATCGCCATCGCCACGCGCGGCAGTCGCCATTCGGTGACCACCATGGTGATGTTACGCGGCGCGCTGCCGGTGAGGGCGTGAAAGACCTGCGCGAAATCAAGCGTTACGGCACCGCTTTGCAGGCTCCAGACCGCCAGCAGAGTAATGGCGATAGCCAGCAGGAAGACGCTGGTGAGTAAACGACGGGAAGGAGCCATCATGTGCCCCCTCCGCGTCTGCGACGTACCAGGAAGATCAGCACCGGCGCGCCGATAAACGCGCTCACCACCGAGACGCGCAGCTCGCCGGGCACCAGCAGGCGGCCCAGCACGTCGGCAAACAGCAGCAGGGCAGGGGTCGCCAGCAGCGTGACCGGCAGCGACCAGCGGTGGTCCGACCCCACCAGCCAGCGCGCCATGTGCGGCATCATCAGGCCGATAAAGGCGATCGGACCGACCACGGCGGTTGCGCTGCCGCTCAGCACGGTGATAGCGAGCAGGCCAGTCAGCTGCGTGCGCGCGACGCGGTTGCCGAGGGCGGTTGCGGTGTCGCTGCCGAGGCTCAGGCTGTTCAGCGACCGGCTTAAACACAGCGCCACGACGGCGGCGATAATGACCGGGATTGCCACCACGTTTAAGGTTTCAAGAGTCCGGATATCCAGCGAACCGGCCTGCCAGAAGCGCAGCTGGTCGTAGACGTCCGGGTTGAGCAGGGCGATGCCGCTGGACAAGCCTTCCAGCACCGCGGCCAGCGCCACGCCTGCCAGGGTCAAGCGTACCGGGCTGAGCTGCCCGCCGCCCTGGCTGCCGGTAAACGCGACCACCAGCGAGGCGGCCAGCGCGCCGCAGAAGGCCATCGCCAGCTGTTCAGAGGGTGACGTCAACCCGAACAGCGCTGCGCCGAGCACGATGGCAAAGCTGGCGCCGGAGTTGACGCCGAGAATGCCGGGGTCCGCCAGCGGGTTACGGGTAAGGGTTTGCATCAGGGCACCCGCAAGGCCGAGCGCGCCACCGGCCAGCAGTCCGGCAAGAGTGCGGGGCAGGCGGGCGTCGAGCACGATGGTGCAGTCCGCGCTCTGACAGGTTCCGGAGAGCGCATCAACGATAACGGACGCGGGTAGCGGCTTCGCGCCGACCAGCAGGCTGAGTGCAATCGCAAGGATTAGCAGTAGCAATAATACGGGCACGGCAATGGCGCGCACCGCAGAAGAGGAAAACGACATAGCAACATCCATGATTTGATAATGATAGTGATTATCGTTATCTATCTTATTTGGCTATGTTAGCATGTGCGCCCATGGAATGGGTAGAAATAGACTCAAGGCTTTGTCATGAATCAAAAATCCTGGCTGCTTAACCTCAGCCTGTTGAAAACGCACCCGGCGTATCGCGCCGTTTTTATCGCTCGCTTTATCTCCATTTTGTCCCTCGGCCTGCTCGGCGTCGCCGTGCCGGTACAGATCCAGACCATAACGCACTCCAGCTGGCTGGTGGGGTTATCGGTGACGTTAACCGGCGGGGCGATGTTTATCGGCCTGATGGTCGGCGGCGTGCTGGCGGATCGCTACGAGCGTAAGAAACTGATCCTGCTCGCGCGCGGCACCTGCGGCGTGGGCTTTATCGGGCTGTGTCTGAACGCGATGCTGCCGGAGCCGTCGCTGGTGGCGATTTATGCCCTGGGCCTGTGGGACGGTTTTTTCGCCTCGCTAGGCGTGACGGCGCTGCTGGCGGCGACGCCCGCGCTGGTGGGGCGCGAGAACCTGATGCAGGCGGGGGCGATCACCATGCTCACCGTGCGCCTCGGCTCGGTGATTTCGCCGATGGTGGGCGGCCTGCTGCTGGCCACCGGCAACGTGGCGTGGAACTACGGCCTTGCCGCGGCGGGCACCTTTATCACCACCCTGACGTTACTGCGTCTGCCGCTCCTGCCACCGCCGCCGCAGCCGCGCGAGCATCCGCTGAAGTCCCTGATGGCCGCGATTCGTTTTCTGTTCAGCAACCCGCTGATTGGCGGCATTGCACTGCTCGGCGGCCTGCTGACGATGGCGAGCGCAGTGCGCGTGCTTTACCCGGCGCTGGCGGGCGAGTGGCAGATGAGCGCCTCAGAGATTGGCGTGCTGTACGCCGCCATTCCGCTCGGTGCGGCCTGCGGGGCGCTGACCAGCGGCAACCTGGCGCAGAGCGCGCGGCCGGGGTTGATTATGCTGCTTGCCACGCTGGCCTCGTTTATCGCCATTGGCTTCTTCAGCCTGATGCCGGTCTGGGCGCTCGGGGTGATGTGTCTGGTGATCTTCGGCTGGCTGAGCGCCATCAGCTCGCTGCTGCAGTACACCCTGATCCAGACCCAGACGCCGGAAGGGATGCTCGGGCGCATCAACGGCCTGTGGACCGCGCAGAACGTCACGGGCGATGCCATCGGCGCGGCGATCCTCGGCGGGCTGGGGGCGATAATGACCCCGGTGGCGTCGGCGAGCAGCAGCGGGTTTGTGTTAGCGATGGTTGGCGCGATCTTACTGGTGGCGCTGGTGGAATTGCGGCGGTTCAGGCAGGAGGTCGCGTTGAACGACGGTGCGGCCTGATGCCCTCACCCCGGCCCTCTCCCACGGGGAGAGGGAGGGAAAATGCCTACTTAAACAACGCATTCAATCTGTCTAACACCAGCATCGCGCTGTAATAATCCAGGCGGAACGTCTCCGTTCCCAGCGCCCAGACGCGTTTGTTTTTCACCGACGGTAAATGCGCCAGCAGCGGGTTGGCGTAAATCGCATTCACGTCTTTCTCGTCGCCGGCAAACACGAACAGCCCTTCGCCGTTCAGCCCCGTCGCCAGATTTTCTCCACCCAGCTGAATAATGTCGTGACGCTTGCCCTGGCTTTTTGAGGTGTGCAGCCCATCGGGTAACGCCGCCAGCGTAAAGCCCAGCTGGTGTAACAGCTTGCCCTGCGCCGATTCTGTCGTCCACAGGTTCGCCGTGTGCGCGGCGGCGGTGTAGACGATGGCATTCACCGGCTGCGGCGGCAGTTTCATCTGCTGCTTCACCTGTGCGAGCTGTTTATCGAACGCGGCGATGCGTTCAGCGGCCTGTTTCTCTTGCCCGGTCATCGTGCCCAGCTGGGTCAGCAGTTCCTGCCAGCTTTTGTCGTCGTAATTGATGATAAGCGTCGGGGCGATGGCGGAGAGCTGATCGTACAGCGCCAGCGCGGAATCCCCGCCGGTGGCGCTGATCAAAATCAGATCCGGCATCTGGGCGGCCACCGCTTCGGCGCTCGGCTCGCCGATGTACAGCCGTGCAACCTTACGCTGTTTTGCAATATCCCCCCACTGGCGCAGGAAACCCTGCGCGTCCGCCACGCGGTTGTTCGGCGTGGTTGCGCCGCTGGCAATGACCGGCGCGTCAATCGCCAGCAGGGAGCCGGTTAAGGTCACGCTGGTAGAAACAATGCGCGTCGGTTTGCTCTCAAGCGTATGCACGCCGCGGCTGTCGTTGACCTGGCGCGGCCAGTCGGCGGCGGCGGCTGAGGTTAGTCCTAAAACAAAAAGTCCTGTCAGAAGAAGGGCATTGCGGCAAACGGCAGCGATTTTCACAGAGCGGCATCCTGTTTTTATTGAAGATAATGCTTCTCATTTTCATGGTTGCCGGGAAGGGATGCAAGCGTTTGTCGCAGAAGTTAATGGCCCGACGGTTGACAGCGGGGCGCTGTGGGATTAGGTTAGCCGACGAAAATATAAATGATAATCATTATTGCTTCTTTTATCATTTTGAGGAGGATGATATGGACACGTCCCTGGCTGAGGAAGTTCAGCACACCGCGACCACGCTGCAATCAGACAGCTTTTTCTTTATGTCGCCTTACCGCAGTTTTACCACCTCAGGCTGTTTTGCCCGATTCTCTGAACCTGCCGTCGGCGGCGACGATCCGGCGGGGCAGTTCCAGCAGAAATTAGCCCAGGCTTTCCGGGATGCGAAAGCCAGCGGCATCGCCCATCCCGTTATGGTAGGGGCCATCCCGTTCGATACCCGCAAGCCGTCTTCGCTGTTTATTCCGCAACGCTGGGAGACGTTTTCCCGCCCCGCGCGTCAGCAGTCCGCACGCTATTTCTCCGGCGCGCAGGCGCTGAAGGTGGAACAGCGCACTGAGATCCCCGCTCAGCCCGTTTTTGAAGAGATGGTCGCGCGCGCCGCATCGCTCACCGCCACGCCGCAGGTGAATAAGGTAGTGCTGTCGCGCCTGATTGATATCGCCACCGACAAAAAAATGGACAGCGGCGCGCTGATGGAGCGTCTGATCGCTCAGAACCCGGCGAGTTTTAACTTCCACGTGCCGCTGGAAGACGGCGGCGTGCTGCTCGGCGCCAGCCCGGAACTGCTGCTGCGCAAAGAGGGCAGGCACTTTAGCTCGCTGCCGCTGGCAGGCTCCGCGCGCCGCCAGCCGGACGACGTGCTGGATCGCGAGGCGGGCAATAAGCTGCTGGCCTCCGAAAAGGACCGCCACGAACACGACCTGGTGACCCAGGCGATGAAGGCCATTCTGGAACCGCGCAGCCATCATCTGAGCATGCCGTCTTCCCCGCAGCTCATCACCACGCCGACGCTGTGGCATCTGGCGACGCCGGTTGAAGGTGACGCGCGCGAGAACGAAAACGCCCTGACGCTGGCCTGCCTGCTGCACCCGACCCCGGCCCTGAGCGGCTTCCCGCATCAGGCGGCTAAAGAACTGATTGCCGAGCTGGAGCCGTTCGACCGTGAGCTGTTCGGCGGCATTGTCGGCTGGTGCGACAGCGAAGGCAACGGCGAGTGGGTGGTGACCATCCGCTGCGCGCGTCTTCACGAAAATACCGTTCGCCTGTTTGCCGGCGCGGGCATTGTGCCTGCCTCCTCCCCGGTGGGCGAGTGGCGTGAGACGGGCGTGAAGCTCTCCACCATGCTTAACGTGTTTGGTTTGCACTAAGGAATACCCATGACCATCCCTTTTACCCGCTGGCCTGAGGATTTTGCCCGCCGCTACCGTGAAAAAGGCTACTGGCAGGATCTGCCGCTGACCCACATCCTGACGGACCATGCGCAAAGCGATGCGGTCGCGATTATTGACGGCGATCGCCACATCACCTACCGCGCGTTTAATGAGGCGGTGACGAATCTGGCGTCTGCCCTCCAGGCGCAGGGGCTGCACCGCGGTGAGACCGCGCTGGTGCAGCTCGGCAACGTGGCCGAGTTTTACATCACTTTCTTTGCGCTGCTGCAAATTGGCGTCGCGCCGGTCAACGCGCTCTTTTGCCATCAACGCAGCGAACTGAACGCCTACGCGGTGCAGATAAAACCCGCCGTGCTGATCGCCGATCGCCAACATGCCCTGTTCGCGGGGGATGATTTTCTCAATACCTTTGTGAATGAACACCGCTCGGTTCGCGCCGTGCTGCTGCGCGGCGATAAGGGTGAACATGCGCTGGAAGCGGCGATTGCGCGCCCGGCGGACAACTTCATCCCGAACCCGACGCCCGCAGACGAGGTGGCGTTCTTCCAGCTCTCCGGCGGCAGCACCGGCACGCCGAAGCTGATCCCGCGTACGCACAACGACTACGACTACAGCATCCGCCGCAGCAATGAAATCTGCGGCATCACTGCGCACACCCGCTATCTGAACGCGCTTCCCGCAGCGCATAACTACGCCATGAGCTCGCCGGGATCGTTAGGCGTATTCACGGCGGGCGGCTGCGTGGTGCTGGCGAACGATCCGAGCGCCACGCTCTGCTTCCCGCTGATTGAGCAGCATCAGATCAACGTGACGTCGCTGGTCCCTCCGGCGGTGAGCCTCTGGCTGCAGGCGATTGCCGACGGCGCGGGGAACGCGCAGCTGAAATCCCTCAAGCTGCTCCAGGTGGGCGGCGCACGCCTCTCCGCCACGCTCGCGGCGCGTATTCCGGCGGAAATCGGCTGCCAGCTGCAGCAGGTGTTTGGCATGGCGGAAGGGCTGGTGAACTACACCGCCCTCGACGACGCACCGGAACGCATCATCAACACCCAGGGCCGCCCAATGTGTCCGGACGACGAGGTGTGGGTGGCGGACGAGGACGGCAACCCGCTCCCGCGCGGGGAAGTCGGACGTTTGATGACGCGCGGCCCATACACCTTCCGCGGCTATTTCAACAGCCCGGAGCACAACGCCAGCGCCTTTGATGCCAACGGTTTCTACTGCTCCGGCGATCTGATCGCCATCGATGAGCAGGGCTACATCACCGTGCAGGGGCGCGAGAAAGATCAGATCAACCGCGGTGGCGAAAAGATTGCCGCCGAAGAGATCGAAAACCTGCTGCTGCGCCACGAGGCGGTGATCCACGCCGCGCTGGTGAGCATGGAGGACACCCTGCTGGGCGAAAAAAGCTGTGCGTATCTGGTGGTGAAACAGCCCCTGCGCGCGGTTGAGGTGCGCCGCTTCCTGCGTGAGCAGGGCGTTGCCGAATTTAAGCTGCCGGACCGCGTGGAGAGCGTGGATGCGCTTCCGCTCACGCCGGTCGGCAAAGTTGATAAGAAACAGTTGCGCCTGTGGCTTGCTGAACGCGCCCGGGGCTGAGGAACAGAGAATGGCCATTCCAAAATTAACCGCTTACGCGCTGCCAACCGCCGCAGAGCTGCCGACCAACAAGGTGAACTGGGCGTTTGAGCCGGAGCGCGCCGCGCTGCTGATCCACGATATGCAGGAGTATTTCCTGAACTTCTGGGGCGAAAATAGCGACATGATGCAGCAGGTGGTGGCGAACATCGCTAAACTGCGCGCTTACTGCAAAGAACACAATATCCCGGTGTACTACACCGCGCAGCCGAAAGAGCAGAGCGATGAAGACCGCGCCCTGCTGAACGACATGTGGGGGCCGGGCCTGACCCGCTCGCCGGAGCAGCAGCGCATCGTGGCTGAACTGACGCCGGACGAAGCGGACACCGTGCTGGTGAAGTGGCGCTACAGCGCGTTTCACCGCTCGCCGCTGGAGCAGATGCTGAAAGAGACCGGCCGCAACCAGCTGCTGATTACCGGCGTTTATGCCCACATCGGCTGCATGACCACCGCTACCGACGCCTTTATGCGCGACATCAAGCCGTTCTTTATCGCCGACGCGCTGGCGGACTTCACCCGCGACGAGCACCTGATGTCGCTGAAATACGTGGCAGGACGTTCGGGCCGCGTGGTGATGACCGACGAGCTGCTGCCGTCCGTTCCGGCAACGAAAGCCGCGCTGCGCGAGCTGATCCTGCCGCTGCTGGACGAGTCCGACGAGCCGATGGATGACGAAAACCTGATCGACTACGGTCTGGACTCGGTGCGCATGATGGCGCTGGCCGCCCGCTGGCGGAAGGTGCACGGCGACATCGACTTCGTGATGCTGGCGAAAAATCCGACCCTTGACGCCTGGTGGGCGCTGCTCTCCCGTGAGGTGAAGTGATGGCGGGGTTCGATTTTACCGGTAAAACGGTTTGGGTAACGGGCGCGGGTAAAGGTATTGGCTATGCGACCGCGCTGGCCTTTGTGGAGGCGGGCGCGCGGGTGACCGGGTTCGATCTGGCCTTCCCGCAGGACGATTATCCGTTTGCCACCGAAACGCTGGACGTGGCGGATGCGTCGCAGGTGGGCGACGTCTGCGGGCGCTTACTTGGCACCCTTGAGCGCCTCGACGTGCTGGTTAACGCGGCGGGCATTCTGCGCATGGGCGCGACGGACGAGCTTTCGCAGGAGGACTGGCAGCAGACCTTTGCGGTTAACGTCGGCGGCGCGTTTAACCTGTTTCAGCAGACGATGGGCCAGTTCCGCCGTCAGCAGGGCGGAGCGATAGTGACCGTGGCCTCCGACGCGGCGCACACCCCGCGCATCGGCATGAGTGCCTACGGCGCGTCGAAGGCAGCGCTGAAAAGCCTGGCGCTGACCGTCGGGCTGGAGCTGGCGGGCAGCGGCGTGCGCTGTAACCTGGTGTCGCCGGGCTCAACGGACACCGACATGCAGCGCACCCTGTGGAAAAGCGACGATGCGGAGCAGCAGCGCATTCGCGGCTTTGGCGAGCAGTTCAAGCTCGGCATTCCGCTCGGCAAAATCGCCCGTCCGCGGGAAATTGCCGCCACCGTGCTGTTCCTTGCGTCCGATGCCGCCAGCCATATTACCCTGCAGGATATCGTGGTGGACGGCGGCTCCACACTGGGGGCGTAATGATCTGGAAACGTCATTTATCGCTTGAAGAACTGAACGCCACCAGCGTGAACACCCTGGTGGCGCATCTGGGCATCGTCTATACCCGCCTCGGGGACGACACGCTGGAAGCGGAGATGCCGGTGGATGCCCGTACCCATCAGCCGTTTGGCCTGCTGCACGGCGGGGCGTCGGCGGCGCTGGCGGAAACGCTGGGCTCAATGGCCGGTTTTCTGATGACCCGCGACGGGCAGAACGTGGTCGGCACAGAGCTGAACGCCACGCACCATCGCGCGGTCTCTCACGGTAAGGTGCGCGGCGTGTGTCAGCCGCTGCATCTGGGGCGTTCGAGCCAGAGCTGGGAGATCGTGGTATTCGACGAGCAGGGGCGGCGGTGCTGTACCTGTCGGTTGAGCACGATGGTGCTGGGGTAGGCCATTCAGCTGAAAGTGATCGGCTTAACACTGTGGTGTAAATCTCTGGTTTGACCACGCATTATTGCGTTTCAAAGTTGTTAAATTTTATCCGTTGTTCTAGAAACAAAATGTAACATCTCACTGTTTCACAACAACGGACAACAACTATGAACAACTCAGGGAAATATCTTACGTGGGCGGTGCTCTCCGTTGTGGGAGCCTTTGCCCTGGGCTATATCGCCCTCAACCGGGGGGAGCAGATCAATGCGCTCTGGATCGTCGTCGCCTCCGTCTGCATTTATCTCATTGCGTACCGTTTTTATGGCCGCTATATCGCAAAGACGGTACTGGGCGTAGACGGCACACGCATGACGCCTGCCGTACGCCACAACGACGGGCTGGACTACGTGCCGACCGATAAAAAAGTGCTGTTCGGTCACCATTTCGCGGCGATTGCCGGAGCAGGCCCGCTGGTGGGGCCGGTGCTTGCGGCGCAGATGGGCTACCTGCCGGGGATGATCTGGATCCTCGCGGGGGTGGTGCTGGCGGGCGCGGTGCAGGACTTTATGGTGCTGTTCGTCTCCACCCGTCGCGACGGCCGTTCTCTGGGTGAGCTGGTGAAAGAGGAGATGGGGGCAACCGCCGGGGTGATTGCGCTGGTGGCGACCTTTATGATCATGGTGATCATCCTCGCGGTGCTGGCGATGATCGTGGTGAAAGCGCTGACCCACAGCCCGTGGGGAACCTACACGGTCGCCTTTACCATTCCGCTGGCGCTGTTTATGGGGATTTACATTCGCTACCTGCGCCCCGGGCGCATTGGTGAAGTCTCTGTCATTGGCCTGGTGTTCCTGGTATTTGCGATTATCTCCGGCGGCTGGGTGGCGGAAAGCCCGACCTGGGCACCGTTCTTCGACTTTACCGGCGTGCAGCTGACCTGGATGCTGGTGGGCTACGGCTTTGTGGCGGCGGTGCTGCCGGTGTGGCTGCTGCTGGCCCCGCGCGATTACCTCTCAACCTTCCTGAAAATCGGCACCATCGTCGGTCTGGCCATCGGCATTCTGATTATGCGCCCGACCCTGACCATGCCTGCGCTGACCAAATTCATCGACGGTACCGGCCCGGTCTGGACTGGTAACCTGTTCCCGTTCCTGTTTATTACCATCGCCTGCGGCGCGGTGTCCGGCTTCCACGCGCTGATCGCCTCCGGAACCACGCCGAAGATGCTGGCCAACGAGAATCAGGCCTGCCTGATTGGCTACGGCGGCATGCTGATGGAGTCCTTCGTGGCGATTATGGCGCTGGTCTCCGCCTGCATTATTGATCCGGGCGTTTACTTTGCGATGAACAGCCCGATGGCGGTACTGGCCCCGGCTGGCACCGTTGACGTGGTAGCGTCCGCCGCGCAGGTGGTGAGCGGCTGGGGCTTTGCCATTACCCCGGAAACGCTGACGCATATCGCTACTGAGGTGGGCGAGCAGTCAATTATCTCCCGCGCGGGCGGGGCGCCGACGCTGGCGGTGGGCATGGCCTACATCCTGCACGGCGCGCTGGGCGGGCTGATGGACGTGTCGTTCTGGTATCACTTCGCCATTCTGTTCGAGGCGCTGTTTATCCTGACGGCGGTGGATGCGGGAACCCGTGCGGCGCGCTTTATGCTACAGGATCTGCTGGGGGTGATCTCCCCGAACCTGAAGCGGACCGATTCGCTCCCGGCTAACCTGTTGGCGACGGCGCTGTGCGTGCTGGCGTGGGGCTACTTCCTGCATCAGGGCGTGGTCGATCCGCTGGGCGGGATCAACACCTTGTGGCCGCTGTTCGGTATCGCCAACCAGATGCTGGCGGGCATGGCGCTGATGCTCTGCGCGGTGGTGCTGTTCAAGATGAAGCGCCAGCGCTACGCGTGGGTGGCGCTGGTGCCAACCGCCTGGCTGCTAATCTGTACCCTGACGGCGGGCTGGCAAAAAGCCTTCAGCCCGGACAATAAGGTGGGCTTCCTGGCGATCGCCAACAAGTTCCAGGCGATGATCGACAGCGGCAAGATCCCGGCGCAGTACACCGAATCGCAGTTGTCGCAGTTGGTGTTCAACAACCGTCTGGATGCCGGACTGACCATCTTCTTTATGGTGGTGGTTGTGGTGCTGGCGTTGTATTCTCTGAAAACCGCGCTGGCGGCGCTGAAGGTCGACACGCCGACGGCGAAAGAGACGCCGTACGAGCCGATGCCTGAAAACCTGGACGAGATTGTGACCCAGGCGAAAGGGGCGCATTAACCTGTGTGCCGGGTGGCGCTAGCGCTTACCCGGCCTACATTTCCAGTGAGACCAGAATGATGTTCGACACCCTCTCCAAAGCAGGTAAGTACCTGGGCCAGGCCGCCAAAATGATGATTGGCGTGCCGGATTACGATAACTACGTCGAGCATATGCGCGTCAACCACCCGGACCAGACGCCGATGACCTACGAAGAGTTTTTCCGCGACCGCCAGGACGCCCGCTACGGCGGCAAGGGCGGGGCGAAGTGCTGTTAACCCTCTTTCGGTAAATAGAGGCTGATTTGCTCCTGCTTGCAGCCATAAATTGCCGCCAGCTTTTCGCGGGTGCGCTTTTGCGGACGGGAGTCCAGCGCTTCAAGCTGTGATACGGCGGACTGGCTGATGCCGAGTTTTTCCGCCACCTCCTGCTGTGACATGCCGCGCAGAATGCGCCATGCGGCCTGCAGGCTGACGTTCTGCCAGGTCATGATGCTGCACACGTCTCCAGGCAATTCCACGTCATCATAGCAATCGTGTTCGACTTCAATATCCTCCAGATCGTCGTCGGTTTCGTCGTCGATCTCCGCCATCTGTAAGCACATGCGAAAGTATTCATCATAGGGAATAACTACGTACTGCGTTTTTCCGTTATCGTCCTTAATTAGCTGAACAGCCATAGGGAGCGTTCTCCTCGTGAAGGTAAGTCGTTGATGTTCTGCGTTTGACGGCTAAAACATAACAATGGGTATTGGGATTGTCCCGAAGTGTAATCAGGATGCGGTAATCGCCAACGCGTAGCCGGAAATGATTTTCTTTCGCCGATATTTTTTTGATATCGGGTCGGGGTGCCGAGCGGTCATCCAGTTCGGCAAGCTTTACCTCAATGCGGCGTTGATACCGCTCGTCAATTCTAGAAAAAGCCTTTTTTGCACCATTAGACCAGACAATCTTCATCCGTACCTCCACTGTACGCCCACACAAAATATAAGGAAATAATAAGACTATTAGATAAATTCCGAATTTCTTATGGGGTACTGTAGAGCGGAAAAAAAGCGCCGGTAAGAGGCAAAACGCAAACCGTCGAGGCGGCTCGAAAAGGCCTCTGCCGGGCGACAGAGGCTTGCAGGAAAAATGCGATCAGGCGTTCAAACCGCCGTCCACGTCCAGACCGGTGCCTGAGATCTGCCCGGCTGCCGGGCTGGCAAGGAAGGTGACCGCCGCCGCAACGTCTTCCGGCTGGCCGTAATGGCCCAGGGCAATAAGCTGACGCTGTGAGTCAGCCTGCTCACCGTCCTCCGGGTTCATATCGCTGTTGGTCGGGCCGGGGTGCACCAGGTTAACGGTAATACCGCGCGGGCCAAGATCGCGGGCCAGACCACGGGTGAGGGAGTTCAGTGCAGATTTGGTCATTGAGTAGACGGCAATCCCCGGCTGTGCCACGCGGTTCGCCAGACAACTGCCGATGTTGATAATGCGCCCGCCGTCAGACATATGCACCAGCGCTTCCTGAATAGCGATCACCACGCCGCGGATGTTGACGTTGATGAGGGCGTCGATGTCCGCCAGCGTCATGGACTCCAGCGGGCCGCCGCGCGCGATACCGGCGTTATTGACCAGGATGTCCAGCCCGCCGAGAGAGCGTGCCGCATGGGTGACGGCATCCTGAATCGCCTGCGCGCTGGCGCTGTCCGCCTGAATGGCCTCGCCGTGCCGCCCCAGCGCCTTAATTTCATCCGCGACCGCCTGGGCTTTATCGGCGGATTTTTCATAGGTGATGACCACATCGGCACCGGCGCGCGCCAGCGACAGGGCAATCGCACGACCCAGCCCGCGGCTGGCGCCGGTAACCAGCGCCTTTTTACCTGTTAAATCGATCTGCATGATGACCTCGTTACGAGAGTGGTGAGAACCATCATTAGGTATAGCCCGTCGGTGCAATTAACGGCGGAAGGATTCTACTTTCTCAAACGCGGCGCGCAGAACCTCAGGCGTTAACGTCACCGGCAGATAGTGAATCGACTCCACCGGGCGCAGCGTGTGGGCGATGACCTTGTCGAGATCGTCGCGGTTATTGATGTCGACGTCCAGCTCGCGAAGCGTGGTCGGCAGGTTAAAGCGCCGGTATGCCGCCACCAGCTGTGCCAGCACGTCGTCCTGGCCGAGCAGGGCGCTCTGCACCAGAATGCCGTAGGCCACCTTGGTGCCGTGCAGGTATTTTTCCGTCTGCGGCAGCACGGTCAAGCCGTTGTGCACCGCGTGCGCCGCCGCCACGCGGGTGTAGCGCTCCCCCAGACCGCCCACCATCCCGCCGCCGGCAATAATGGCGTCCACCACGTCCCGAAACGCCTGCGTTAGCTCGCCGCGCTGCTGGTCTTCTAGCGCCTCTTCGCTGCGCTCCAGCAGCACGTCGCGGATCGCCAGCGCACCGTTGAGGCCGAGACGCACGGTGAGGGGTAGGATCTCAGGTTGAGGAGCGAGAACCGCCGCTTCGTACCACTTCGCCAGCGTATCGCCGATGCCCGCCAGCAAATATTCCGCCGGGGCGTTCAGAATGATTCGCGGCTCCACCAGCACCAGAAAGTTAGCGTCGTTAAAAATCTCAAACTGCAGCGCCTGACCGGCATCGTTGTACCAGACGGAGAGCGGCGTCCACGCTGCGCAGGTGGCGGCGATGGTGGGAATGCCCACGAACGGAACGCCTAAGCGGCGCGCCACGGCCTTGACGGTGTCCATCACCGCGCCGCCGCCCACGCCAATCACCACGCTGGCATCGCTGCCGGATCCGTTCACCAGACGGGTGACGTCGCGCTCGCTGCAGTGGCCCTTAAACAGCAGGTGCTTCGCCCCCGGCGCGTTAAAGCTCTCCGGCAGGAACGGGCGCGCGCCCTCTATTGCGCGCTCGCCGTAAATCCACACCGCGCGGGAAAGCTGTTCCGGGGTAAAGAAGTCATTCAGATGCGCAAGGCTTCCGGAATGGGAGAAGTAGTTCGCCGGGCCGGGCACGACGCGGATGTCGGTGTTGCTCATGGTGTTGTCCTTTTTTCGCAAGCGCTAACCCGATGTTATGTCTGGACATCCGGATGGCTAATAATATTTCGCTTTATCTTATGCCTTTTCCGTCGTTGTCAGTCAACCGGAGCTGTGAAAAATTCGATAAATCAGAAGAGTTATGAAGGATTTACGCGGATGGTTTCCAGTCGCCTTGAAATGCGCGGTATCAGCCTGGCCTTTTCCGGCTTTCAGGCGCTGACGCGCGTGGACTTCACGCTGAACGGCGGGTCGGTGCATGCGCTGACTGGCGCCAACGGTGCGGGGAAATCAACGCTGATGGCGGTGCTGTGCGGGACGCACGACCACTATGAGGGCGAAATCTCCATTAACAACCAGCCGGTAAACATTCGCGAGCCGCTGGACGCCAAACGGCTGGGCATCCACCTCGTGCAGCAGGAGGTGGACGTGGCGCTGATCCCCGGGCTGAGCATTGCGGAGAACATCATGCTCGACCAGCTGGCGCAGCCGGGGCACCGCTACCGCTGGCGCACCGTTCGTCAGCAGGCGCGGCAGGCGCTGGCGCAGCTCGACGTTACACTGGACGTTCGCCGCTCCATCGACGGCTGTTCGCTGGCCGAAAAGCAGCAGATTTTGCTGGCACGCGCTTTGTCCCACCACTGCCGTTTTTTGATTCTTGACGAGCCCACCGCGCCGCTGGACGCGCACGAGAGCGAGCGTCTGTTTGCGGTGGTAAGACGTCTGCAACAGCAGGGCATCGGCGTGGTGTTTATCTCCCACCGCATTCACGAGCTAAAAGCTATCTGCGACACCCTGACGGTGCTGCGCGACGGCAAGCTGATTGAGTCTGGCCCGATGGCCGATCTCAGCGGTGAAGAAATTGTTGAGAAGATGCTCGGCCACGTGCTGAGCGATATCTACCCGCCCGCGCGACCGCCGCACGGCGACGAAACGCTGTTGCGAGTGGAAGGGCTGCACGACGACGCGCTGCTGAAGGATATCTCCCTGCACCTGCGTAAAGGCGAAATCCTCGGCATTGCCGGGCTGGCGGGGGCGGGGAAAACCGAACTCTGCAAGGCGCTGTTTGGCGCCAGCAAAAGCCGCGTGGCGCGCGGTGAGCTGAATCATCAATCCTGGCAGCCGCGCGATCCGGCAGACTCGGTGCTGCGCGGCCTGGCGCTGGTGCCGGAGGAGCGGCGCAAGGAGGGCATTTTTATCGACGAGCCGGTAAGCATGAACCTTGCCGTGAGCGCCGATAACAGCTTTTCGCGCTGGAGCCTGTTCGGCTATCGTCAGGCGTGGCGCTGGGCGGAAGAGGTCATTGCCCGCGTCGGCGTTCGCGCCCGCGGTCCCGGGCAGGTTTTGCGACGTCTCTCCGGCGGTAACCAGCAGAAGGTCGCCATCGGCAAGTGGCTGCGTAATGACGCCAGCGTGCTGATCTTCGACGAGCCGACCAAAGGCGTGGACGTGAAGGCCAAAACCGATCTGTTCCAGCTGATTGACGGCCTGGCTCGCGAGGGCAAAGGGGTGATTTACGCCTCCGGCGAGTTTGCCGAGCTGGTGGGACTGTGCGACCGCATCTGCGTCCTTTGGGACGGGCGCATCGTGGCAGAAATCGCCGGGGCCGAGGCCCGTGAAGAGACACTACTTTATTATTCAACCGGAGGAACGGCGTCGTGAGCAAGGCCCTTTCAGTAAACGCGACGGCGTCTGGCCGTCAGCAACTTTTTGATTTTCTCTATAAATGGGGCATGCTGCTCACCGTCGTCGCGCTGGTGGCCGTCTTTGGCCTGGCGTCGGACAGCTTCCTCGACCCGAACAACATCATCAATATTCTGCGCTCGATTGCCATCGTGACGGTGATTGCCGTTGGCGTGTCGATTTCGCTGACCGTCGGCGGGTTCGATCTCTCCGTGGGCTCCACGGCGTCGCTGGCGAACGCGCTGGTCATTTCGCTTTTCGTCTGGCACGGCTTCGGCACCACCGAGTCGATTGTAATCACTCTCGCGCTCTGCACGCTGGTCGGCCTGTTTAACGCTTTCCTGATCGTCATCCTGCGTATTCCGGACATGCTCGCCACCCTCGCCAGCTTGTTTGTCATCCAGGGCGTGGCGATGACCTATAGCTACGGCGGGTCGATTACCGAGAATATGGTGCTGCCGAGCGGCGACATGGCGGAAGGGACCATTCCGGCGGCGTTCAGCCTGCTGGGGCAGGTGCCGACCATCGTCATCATCATGCTGGCGGTGACCCTTCTGGCGCAGCTGGGGCTGTCGCTGACCACTCACGGACGCCGGATGTACGCCATTGGCGGCAACCCGGAAGCGGCGCGCCTCTCGGGCATTCGCACCACGCGCTACAAGGTGGCGGCCTATGTGATTGCCTCGCTGCTGGCGGGGCTGGGCGGCATTCTGCTGGCCTCCCGCATCGGATCGTCGCAGGTCAATGCGGGTGGCGGCTATCTCATGGATGCGGTGGCCGCGGCGTGGATCGGCTTCTCGCTGGCCGGGTCCGGCAAGCCGAACGCGCTTGGCACGCTGGTGGGGGCGGTGATCCTCGGCGTGCTGTCGAACGGGCTGGTGATGCTCTCCGTGCCGTATTACGCCATGGACATAATAAAAGGGCTGGTGCTCGCGGTAGCGCTGGCGATTACCTACATACAAAAACGCTGACAACACAACGGGATAAAAAATGAAAAAGATTGCGCTCTCTTTGGTCGCACTGGGGTTACTCACTTCTCTGCCGGGATTTGCGGCCACGCCCGCGCCGGTTCCGGCCGCCATTGCGAACCACGACGGACCGATCCGCATCGCGGTGATCCGTAACCTCGGCTCGGACGACAACACCACGCAGTTTGTTGCCGGGGCCATTCAGGAAGGGAAAAAGCTCGGCTTTAAGGTCAGTACCTTTTTGAGCAACGGGGATGACGCTAAATTCCAGGACTTCGTTAACCAGGCCATCAGCCAGAAATATGACGGGATCATCCTGTCGCAGGGCCGCGATCCGTACTCCACCGCGCTGGTGAAGAAGGCGGTGGATGCCGGGATCAAGGTCGCCGTATTTGATACCGCCGTAAACGGCGAGATCCCGGGCGTGACCGTCACCCAGCAGGACGACGCCTCCCTGACGAATCTCTCCTTCGGCCAACTGGCGAAAGATTTCAACGGCAAGGCGAATATCGTCAAGCTGTGGGTGGCGGGCTTCCCGCCGATGGAGCGCCGTCAGGCAGCCTATAAAGAATTGCAAAAGCAGTACCCGGAGATTAAAGAGCTGGAGTCCATCGGCGCGGTCTCTTCTGACGTGCAGGGCGACACCGCCAACAAGGTGGGCGCGATCCTGGCGAAATACCCGAAAGGCAAAATCGACGCCATCTGGGGCACCTGGGATGCCTTCAGCCAGGGCGCGTATAAGGCGCTGAAGGAGAACGGCCGTACCGAGATTAAACTCTACAGCATCGACATCTCCAACCAGGATTTACAGCTGATGCGCGAGCCGGGCAGCCCGTGGAAGGTGAGCGTGGCGGTGGATCCGAAGCTGATTGGCGCGACCAACGTGCGCCTGATCGCTAATAAGATTGCCGGGGAAGCCACGCCTGCCACCTACGACTTCAAAGCCGCTGCGATCCCGCAGGCGCTGCTGACCGCGCAGCCGGGGGCGGTGAACGTAGCGTCGCTGGGCAAAATCATTCCGGGCTGGGGCCAGACGGAAGATTTTATCGCGCCGTGGTTTGCGACGCTGGAAGCGAAAAATAAATGAGCATCCTCCCCACGCCAGAATACAGCCGCAATATGCGGCTGATCGGCCATAGCGATCAGGGCGGTCGCCCGGACGGCGTGCAGCTGATGGTGCACCGCGGTTTCGCCTATATCGGCCATATGGTGTCGCAGGGCTTTTCGATAGTAGACGTGCGCGACCCGAAAAACCCGAAACCCGCGGGCTATGTGCCTGCGCCGCCGGGCACCTGGAACGTGCACCTCCAGGCGCATGACGACCTGCTGCTGGTGATCAACGCCCGGGATCTGTTTGCCGATGCCCGCTTCGCCGACGAGAAGGTCTACTATACCCGTCAGGTAGGAGAGACCGTCAGCGACGTGCAGGACAGGGGCTGGAGCGCCGGGCTTCGCGTTTTTGATATCTCCACGCCGGACGCGCCGCGCGAAATTGGCTTTCTCTCGCTGAGCGGCATCGGCATTCACCGCATCTGGTACGTCGGTGGCCGCTGGGCGTACGTGTCGGCGCTGATCGACGGTTTTACCGACTACATCTTTCTGACGATCGACCTGGCCGACCCGCGTAAGCCTGAGGTGGCAGGGCGCTGGTGGCTGCCGGGCATGAACCAGGCCGAAGGCGAACAGCCGAACTGGCCGGAAGGGAAACGCTACGCGCTGCACCACGCGATTATTGCCGGCGATACGGCGTACGGCAGTTGGCGCGACGGCGGCTTAACGCTGCTTGACGTGAAGGATCGTACCCAGCCTAAGCTTATTAGCCACCGTAACTGGAGTCCGCCGTTTGGCGGTGGGACGCACACCGCGCTGCCGCTGCCGGACCGGGATCTGCTGGTGGTGCTGGACGAAGCGGTGCTCGATAACCAGGAAGACGGCGAGAAGCTGATCTGGCTGTTTGATATCCGCGAGCCGTCGAACCCGGTGAGCATCTCGACCTTCCCGCAGCCGAATGAAATCGACTACGTGGCAAAAGGGGCGCATTTCGGCCCGCACAACCTGCACGAGAACCGGCCCGGAAGCTTTGTCAGCTCAACGCTGATTTTTGCCACCTATCAGAATGCTGGCGTGCGCGCGTATGACATCTCCAATCCGTATCGCCCGGTAGAAACCGGTGCGCTGGTGCCCGCGGCACCGGAGAGGATGATGGACACGCGCCCGAATCGCCCGCAGGTGATCCAGTCCTGTGACGTGTTTGTGGATGCGCAGGGAATTATTTACAGCACGGACTATAACGGCGGGCTGTCGGTGATTGAGTATCTGGGGTGAGTGCGGTTTGATGCCCTCACCCACAGGGAGAGGGAGAAAATCAACTGTACTGCCGCACCCGCGCCACCAGATCTTCCGCGCTGTCGATACGGTCGGCAATCACAATGAGCGCCTTGCCGAGCGTCATCGCGTGGCGCAGGCACTCGTGGCGCATGGCCTCGTCCTGAATGGTGTCGATATCCGCGACGTGGGAAAGCCCGACGCTGCGGCGAATGAGTTCGGTGCCGCAGAAGCCGATGGCGTCATGCCAAACCTTTTTCAGGAACGCGGAGGCATAGCCTGGCGCGCTGAGCGCGGCGTCGCGGGCTTTCTCGTTTGCCAGCGCATGGAAGCGTTCCGCGAAGGTGTTCCACAGCTCCTGAATATCGGTCAGGCGCTGCTCGCGCGCGGCGGCGGCATCGCGAATGCCCAGATGGCCCGGCAGGCCGCAGAAGTTGAGCAGCAGGTTACCGATGGCGGTGCCGACGTCAAAGCCAATCGGCCCGAAATAGCCGAACTCGGCGTCGATGGCCTTCAGGCTACCGTCGGCCACAAAAATCGAGCCGCTGTGAATATCCCCGTGCAGCAGCGCTTCGGCATGCGAGAAGAAGCGGTGCTTCAGGGAGGCCACGGCAATTTTTAGCGGGGCGTCGTCGCGCAGGGCGGCGACGTCATTTTCCAGCTCGGCAGGGTAGTTATTGCGCTCATGAACCTGGTACGGATCGTTGAAGAACAGATCTTCGGTGATCTCGCACATCTCCGGGTTGATGAATTTCGCCACCTGCGCTTTTTTCGCGTGCGGGTGCAGATAGAAATCGCTGGTGTGGAACAGCGCGTGCGCGAGGTATTCGCCCAGCTGGCGCGCCGCCTGCGGGTAGTAAATGTTGTTGATCAGCTCGCCGCGCCAGATGCGATGGCTGGAGAGATCTTCCATCACCATCACCGCCAGTTCCGGGTCAAAGTGGTGGATTTTCACGGTGTGCTGCGGGCTGTGCTGGTAATGCTCGACCAGGGTTTGCGCCTCGAGGCGGGCGCGATCCAGCGTCAGCGGCCAGGACTCGCCGACGCAGCGCACGTAGGGCAGCGCCTGTTTGACGATGATGCGGCTGACGCCCGCGCTGTCGTAAATTTTAAAAACCAGATTGAGGTTGCCGTCGCCCACTTCCTGCGCCTCTACCAGCGATGACGGATCGTCAAGCCCACCAAACTGCCTGGCATACTCCACGGCGTCCTGAGCGGTAAAGGTACGATATTGCGACATGGCCTGCTCCTCACGGGTTTACTAATAAAGACATGTAGACGTCTATACATCTGGATTTCATCCTGACACAATGTGCTACAACAACGCAACAGGGAATTAACGACATGCAGACATTACAGACGACCAGCCTGCGGGTAGCGGATAATCAGCTCTTTATTCTCGACCAGCAGGCCCTTCCGCAGGAGAAACGCTGGCTGGATGCCTCAACGGTAGAGGCGCTGGTCGGGCATATTCACGCCCTACGGGTGCGCGGCGCGCCGCTGATCGGTCTCTCTGCAAGTCTGCTGCTGGCGCTGCTGGCGGAAAACGGCAAGAGCCGCGATGAGCTGGCGGTTGCGCTGGAAACCCTGCGCGCGTCCCGCCCGACGGCGGTGAACCTGATGAACAACCTTGACCGCATGAAGCTGGCGCTGTGGCAGGAAGAGTATGTTCCGGCGCTAGTGGCGGAGGCGCTGCGCCTGATTGACGAAGACAAACGGCTCTGTGACGCCATTGCGAAAGCGGGCAGCGCGCTGGTGAAGCCCGGAAGCCGTCTGCTGACCCACTGCAACACCGGCGGGCTGGCAACCGCGGGCGTCGGTACGGCGCTGGGCGTGATTGCCCGCGCGCATCAGGAGGGTAACGTCAGCAGCGTCTGGGTGGATGAAACCCGTCCGCTGTTGCAGGGCGGCAGGCTGACCGCATGGGAGCTGGGCGAGCTGGGGGTGCCGTATCAGCTGATTACCGACTCCATGGCCGCCAGCCTGATGGCGAAAGGGCAGGTGGACGCCGTGTGGGTAGGGGCCGATCGCATCGCCGCCAACGGTGATGTGGCGAACAAGATCGGCACTTATTCGCTGGCGGTGCTGGCGAAATTCCACGGCATTCCGTTCTACGTCGCCGCCCCACAAACGACCCTCGACCCGGCCTGCCCGAACGGGGATGCGATCCCCATCGAGCAGCGCGCCGCCAGCGAAGTGACGGGCGTTGCCGGAAGCTTTGGCGCGGTGCAGTGGGCGCCGGAAGACGCGCAGGTCTATAATCCGGCATTCGACGTCACGCCCGCCTCGCTGATTAGCGGCTGGGTGCTGGATACGGGTGTGGTCACGCCGGATGAGGTGGCGGAAGGGAAATTTGCCTGAGTCCGGCTATCCTTTAAGGGGGTTCCCTGAGAGGACAACATTGTGACGCTCGATCCTGAAACAGACTTAAAACTGGAGCGCGTGGTGGACGCACCGCGCGACCTGCTCTGGCTCTGCTGGACCACGCCGGACCACATCAAAAACTTCTTCATTCCTGCTCCGCACAAGGTGACCGAATGCGACCTCGACCTGCGCGTGGGCGGGCGGTTCAACACCGTGTTTGAGGTGGACGGGCAGCGGATGGATAACCGGGGTGTCTTCCTGGAAATCGACCCGGGGAAAAAGCTGGTGTTTACCGATGGCTATACCGAAGGCTGGAAACCGGCCGAGAAGCCGTTTATGACGGCAATTTTGTTGCTGGAAGACGTCGGGGAGGGGAAAACCCGCTATACGGCGATTGCGCGCCATCCGACGAAGGAAATCCGCGAGCAGCATGAACAGATGGGCTTCCACGAAGGGTGGGGGATAGTGCTGGATCAGCTGGTGAAGTATGTGAAAGGGCTTAACGCTTAGTGCGCGCTGGTGCCCTCACCCCGACCCTCTCCCACAGGGAGAGGGAGAAAAGATCAGGCCAGGCGTGGATAGGCATCCGCGATCGCATCGCCCGTAAACTGGGCAACCCAGCCTTCCGGATTGTCGAAAATACGAATGGCCGTAAAGTTCGGCTCTGAACCCATATCAAACCAGTGCGGCGTGCCTGCCGGCACGGAAATCAGGTCGTTTTTCTCGCACAGCACCTGATAAACCTCATCGCCAATGTGCAGGCAGAACAGCCCGGCACCTTCCACGAAAAAGCGTACTTCGTCCTCGCCGTGGGTGTGTTCGTTCAGGAACTTCGCGCGCAGCGCCTCTTTCTGCGGATTGTCGGCGCGCAGGCTGATGACATCCCAGCTCTGGTAGCCTTTCTCTGCCACCAGCTTGTCGATCGCATGTTGATACGCTTCGATCACGGCTTCGGGCGCAGGATCCTGCCCTAAATCACGGTCCGCCGCCCAGCGCTCAAAGCGCACGCCTTTAGCGTTCAGCTGTTGCGCGATTTCGGCGGCGTCGGTGCTGTGCCACTGGTGTTGACTGGCGTCTTTATCGGAATAAATGGTCAATGCGCTCATGAAGGGATCTGCTCCGGATTAATCTCGTCAAACTGGTGGATTTGATGGTGATGGCTCGCGCCGTCATCTTCACCGCGAATCAGTTGCAGGGTGCGAAAACCCGCCTGTTCAGCCGCGTCCAGCTCCTGATGAATATCCGAGAGGAACAGGATCTGCGACGGGGCGATGCCCGTGTGCGCCGCTATGTTCTTGTAAGACTGCACCTCGCGCTTGGCGCCGATGTGGGTATCAAAATAGCCGCTGAACAGATGAGTAATATCACCTTCGTCGCTGTAGCCAAATAACAGTTTCTGCGCAGCAACGGAGCCAGAGGAATAAACATAGAGATCAATCCCTTGCGCCTTCCATTTTTCCAGCGCGGGCAGAACGTCAGGGTAGAGATGGCCGGTAAAGTCACCGTTGATGTAGCCCTCCTGCCAGATGATGCCTTGCAGTGCTTTGAGCGCCGTCGATTTGCGGTCTTCATCCATAAAGCTAAACAGCACGTTGATGAGATCGCCGACGCCGGCATGCGGATCGCTGATTTCATCGCGCAGGTTGTCCAGAATCGATTTGACCGGCTCGGCGTACTGCTGGGCGGTCACGAAGGCCGCCAGCCGCTCACGCGCGTAGGGGAACAAAACATCATGGACAAAACGAATATCGCTGGTGGTTCCTTCAATATCCGTCACAATCGCGCGAATCATACTCTCTCCAGTTGTCGTAA
Source organism: Enterobacter cloacae complex sp. P14RS (assembly GCF_014895895.1). Classification (NCBI taxonomy): domain Bacteria; kingdom Pseudomonadati; phylum Pseudomonadota; class Gammaproteobacteria; order Enterobacterales; family Enterobacteriaceae; genus Enterobacter; species Enterobacter cloacae complex sp. P14RS. The sequence goes on from NZ_JADBQM010000014.1 coordinate 84,796, forward strand.
ACGCATTTCGCATTCAAATAAGAATTCTAAACCTTCCAGATGACGGCGGGCTTCGGCCACGTCGCGTCCCCAGCAGGTTAAGCCATGGCCGCGCAGAAGAAAACCATAATTAAGCGGACGCTCCTGGGCGTAATGAGCGATGCGCGAGGCGAGGGCGTCGATGTCCTGGTCGTTATCAAACACCGGGATGGCGACGGTATCCAGATGGGTAGTCTGCCCGGTAAGCGATTTCTGCATCTCGAAACCGCTGATATTCAGTTCGGCTTCTTTGACCAGACGCGACAGCACCGTGGCGTTAACGGTATGAACGTGCAGGACAGCGTTAGCCTCCGGGAACAGGCGATAGATAAGGGTGTGTAGCCCGGTCTCCGCCGACGGTTTTCGACCGGACGGCGCCCGGTTGGTGGCGATCTCAACCTGTAGAAAATCGTCGGTGGTCAGGCTGCCTTTGTCCTTGCCGGATTCGCTGAGCCAGCAGAGGTGCTCGTCCTGACGCAACGACATATTACCGCCGGTGGCGGGTGCCCAGCCTTTGGCGCCTATCCAGCGGCAGGCGTCGACCAGGTGTGTGAGCAGCAGGTTGTCTGTCATTTCCTTTTACCCCTCGGCCAGGAATATTGATATGGTTTAGACGTCTAAGCGTCTTGATTGCTAAAGACTAACATCGTGTTATAGTGGCAGCAACATAAGTATTACAAGCAGGCACGACAACATGAGCAATAACGCATTGATCCCGCAGAGTAAACTTCCTAATCTCGGTACCACCATCTTTACGCAGATGAGCGCCCTGGCGCAGCAGCACAATGCCATTAACCTCTCGCAGGGGTTCCCCGATTTCGATGGTCCGAAATATTTGCAGGAACGTCTGGCGCACCACGTGGCGCAGGGGGCGAATCAGTATGCGCCGATGACCGGCGTGCAGGCGCTGCGGGAAGCCATTGCCGACAAAACGGCGGTGCTGTATGGCTATCACCCCGATGCGAACAGCGATATCACGGTGACGGCAGGGGCGACCGAAGCGCTGTATGCGGCCATCACCGCACTGGTGCGCGCGGGGGATGAAGTCATCTGCTTTGACCCAAGCTACGACAGCTATGCGCCTGCGGTTGAACTCTCCGGTGGCGTGGTGAAGCGCGTGGCGCTCCAGCCGCCGCATTTCCGCCCGGACTGGCAGGCGTTCGCCGCGCTGCTGAGTGATAAAACGCGCCTGGTGATCCTGAATACCCCGCACAACCCGTCGGCGACGGTGTGGCAAAAGGCCGATTTTGCCGCGCTGTGGCAGGCTATCGCCGAGCGGGAAATTTACGTCCTGAGCGATGAAGTCTACGAGCACATCTGCTTTGCGGAGGAACGGCACGCCAGCGTGCTGGCCCATCCGCAGCTTCGCGAGCGCGCGGTTGCGGTGTCGTCATTTGGAAAAACCTACCATATGACCGGCTGGAAGGTAGGGTACTGCGTGGCCCCCGCGGCCATCAGCGCGGAGCTGCGCAAGGTGCATCAGTACCTGACCTTTGCGGTCAATACCCCGGCCCAGCTGGCGCTGGCGGACATGCTGCGCAGCGAACCGCAGCACTATCGCGAGCTGCCGGATTTTTACCGCGCGCGTCGGGATATGTTTGTAAATGCGCTGAGCAAAAGCCGTCTGGAAATTCTGCCGTGTGAAGGGACATACTTCCTGCTGGCGGACTACAGCGCGATTTCCGATCTGGACGACGTCAGCTTTTGCCGATGGCTGACGACGGAGGTGGGCGTGGCGGCTATTCCGCTGTCGGTGTTCTGCGCCGATCCCTTCCCGCATAAGCTGATCCGCCTGTGCTTTGCGAAACAGGAATCGACGCTGCTGGCTGCGGCAGAGCGTCTGGCGACGCTCTGACTATTTCACCGTCCAGGCTTCGGAATAGCGACGGTCTGCAAACAGCTCCAGCAGGCCGTTGATCTGCTTCAGGCGCAGCACCTCGTCGCTGTCCATCCCCAGTTCCTTACCAATTTTCTCATCGTTCCAGCCAAGCTGGGCCAGCTCCCGGACGATGTCGGACATGGCGTTGATCTGGTGGCGTCCCCTCGCACGGTTGTGGCGGATGGTGGCGGCCATCCGGTCAAGCTTTTGCTGGCGATCTTTGCGCAGGCAGGTGACGGGCAAATAGCCCCGAAGCTGGCGCTTCAGCGCGGCCCTGCTTTTACCGATTTCGTGACGATGGAAGCCATCGACAATTTCGTAATGCGCCGGCTCGCTTTCCGTCACCACGATGGGCTGCGTAAACCCGTCGAGCTCGAGCGATTGACTCAGCAGACGCTTTTCCGGCGGCGCCACGTTATTCGGGTTGTAGTCGTTGGCAACGATAGCGTCCTGCTTTATCCACAGCACGCAGTCGACGGGCTGGTCGCTGAACGGGCTGAGATGATGCATGGCCTGGCGAAAAGCATTGATGGCATCTATACGTTGCTCGTCGGTGAGCGTCTGCAAATAGGTTTCCAGTTCGGTAATCAGTCGTTGCTGCATAAGATCCCCCACTCATTGCGTTTTGATTTCATCCGTTCGCTATAGCGCTGATAGTGCTTTGGCTTGTTCGGGCTAAAGGAGAGGGCCCGACACCAGTAATCGTTGTTGAGCAGAACCTTGCATATTCGCCGCCAGGACGGGATATCCTTTGAGCCGATATCACCCTCCTGCGTATCGGGAAGATCGGACATCCCGCGCTTCTGATACCAGTGCAGGTACACCGCGACTTTATTGCGATAATGTTCAGCCGTCTGTTGCGGCATGCTGTCGAGGAGCAGCATGGCGTACTCCTGCCAGCTGAGGTGGTCGGGCTTGAGGATCTTTCTGTGACCGTAGAAGTGGTTGTCGTGCCCCGCGTAAATTCCGCCGCTGCGCACGCCGCTGACGCGTGCGCACATGGCGGCCCAGCGTTCAGGTTCAACGACATGATAGAGCCATAAACCCTGTCGCTGCTCCGGGCCAAAGGGTTCACAGATGCGCATGTAGCGCGGCGGCACGCCGGCCTGGTACATCAGATTGTAGAGGGGGTTATAGGCGCAGCCCGTTTTGGCAAACCAGGTCCAGATGTCGGCGGTTTTCCAGTCGTAGAGAGGATAGATATACCAGGCATGACCGCCGGGCGCGACGGTCGTCCAGGGTTTGTCGTCGGAAAAGCGCTGCTTGCGTGCGCAGGCGATTGCCAGGAAGCGGTTATAGGATTCGTCGGCGCGGATGCCCACCATCACTGCGGCGGGGCGCCTTCGCGCATACCATTCGGCAAAGTCCCTGACGAAGGCCTCGAAGGTCATCCCCTGCTGATAAAAATCAAAATAACACGTACTGGTGATGGCATCAGGCGGAGGCTGTCTGACCCAGCTTATGCCAGGTTCCCAGCACTGCCATTCCGGCTGGTACTGAGAGAGGGCATTTTGCGTGGTGATCGGCAGCGCCACCCACCAGAACTGATTGATGACGTCACGATATTGGGTCCTCATGTTCTCAATATGCTCAATGGTGCAGGAGAACTGTGCTTCCCAGTCCAGAAAAAGGACATCTATTTTTCTGTTCAGCTGCCGCGCCCGTTGCGCAGCAAGATGAAGCATCACCGTTGAATCTTTTCCGCCAGAAAATGAGACGCACACGCGGGTAAAATTTTGCAGCGTCCAGTTTATGCGTTCTGAAGCAGCCTCCAGAACGTTTTCCTGAAGAGGGTATTTATAGATAGACATGATGAGTCGCATCCTGCGTATGGAATACCGTTAATGCTATTAAACTGCCATCATGTTATTATATGTTTTCATTCTCAACTAATTATTTTACGCCTTCACTCTATTCTTGCTGGAAATACCTTCGCGATGACGCGTCCATTCTATTGAGCCAACTTATGCAATTTTTCAATAAAGCTGGCGAATACACTGCTGTTTAACGACGCGCGGTTGTAGACCATATAGATTTGCGCTTCGGGCAATTTGAAGGGCGCGGCTACGGACTTTAATTTTAAAGCGTGTTTATAGGTTTCAAAAATGGAAAGAGGAATATAGCCGACTAAATCAGACATGCTGATCATAGAGAGGAGCGAACTGAGAGAGTCCGAACGGAACGCGATGTTTCTCTCCGGGAACGCTTCGTTGGCTCGAACCTGATACTCCTTCACGCCCGTATTCGTGCTTTGATACATCGTGAATTTCTCATTGTATAACTGCTCGACGGAGACTTCTGTACCAATTCTCGGATGGTCTTCGCGGCAGATCATCACGGTGGGAATGGTGGTGAAATGCGAGCAGACAACGGAGCGATTATTCACGGGCGCAACGGTAAAAATGAGATCGGCTTTACGGTAGGCCAGTAAATCCTCTGCTGACTCCGCAGAGACAAGCATATCGCGTTGTTCTACCTCACAATTTTCTTGAGACATTAACAGTTGAATGGGGTCGAGAAGATAGCCTGGCGTCACCATCTGAGAACAATAAATGACAAAATTTTTCTTGATGTCGGTGTGGTGCATCAGGTTGATGGTCTGCTCAATCTGATTGAGGTTTTGCTCAAGATGCAGGTGCAGGTTAGTCCCGACGGTCGTGGGGGTGATCCCCTTGCCGGAACGGATAAACAGCGGATCGTTAAGCTGGCCACGCAGGCGTTGCAAAGACTGACTGACGGCTGAAGGGGTGATGTAAAGCGTTTCAGCGGCCTTGCTGATGCTAAGATGTTGATAGATACACTCAAAAATGACCAGTAAATTAAGGTCGAATTTTTTAAGGTCATAAAGATTTGCCATGTGTCATCCTGTTTGCCGTGAGTCTGTTGTTAACATATTGATGATAACTATAGATTAAAGCTAACCATTTACAATCCTTGTGGTTAACTAACTTAAAGTGTTATTTAAGTTATCTTAATATATCACGCTATCGGATTATTGAAATAGAATTACATGTGAGATTAAGATAATTTTATCTTTGAATGGGCTGGGTTCAATTTAATAAATGTTGACATTTATATATTGCCGTAAATTGATTACGTAAAGTTAATTTACGAGCGTAATGTATTTCTCTCAGTCAAAACCTATCACAGCCATAGGCAGGAACGCGCTTTTGATGGATTGCTCTCGATGGGGGCTGGTGGTGTAATCAACCTGCTGTTACGACCTTGATACAAGGTATGTAGAGCGCAACGCAACGCCAGCCTCGGCTGGCACTGAATGTACCTGCGGGGAATTCAGGTATCAGGGCCGCCCGTTGAGGCGGCCTTTATACTTTCTGGAGTACCGCAGCAGGTTCACCTTGCTGTCTTGTTGAAGTTGTAAGGTTTGGCTGATTGATTTGATAAAGCATACGCATTAGCCCCGATGAGCAAAGTTGGTTACCTTAGCTCTCAACGAAAACACGGAGGAAGTACAGATGTCTTTGATTAACACTAAAATTAAACCTTTCAAAAACCAGGCGTTCAAAAACGGTGAGTTCATTGAAGTAACCGAGAAAGATACCGAAGGTCGCTGGAGCGTCTTCTTCTTCTATCCGGCTGACTTCACCTTCGTTTGCCCGACCGAACTGGGTGACGTAGCTGACCATTACGACGAACTGCAGAAGCTGGGCGTAGACGTTTACTCTGTGTCTACCGATACCCACTTCACCCACAAAGCGTGGCACAGCAGCTCTGAAACCATCGCGAAAATCAAATACGCGATGATCGGCGACCCGACTGGCGCCCTGACCCGTAACTTCGACAACATGCGTGAAGATGAAGGCCTGGCCGACCGTGCAACCTTCGTGGTTGACCCGCAGGGCATTATCCAGGCTATCGAAGTTACCGCTGAAGGTATCGGCCGTGATGCTTCTGACCTGCTGCGTAAAGTGAAAGCGGCTCAGTACGTGGCTTCTCACCCAGGTGAAGTGTGCCCGGCTAAATGGAAAGAAGGCGAAGCGACCCTGGCTCCATCCCTGGACCTGGTCGGTAAAATCTAAGTTTTCACCATCCGGCAATCAATGGGCGCCCCCGCGCCCATTTCATTCCAGCACCATGATGCAAGTTGCATTCAGGCCGCCCGCAAAGGCAGCTTGCATGATGACGTCTTAAGAGAGGGAAGAACTATGCTCGACACCAATATGAAAACCCAGCTCAAGGCCTACCTTGAGAAACTGACTAAACCCGTTGAGCTGATTGCCACGCTGGACGACAGCGCGAAATCGGCAGAAATCAAAGAGCTGCTGGCAGAGATCGCTGAACTGTCGCCGAAAGTGACCTTCAAAGAAGACAATTCGCTTGCGGTTCGTAAACCCTCTTTCCTGATTACTAACCCGGGCTCGGACAAGGGACCGCGTTTTGCCGGCTCTCCGCTGGGGCATGAATTTACCTCACTGGTGCTGGCGCTGCTGTGGACCGGCGGTCATCCGTCAAAAGAAGCGCAGGCGCTGTTGGAGCAGATCCGCGATATCGACGGTGATTTTGAGTTTGAAACCTATTATTCGCTCTCCTGCCACAACTGCCCGGACGTGGTGCAGGCGCTGAACCTGATGTCGGTTCTGAACCCGCGCATCAAGCATACGGCGATTGACGGCGGTACGTTCCAGAATGAGATCACCGATCGCAACGTGATGGGTGTTCCGGCGGTGTATCTGAATGGTCAGGAGTTCGGCCAGGGCCGCATGACGCTGACGGAAATCGTCGCCAAAGTGGATACCGGCGCGGAAAAACGCGCGGCGGAAGAACTGAACAAACGCGATGCGTACGATGTGCTGATTGTCGGTTCCGGCCCTGCGGGCGCGGCGGCAGCGGTTTACTCTGCACGTAAAGGTATTCGTACCGGTCTTATGGGCGAACGCTTTGGCGGACAGGTGCTGGATACCGTGGATATTGAAAACTACATTTCCGTACCAAAAACCGAAGGTCAGAAGCTGGCCGGTGCACTGAAGGCTCATGTCAGCGATTACGAGGTAGATGTGATCGACAGCCAGAGCGCCAGCAAGCTGATTCCGGCGGCGGTGGAAGGGGGCTTACACCAGATTGAAACCGCCTCTGGCGCGGTGCTGAAAGCTCGCAGCGTGATCGTTGCCACCGGGGCAAAATGGCGCAACATGAATGTGCCGGGCGAAGATCAGTACCGTACCAAAGGCGTGACCTATTGCCCGCACTGTGACGGCCCGCTGTTTAAAGGCAAACGGGTGGCGGTGATCGGCGGCGGTAACTCCGGCGTGGAAGCGGCTATCGACCTGGCGGGGATTGTTGAACACGTGACGCTGCTGGAGTTCGCGCCTGAGATGAAGGCCGACCAGGTGCTGCAGGATAAAGTTCGCAGCCTGAAAAACGTCGACATCGTGCTGAACGCGCAGACCACGGAAGTGAAGGGCGACGGCAGCAAAGTGACCGGTCTGGAGTACCGTGACCGCGTAAGCGGCGACGTTCATAGCGTTCAGCTTTCGGGGATCTTCGTGCAAATTGGCCTGCTGCCGAACACCACCTGGCTTGAAGGCGCGATTGAGCGCAACCGCATGGGCGAGATTATCATCGATGCGAAATGTGAAACCAGCGTGAAGGGCGTGTTTGCCGCGGGCGACTGCACCACCGTGCCGTACAAGCAGATCATCATCGCGACTGGCGAAGGTGCAAAAGCGTCCCTGAGCGCGTTTGACTACCTGATCCGCACCAAAACCGCATAATAAAAGAAAGTAAGACATACCTGCAGTAGCCACCTCTTTATGAGGTGGCTTTTTTTTAGATTTTTTTACCCTCAATTATCCTCGTTATTAACCCCTTCATGCGTTAATTACCTGCTTCGATCAAAGAAAATAATAAGCCTGCTGATAATATCTTGTCGTTTTTATAGCGATAAATATTTATATTTAATATGAATGGCAAAGATACATCTACTTCTTCAATATATGAGACGTTAACCCCATTTGAAATAAAGGGATTGATGTTTCGTGATTTCTTTAACGCGGCGGACATAGCATCGCGATGCGCTTCGTTACATCCTTTATTCCCGGAAAGTGAAACCTGGCAGCAGGATGAGGCGTTAGAGGTTGAGTATGATTTCAACGCCCTGTTTGTCGGCCCTGCAACGCTATTGGCGCCGCCTTATGCCTCGGTGTATCTGGACGAAGAGCCTCTGCTGATGGGCGCTACAACGCTGAGCGTACGCGAATTCCTGCGCAGCATCGGGCTTTTTGTGACCGGGGAAAATAGCGTTCCCGACGATCACGTCAGCTATGAAATGGAGCTGGTGGTGATGCTCTCCGCGCATGCCAGACATTCGCCGCAATATCATGACGCACTCGCCCGCTTTGTGCAGGGGCATCTTGAATTATGGCTCCCAGCATTTATCGCAAAAATAAAGGATTGCGCGAAAACATCCGCAATTAAATGTCTCGCGTTGCAGATGACTAATTGGTTTGATGAATTAAAGACGAGAGTAATATTATGAGTATTGATAAAGGGCAGCTAAACCGGCGCTCCTTTTTAAAAGGGCTGATTGCGCTGGGTACCGTTGCCGCATTACCCGGCGGACTATTATCATCCCGATGTGCCATGGCACAGCCCCCCATTCCGTTTAACCCAAAAACCTACAAAATTTTCCGTAACGCTTGCCCGCGTAACTGCTACGACACCTGCAGCTTAAAAACCTGGGTCAAAGATGATGTCATCACCTTCGTTGACGGGGCAAGCGAGTCCACGTTTACACACGGTGCCCCGTGTGTGAAAGGGCTGACCTACCCGCGCCGGGTCTACTCCCCGGACCGTATTAAATACCCGATGATCCAGGATGGGCGCGGCAGCGGTAAATGGCGTCGCATCTCCTGGGATGAGGCCATGCAGCGCATTGCAAGCAAGATGCTGGAGATTAAAAAGAAAGACGGGTCTATGCTCGGTCTGGCGCTGTCGAAATACTCCGGCAACCTGGGCGTGATGAGTTATGCCGTGGAGGGGATGATGTCTTCCCTCGGTTACACCACGCGGTTCGCCGGTACGCCATGCTGGCCAGCCGGGATCGATGCCCATCACTATGACATGGGCGACATGTGGTGTAACGACCCGGAAGATTTGGTGAAAGCCAAATACATCATTATCTGGGGCGCAAACCCGGCCTGGTGCTCCATGCATACCATGAAGTACATCTATCAGGCGCGTGAGAAAGGGGCGAAAGTGGTGGTCATTGATCCGCTGTTCTCACAAACCGCCGCGAAAGCCGATTTGTATCTGCGCGTGCGCCCGGGATCGGACGGCGCATTGGCGCTGGGAATGGCGCGGCACCTGCTGGATATTGGCCGCGTCGACCAGGAGTTTGTGAACAACTTCGCGCACGGCTTCCCGGAATTTGAACAGTATCTGCGCAGCAGTATTACCGTGGAGTGGGCATCTGAAATCTGTGGCCTGTCGGCAGAGGTGATTCGCCAGCTGGCGGAAGAGTTCACCGCGGTAAAACCTGCCACCGTCTGGATCGGCTACGGGATGCAGCGCCACGTCAACGGTGGGGCGAACGTGCGCGCCATTGACGCTTTTGTTGCCATGACAGGCAACATCGGTGTGGAAGGCGGCGGTGCCCGCTACGGCCATCTGCAGACCTGGGGCTACAACTATCATGCGATGACGCAGAAGCCACCGGTCGGATCTGTTGGCATGGTGGGAGAAAGCGGCCCGGTAGGGGAGTTCGTCAGCGACAGCGGCGAAAAGAGCCACTATTCCGACCGCGCGCTGAACCTGAACCAGACCGCGCAGAGCATTCTAGATGCCAACGATCCGCCCATTCGTATGCTGTGGGTGGCGTGCAAGAACCCGTTCGCGCAGGACTTTGACCGCAACAAAATGGAAAAAGCCTTCAGCAAGCTGGAGATGGTGGTCTGCGTCGATCAGTTCTTCAACGAGACGGTGCAGCATGCCGATATTGTGCTGCCGGTGACCACCACCTTTGAGCACTGGAACCTGTCGTCGTCTTACTGGCATTACTGGCTTTCGGTGAATGAACCGGCCATTAAACCGATGTACGAGTGCAAGAGCGATTTGGATATTGCCGTGCTGCTCTCGCGTACCATCAACAAAATGGAGCCGGGCTCCTGTACCTTCCCGCAGGACATTGACCAGAAAAAATGGCTCGACCTTGAGTTCAATGAGGGCATGGCGAAGCAGTTCGGTATCCGCTCCTGGGACGATCTGCTGGATGGGCCGGTGAAAGCCAAAATGGTCAGCTCGGCGGCCTGGCACGACCGCAAGTTTAAAACGCCATCGGGCAAGTATGAGTTCCTCTCCGAGCTGTGTGAAAAGAACGGCCATAAAGCGCTGCCGGAGTATCTGCCTGCCGCGGAGGGCAAGCTGCCGTTCCATCTGTTTACCCCGCATTTGCAGTACGGCCTCCACTCTCAGTTCGTCAACCTCGACTGGATGCAGGTCTTCTGGCCGGAGCCGTTTGTCTATATCCACCCAGCCGCCGCGCACAAGAAGGGGATTCGCGAGCTGGCGAAAGTCCGCGTGTTTAACGACGTGGGCGAAGTGGAGCTGCGGGCGAAGATTACCACCAACGTGCCGGAAGATTTCCTGGTGATGTATGAGTCCTGGTTTAACAAGCTTAAGTACAACGTGCAGAACGTCGTGAAAGATACGCCAGCCGATATGGGCAAGATGGCAACCGGCGCGCCTGGCGCGGCGATCCACAGCCAGTTTGTCGACATTGCCCTTATCGCGAATGAAGGAGCAGACGCATGAGACGCGCATTTTTAGTGAACAGTGATAAATGTATTGGCTGCCGCGGATGCGCCATGGCCTGCAAGAGCTTTAACCAGCTTGAGCCGGATCGCTACTGGCGCTATGTCTATCCGCTGGATAAAGAAATTTATCCGCATGAGGAGCGTGCGTTTTTCTCGCTGGCCTGTAACCACTGTGAAAACCCGGCCTGTCTGGCGGCATGCCCGGTGGAAGCCTACACCAAACGTGATGACGGCGTGGTGATCCATAACCCTGAACGCTGTATCGGCTGTAAAAACTGCATCCGTAACTGCCCGTACGGCGCGCCGCGCTTCAATGAAGAGACGCAAAAGGCGGAGAAGTGCAGCATGTGCTATGAACGTCTGGATATCGGTATGGCTCCGGCCTGCGTGAACGCGTGTCCGGTCGGTGCCCTGTCGATTATCGATCTGGATGCCGATCCTCTGCCGAACAATGCCGTGCAGTATCCGCCGGGCTTCCCGAAGATGCCTCAGCTTAATCCGGGTACGCGCTTCATTCTGGCCCGTCAGCCAAAACAGCCGGGGGATAAATAATGGAAAAGTACGAACTGCCGTTGGTGATTTTTACCGTGCTAAGCCAGATGTCCGTCGGGATGACGCTGCTCCTGACCTGGCGTACGCTGCGTGGTGAAGTGCATGGCACCCGCCTTCACTGGCTGATTACCGGGCTGATTCTGGGTGTTGCCTCCATTGCCGCGGTGCTGCATCTGGCGCACCCGGAACACGCATACAACGCGTTGATTAACCTGAAACATGCCTGGCTGAGCCGCGAAATTCTGGGCGCGACCCTGTACGGCGCCATGATTGGGCTGGCCTTCCTGAGTAAGGGAAACAAAGGCGCAGCGCTGCTGGCGTCCCTGTTCGGGATCCTGCTGGTGGTGGTGCAGGGAATGACCTACGCGGCACCGGCGATGCAGGCCATTGCCAACGGCATCACCATGATGCTGTTCTTTGCGACGGTCTGGGTGATGGGCTGTGCCGCAACGCCGCTGCTCGGGCTGAAAGGATCAAACGCCGCGCTGCGCCAGGGGATTATCGCCCTGATGGCGCTGCTGATTGCCGCGCCGGTGATGTGGCTCAGCGGCGGTACTATCATGAAAATGACCGCTCACGCCTGGTTAAGCTCGCCGCTCTATCTGGGCAGCCTGCTGTGCTGCGTTGTGGGTGGCGCGTTATCGCTGAAGCGCCAGCCGATGCAGAAAGCGGTGTTTGCGCTCCTGCTGGTGGGCGTGGTGCTCAGCCGCCTGACCTTCTTCGGCGATACCATCAGCACCATCGTCAATATTGGTCACCTGTACTGTTAAACAAAACCCCGCGAAAGCGGGGTTTTTTGTTGGTATTTACCGGACCACCATCACCGGAATATGGGTGTGGCGGATCACGCTGGAAGCGTTCGACCCCAGCAGGTGAGTGGTAATGGAAGGATTACGTGAACCGATCACCACCACGTCTGCATTCAGCTCCGCGGCCAGTTCATTGACGGCATCGCGCACGCTACCGAACCGGACGTGGGTTTTGATGCGGGAAGGGTCGATGCTGAAATGCCCGACCATGGTCTGCAGCCGCGTTTCGGCTTCGTGCTGTAAATGCTCCTCAAAGCGACGCACGTCGGCGGCAAAGCGGTGCAGGCTCAGGCTGGCAGAGCCCGGTAAGACGTGTAAAAGATGAATAATTCCGTCCTGCTGCGCGAGGAATTCCGCGTGGCGAACAGCTTTGTCGCTCAGTTCCATTTCGAAAACATCAACCGGCATAATGATTGTCTTATACATAACCGTTTCTCCTTGTTTATAAACGCTGGATACATTCAACCACAAAATATGAATGGTTTCTGTAAGCGCTTCGGCACTTTTCCTCTCTCGCCAGGATAAATCTCAAAAGGCGCGTATTTCCCGGCAGACTTTCAGGGGTAGCTACCCTTTATAAACTTACCTGAAACCTTTCGGAGGTCGCATGAAAGCACTCACGTACCACGGTCCGCACCATGTTCGCGTTGAGAATGTCCCCGATCCCATCATTGAACAGCCCGACGATATCATCCTGCGCGTCACGGCCACGGCGATTTGCGGCTCCGACCTGCATCTCTATCGTGGAAAGATCCCAAAGGTGCAGCACGGCGACATTTTTGGACATGAATTTATGGGCGAGATCGTCGAGTGCGGACGAGAGGTGAAGGACCTGCAAAAAGGCGATCGCGTGGTGATCCCCTTTGTCATCGCCTGCGGTGACTGCTTCTTTTGCCGTCTGCAGCAGTACGCTGCCTGTGAGAATACCAATGCCGGGCAGGGCGCTGCGCTGAACAAAAAGCAAATTCCCGCGCCGGCAGCGCTGTTTGGCTATAGCCATCTCTACGGCGGCGTGCCGGGAGGGCAGGCGGAATATGTGCGCGTGCCGAAAGGCAACGTCGGACCGTTTAAGGTGCCGCAGCTGCTCTCCGATGATAAAGCCCTGTTTCTTTCTGATATTTTACCCACCGCCTGGCAGGCGGCAAAAAATGCGCAGATTGAAAAAGGCTCCAGCGTCGCCGTTTTCGGTGCCGGTCCGGTGGGGTTGTTGACGATTGCCTGCGCACGGCTGTTAGGGGCTGAGCAGATTTTTGTTATCGACCATCACCCCTATCGGCTGCGGTTTGCCGAGGCGCGCTACGGTGCTATCCCCATCAATTTTGATGATGATAACGACGCGGCGGAAAAGATAATCGAGCAAACCGCCGGGCAGCGGGGTGTCGATGCCGTCATTGATGCCGTCGGGTTCGAAGCCAAGGGCAGCACCACGGAGACGATCCTCAGCAACCTTAAAATTGAGGGCAGCAGCGGCAAAGCGCTGCGTCAGTGTATCGCTGCCGTCCGGCGCGGCGGGGTGGTCAGCGTACCCGGCGTGTATGCCGGGTTTATTCATGGCTTCCTGTTTGGGGATGCCTTCGATAAAGGGCTGATGTTTAAGATGGGCCAGACGCACGTCCACGCCTGGCTGGGCGAACTGTTGCCGCTGATCGAAAAAGGGCTGCTGACGCCGGAAGAGATTGTGACGCATTATCTCCCCCTGGCGGATGCGGAACGTGCTTATAAGATTTTCGAAAAACGGGAGGAGGAGTGCCGGAAGGTGATTCTGGTGCCCAGCGCGGAAACGCCTGAGGCCGCTGAGCAAAAAGTGAAGGGCCTGGTAAATGCGTTCCCGGGCGGCGTGGTGTGAGGTCACTCGTCGGTGGCGCTCAAGTTACTGTCCTGCGATGTAGCGCAATCGGGTGAAGATGTTCGGAAAGAGGATGCAGGCGCATCCTCTGTGCAACGCGGGTCGCGTTTGTTCAGAATGACATTAACGCAGGTAATCGCCCGCAGCTTCTGGCTGGTAGAGCAGCTCCAGCACTTCCAGATGGGTGGAGGCACCGCCCGGCAAGTCCCAGTGGATGGTATCGCCCGTGCGCAGCCCCAGCAGTGCGGCCCCCACCGGCGCAAGAACCGAAAGTTGCGCGCTGCTGTCCGTCATCTGGGCTGGGTAAACCAGCGTGCGGGTCAGCTCTTCACCGGTGGTCAGGTTGCGGAATTTCACCTGGCTGTTCATGGTGACCACGTTATGCGGCATCGTCTCAGGCGTGCACATCTGCGCCCGGTCGAGTTCCTCATTCAGGGCATCGGCCACCGGAAGTGAGGCGAATTCTGCTTTTTCCAGCAGCCTGTCGATACGTTCTGCGTCGAGCTCGTTGATGATGATTGTAGGTCTGGACATTTTTTACTCCATGTCGTTAATGCTGCGTCTAACGCAGAAACCATTCCAAAAGAAAACCCTCGCCGTCTGGCAGCGAGGGTTTAACTTTCCCGATGATACTGGCTGAACGCGCAAGTTTGAAGTGATGAAGGTCACATTCATGTGCCATATGAATTTTCACTGAAATTTATTCAGTCTTCATTCCTGGCGGATTGCGTTACGCTGTATGTTCTGAACCCGGGCGCTGCGCGAAACATCATTCGCCGCAGCCCTTACCAACGAGAGAGCGCTATGTACTTCTACCAACCGTCTCAGGGGCATGGCCTGCCGCATGACCCGCTGAACGCCATTGTCGGCCCCCGTCCGATTGGCTGGATCTCCTCTTGCGACCAGGCCGGTCAGCTCAACCTTGCGCCGTATAGCTTCTTCAACTGCTTTAACTATCGCCCGCCGATCATTGGCTTTTCCAGCAACGGCTGGAAGGACAGCGTGCGTAATATTGTTGAAACAAAGGAGTTTGTCTGGAATCTGGCAACGCGCGATCTTGCGGAAGCGATGAATCAGACCTCTGCCATGCTGCCTCACGACCAGGACGAATTTACCTTTTCCGGATTAACGCCTGCAGCAAGCCAGCTGGTGAGCGCCCCCCGCGTGGCGGAAAGCCCGGTCAACTTTGAGTGCCGCCTGTCTCAGTGCATTCAGCTTACCGGCGCCGACGGTACGCCGGTGGATACCTGGCTGGTGCTGGGAGAAGTGGTCGGGATCCATATTGCCGAAACGCTGCTGGAAGAGGGGATATACCAGACGGCGAAAGCGCAGCCCATCCTGCGTGCGGGTGGGCCGACGGCTTACTATGGCATCAGTGACGAACACCGGTTTGACATGGTGCGACCGGTGGTGGGCGATCAGTAACCGGCCTTATCAATGACAAATTGTTTTCCGCAGTTGCCTGGATGCGGCTGCGGGGCAAAGGATGTCGCAGAAAGCGGGGCGTTAATGGTGTCTGCTTTGAGTGAAATTTGCATCTCGGTCAGATACGCCGGATTACCGTTGCAGGTCAGCTTGAAGGCTTTTATATTTTCCTTGCCCCAGGTTTTGGCAACGGCGTTGTCAAAATCACTCCGGCTGACGGTTTTACCGTAATTTTCCGCAAGGAAATGACCGACGGCGCTGTTTTTCACTTCCTGATTCATTCTCACCATGGTGCCGAAATAGGCATCGGGATCAAAACCAAAGCAGACGCCATGTTTGGCATATTCGTAACGTTCCAGACAGGAGTTTCCACCCGCGCCCGGCATGACCTCGTTCAGCTTAGCCGCGCCGGAAAGCGACAGCCCGGTTTCGGCTGCTGCGCATTTGCGGCTGGCCTTCACTTCCGGCATATTCGGGATAGGGCGCGTGGCGCAGCCAAACCGCATCCATCGACGTTCATCCACGCCGCGTGCGGCAATGGATTTCGGCAGGCCGGGCCATAGCCCGTGAACGGTCAGAAAATCGGTTTTATTGTCGCGCTCTTTTTGCAGACGACATTCATCCGGTTCATTGCGGTTACGCTCGACCATGCTTTGACAAAATCCCGTTTGCCAGGATAAAGCCAGCACATAGCGATCGAAATCGCCGTACTGCGTGGCCTTGAGGGGTTCGGCCTGTGCTGAGAAGAGACTGAGTGCAAGCGCTACTGCGCCAGACGGGATAACGATATCCTTCCTGAACATGTGATTTCCTGATTGGTTGTGCGCAATTCATTTTTGTGGGTTATTAAAGCACAAAAAGCGCCCGCAGGCGCTTTTAGGTAATCAGGAATTTCACTTAGGCGGCGCCGGGAACCAGCACTTCGGTAGCAATAATGACGATGATCAGCCCAACCAGCACCGGCACTGACGTGCGTTTCACCACTTCAAACGGCGAGATTTTGGCCATCCCGGCAACCGCCACCACCACGCCTGAGACAGGCGAGATGGTACGACCCAGGTTTGAGGCCTGGAGCATGGGAATGGAAAGATAAGCCGGGTTGATACCGGACGAGTGAGCCAGCTTAGGGATCATCTCAACGAAGGCGTAAAATGGCGCATTCCCGGAACCGGTGGTCATTGCTGCCAGCATGGTCAGTACCACCAGAACCAGCATCAGGATAATACTGGCCGAGCCAAACGAGGTGGCGATGGAGATCAGGCTCTGGATAAAGCCGATCGTGCTCAGACCCTGGGCAAAGACACCTGCTGCAACCAACAGCATCACCACGCCAGCAAACGCATCTGCCATACCGCGATACGCGACCTCAAGGCCGGAGAAGACTTTTTGGGTGTTGAAACCGCGAACGAACTCCAGCACAGCGGCTAACAGCATACAGATAACCAGGATAGTAATAATGTGCAGCTGCGGGCCCCATTTCCCGTCAAAAATGAGCACGCCGATAATTGGCGTGAACGGCAAAATGGCATAGAACGCCGGCGCTGTGGTGGTGATTTCGCTTACATCCATCATTTCATGGCTGATGTTCTCTTTCTTATCGAGATAGCGCTGCCAGAAGAAATGCGCGATACCCATTCCCACAATGGCGACAATCGAGATCGGCAGCGTGGTTTTAAAGGCGAAGTCGATAAGCGACATTTCGGCTGCTTTCGCCGCCAGCACAACGTCTCCTGACGTCGGGGAGAGAATAATGGCCGCCGGGGAGGCGCAAATTGCCGCCGCTGCCCCACGGCTGATGCCCACGTTCACCATCACCGGGAACAGCGTGGCCATTAACAGTACGCCAAGCCCGGTTGCCGATGAAACGGCCAGCGACATCAGGCAGGCGAGGAAATAGGCGGCAACCATCAACAGATACGGCGAGTTAATGTACTGCAGGGGTTTCGAGGCAAGCTTCACAACCATGTCGTTCGCGCCGATATGGGTCATATAGGCTGCAAAACCGCACAGCATCATGATCATCATACCCAGATCGCCACCGCGGCTCATGAGCAGGATTTTAATATATTCAACAATATCCGTGGCGGTGTAGCCCGTGCTGGCTGCGCTGGCAGGTAAAACCTGATGACCCATTACTGCGCTGATTATCAGCAGCGTTAAACCACCGACAAATAAAACGCCCGTGGCTGAGTATCCTTTAATGATGTAGCGAGCTACACCCACAATGACGACGACCCCAATTAGGAGTTCGATAAACGTAAGCATGATTTCCCCTGTGTCTTTCTGCCCTGAGATATAAAAAATTAATATAAAAAAAGAAGGATGAAAATGTGCCGAATTAATGGCCCGCCCTTGCTGATTAAAATCAATAAACAGACGACTAACGAACAGCATAACAGCGTTTTTGCCATGGCTAAGGCATTTATGTCATAAGGATCTTGACCGGCAATGACAGCGTAACATGTCTATGTAATGATAACAAAATGTTAAACTTTTGTGTGGTCTGGCCTGTTAGTACTGGAGACCGTTAACAGACATTAGGCGTACATGATGTGGGTTTATTCGGGATAAGCAGAACGCCGCTTTAAGAATATTCCCGAAAAGCGGCCTGATATTTAAGAGTAGGGGTGATGCCGTTAAGGCTTGGTTCAATTATTCTATGTTAAACTTTGCCTCGAATATCAAGAATGGTAATTGCATTGTGATTGTACGTAATACTTTTTTCTCTATTTTATTGTTTATTATTGGTCAGTTAACGTTTTCTTCTGTTGCACAGGCAGAGAACAACGCGACGGATAAAGGCTGGTACTCTACTTTTACGGATAATGTTTCGCAGACCTGGTCAGCGCCTGAACATTATGATCTCTATGTCCCGGCAATAACGTGGCATGCGCGCTTTGCTTACGACAAAGAGAAAACGGATAAATACAACGAGCGTCCCTGGGGAGCGGGTTTTGGTCAGTCGCGCTGGGATGAAAAAGGAAACTGGCATGGCATCTATCTGATGGCCTTCAAAGACTCCTTTAACAAGTGGGAACCGATTGGCGGCTACGGCTGGGAAAAAACCTGGCGCCCGCTGGCGGATGAGAACTTCCACGTTGGTCTGGGCTATACCGCCGGGGTGACCGCGCGCGACAACTGGAAGTACATTCCGATCCCCGTATTGCTGCCTCTGGCCTCTGTTGGTTACGGCCCTGCAACGTTCCAGATGACCTACATTCCGGGAACGTATAACAACGGTAACGTTTACTTCGCCTGGATGCGTTTTCAGTTTTAACTGACAAAACATTACCTGGTGGTGAAAAAACGTGCAGCCGTTGATTCGTAAGCGATAAAAATCTGTCAGTGAAAATTAACGCGACTTTAGTCACTTTTTGTCAAAGATCCGCTGGACAAAAGGTCCCACAATTGATGTACTGGTAACCGACACAGCATTTGTGTCGTTTTTTAATGTAAAGGTAATTTTGATGTCTAAGATTAAAGGTAACGTTAAGTGGTTTAATGAGTCCAAAGGATTCGGTTTCATTACTCCTGAAGATGGCAGCAAAGACGTGTTCGTACACTTCTCTGCAATCCAGTCTAATGGTTTCAAAACTCTGGCTGAAGGTCAGCGTGTAGAGTTCGAAATCACTAACGGTGCCAAAGGCCCTTCTGCTGCTAACGTAATCGCTCTGTAATTCAGACGCGTCAGCAAGAATTTCAAAACCCGCTCATTGAGCGGGTTTTTTTCGTTATGAATCAGCCAAGCAGGTAAATTTTCAGGAAGCTGGCCACGATCAGTACGCTCAACAACACCATGCCTGCGCTCATCAGACTCTGTTTCATTTGTCACCCTCGTTCAGTATTGCCTTCAGAGTGACAGAGAAAAATTAAGCCAACATTAACGCTCCGGCAGTTAATGCGTGCTTACAGAGGAAAAAAGCCAAAATGCGATCCCCGTCATCGCGAAAGATCCGATCATGTTGATCGCGATATTCACCAGCGCCCAGCCGATACGTCCTTCCTGAAAGAGAAAAACCGTTTCCGCGGAAAAGGTTGAAAAGGTGGTCAAACCGCCGCAGAAGCCGGTGGTAATCAAGACTTTCCACATAGGATCGATGTGCGTCATCCGGTTAAACCAGGCCAGCCCCATACCAATAATAAAAGCACCAATCAGGTTGGCGGCCAGCGTTCCTAATGGAATCGCCTGGTGCAGGGGATTAAACCGCATACTCAGTAACCACCTCGCAACGCTCCCCGTGCCTCCACCAATAAAAACAGCTAAAAGGAGTTGTAACACGCTAAATACCTGCTATTTGATGTGTAAGAGTAGCGAGTTTAACGCTGTTTATAATGAGGGGACAAATATGTATGTTGCGGTAGGGCAGTTTGCGGTCACGCCTGATTGGCGGGTTAACGCAGTGCAGTGCGTTAACCTGATGATACAGGCCCGACAGAAAGGCGCGTCGCTGCTGGTGCTTCCTGAGGCGTTGCTGGCAAGGGATGATAACGACCCGGATTTGTCCGTGAAGTCCGCACAGGCCCTTGACGGCGAATTTTTACAACAGCTGCTCGCCCAGAGCGTAGGCAGAACGATGACCACCGTCTTAACCGTGCACGTTCCCTCAACGCCGGGTCGCGCAGTGAATACGCTGGTGGCTATCCGTGACGGTGCCATTGTTGCGCGCTACGCCAAGCTTCATCTCTATGATGCGTTCAGCATCCAGGAGTCGCGACGCGTTGATCCGGGAGATGTCGTCCCACCGCTCATTGATATCGACGGGTTTAAGGTGGGGTTGATGACCTGCTATGACCTGCGGTTCCCGGAGCTGGCGGTGCATCTGGCGCTGCAGGGGGCGGAGGTGCTGGTATTGCCCGCCGCATGGGTTAAGGGGCCGCTAAAAGAGCAACACTGGGCTACGCTGCTTGCGGCACGCGCGCTGGACACGACCTGTTATGTTGTTGCCGCCGGGGAGTGCGGCAATAAAAACATCGGGCAGAGCAGGGTGGTTGATCCCCTGGGAGTGACGATTGCCGCCGCAGCAGAAGCGCCGGTTCTGCTGATGGCGGAGATAATTTTAGAAAGAGTTGCGCTTGCGCGTCAGCAATTACCTGTTCTTCGCAACCGTCGCTTTGCGCCACCGCAATTATTGTGATGTTTTTTTCAACAATGCTTGATTCACCTTGTTACAGATTGCTATTGTGTGCACGCGCCAAATGACCGTTAATACGATCGGGTTTTGGCGCTGAATGCAGCCTGTTTTAAGTAAAGAAGGTATCTATGGGTGAGATTAGTATTACCAAACTGCTGGTGGTTGCCGCACTGGTCGTCCTGCTGTTTGGTACCAAGAAGTTACGCACGCTGGGTGGTGACCTGGGGGCTGCCATCAAAGGCTTCAAGAAAGCGATGAACGACGATGACGCAGCCGCGAAGAAAAGCGCTGATGACATCCCGGCAGAGAAGCTTTCCCACAAAGAGTAACGGCAATGCCTGAGGGCTTGCGAAAAAAAACCGGCTCATGAGGCCGGTTTTTTTGCATTACTGTAAATGAATATTACGGTGTTATTTGACTTCTTCGCCTTTCGCCTGCATATCCGCATGGTAAGAAGAACGAACAAACGGACCACAAGCCGCGTGGGTAAAGCCCATCGCCAGCGCTTCGGCTTTCATCTCGTCAAATTCATCCGGGCTCACGTAGCGCTGTACCGGCAGGTGGTGACGGCTTGGCTGCAGATACTGGCCGAGCGTCAACATGGTCACACCGTGGCGGCGCAGATCGCGCATGACGTCGATGATTTCGTCATTGGTTTCACCCAGACCAACCATCAGACCTGACTTGGTCGGGATATGCGGATGTGCTTCTTTAAAGCGCTCCAGCAGCTTCAGAGACCAGTTATAGTCGGCTCCCGGACGCACCTGACGGTAAAGACGCGGAACGTTCTCCAGGTTGTGGTTAAACACATCTGGCGGCGTCGCGGTCAGGATATCCAGCGCGCGGTCCATACGGCCGCGGAAGTCAGGAACCAGCGTTTCGATTTTGATGTTCGGGCTTTTTTCGCGAATGGCAGTAATGCAGTCAGCGAAGTGCTGAGCACCGCCATCACGCAGATCGTCGCGGTCAACGGAGGTGATAACCACATAACGCAGCGCCATGTCGGCGATGGTTTGCGCCAGTTTTTGCGGCTCGTTGGCATCGGGGGCCACCGGGCGGCCATGCGCCACGTCGCAGAATGGGCAGCGGCGGGTACAGATGGCACCCAGAATCATAAACGTCGCGGTGCCGTGATTGAAACATTCAGCAAGGTTCGGGCAAGAGGCTTCTTCACAAACAGAGTGAAGGCCATTCTTACGCATCGCCGCTTTGATCCCCTGGATACGCGAAGAGTCTGCCGGAAGTTTGATTTTCATCCATTCCGGTTTTCTTAACAGCGCCTCGCGCTCTGTAGCCACGTTTTTAACCGGGATAAGGGCCATTTTATCGGCATCGCGGTATTTTACACCGCGTTCCATCACAATGGGTTTACTCATAGCGTGCGTGTTCCAGTTGCGAATATCGAAGGAAAGCGTTTCAATTCAAGGGAATGTTGTATTTATCAACTATTTTTGAACGAACGACAGGTAGTATATCATTTATAGGGGCGTTAAAGCAGCCTGCCAGGTCGCCAATTTGTAAAATAGTTGTTGTTTTGTGCCTTTTGCCCTGCGAGCGGCAGGGACGTGTACGGGTACGCTCTGTCAGAAGGCCTGACGGATAATGCGGATGACGTTTTCCAGTACCGGATCGCGCAAGCTGAGCTTGTTGTAATGCAGTGAAATCTCGATAGATTCTGCATTGAGCTGGCTAAGCGGAATACTCTCCAGCGGCCAGCATTTCCGCAGCAGGTTATACAGGCGTGAAGGCATGATGCACAGCATATCGCTGCTGCCAATCAGGGATGCGGTGGTGAACATATTGTAACTGCTGAAACTGATCTGACGTTCCGGGAAAATTTCGTCAATACGCTGACGCAGAGCGTGGTTAGACTGTCCTTCGGTCATGAAAGACGAGTGGTCGTAGTTGCGCAGGTTTTCAATGGATAACGGCTCGCTGAGGACGGGGTGCTGCTTGCGGCAAATCAGCACCAGGTTATCCGCGTAAAGCACATTTTGCCCCAGCGCTCGGGCGCTAAAGCTGCCGCTGTCGATGACCAGGTCCGTCTGGAACTGAGCAAGCTGAACGTCAGGTTCGTTAAGAGGCACATTGCGAAGCAGAAGCTGAGGCGCATGCTCTTTCACGGCCTGGAAGATCGCGGGCATCACCAGCACGCCGACAGAAGGGGAGCAGCCGATGGTGATGGTTCTCTGTTTGTCATAGCTTCCGGTTAAATCCAGCGCACCCAGAATCGACTCCAGCCCCTGGCTGATGTATTCGTGGAGATGTGTCGCATAGGCCGTTGGCGTGACGCCCTGGCCCTTACGGATAAATAAGGGGTCGGGAAATATAGCCCGTAGCTTTTGAATTGACTGACTTATTGCCGATGGCGTGAGATTAAGAATTTTCGCAGCATTAACGATACCCTTATGGACATATACTGCCTCAAAAATAGTCAGTAAATTGAGATCAATATTACGTAAAGTCCGAAAAATTTGCGGCTTATCTTCGCCACCAGGGTCATTCAGGCGTTTGGCTGGTAAATTATTATACTCCACGCTTTCACTCCGTATACATTCACAACATGAATGATAGTTCAATTTATTTATTATGCTTGTAGAGATTCGTAAAGTGTTGCTTTTGTTCCACTTGTTTATCAAAAACAAACAGTTGTGTGATTATCACTCAAGTTACTTAGCCTGTGTATGCCGTGCTGTCCGGAGGCTAAATAATATGTAAGGGCAATATTCGGGCGCTTCGAAAATATAGAATCTGCGGATTATTGTAAAGCGTAAAAGCGGTAAATAAACAGTGGCCCGTCAAATTATCGAGCCATTCTGGATGATATATTAAGCAGGGATATATTCGTGTGGGGGATTGTTAAGTAGCGCTAACACATTCTTCAGAAGCACGGGACGTATATTTTCTGGCGTAGCGGTATCGACCCACTGGCGCATTTGCGTCATTTCCATGCCGGCGTAGCCGCAGGGGTTTATGCGCTGGAAAGGCGTAAGATCCATATTAATATTCAATGCCAGACCGTGGAAGGAACAACCTTTACGAATACGTAGCCCCAGAGAGCAGATCTTCATTTCGCCAACGTAGACACCCGGCGCATCGGCACGCGGATGCGCGTCAATACCATACTCCGCCAGCGTGTTGACGACGGTCTGTTCCAGTAACGTCACCAGCTCACGTACGCCAAGCTTTCTGCGCTTCAGATTAAGCAGGACGTACATGACCTGCTGACCCGGACCGTGGTAAGTCACCTGTCCGCCACGATCGCTCTGGATCACCGGGATATCGCCCGTCATTAATAAGTGTTCCGCTTTTCCCGCCTGGCCCTGCGTAAATACCGGCAGATGTTCGACCAGCCAAATCTCATCAGGGGTTGTGTCATCGCGTGAATCGGTGAACTCGTGCATAGCCTGAGAGACAGACTCATAAGGTTGCAGCCCGAGATGACGGACCAGAATTTTATCCTGATACAAAACGCGTCTCCGAAGACGAGAAACAAAAGATGAGGGGGAGTATATCACAGCGGGGAAGAGGGGTTACCCGGCAAACCGGGTAACCGCAAAGGGACTACAGCACCATACGAACGATTTCGATATTGCCGAGCTCTTCGTACAGCGTCTCAACCTGCTCGATATGTGTGGCAGTGATGGTAATAGAAACCGAGTGGTAGTTGCCCTTGCTGCTTGGTTTTACTGACGGAGAGTAGTCACCCGGCGCATGGCGCTGTACCACTTCAACCACCTGATCAACCAGCTCAGGTTTCGCCAGACCCATTACTTTGTAGGTAAACGGGGTAGGGAATTCAAGCAGTTCGTTAAGTTTGGTTTTCATGTCAGCTCCGGCGTAACGTCAAAAAGAATAACTCCCACGTCAGGTGGGAGTTATCAGGATACTTAGTATATGGGGATCAAAATCACACTTTCAAGTGTTCGATTTTTAGCCAAACCAGTGATGGAACATCAATTTAATGTAATCAATGATTTTGCCGAAGAAATTGCCTTCAGGAATTTCTTCCAATACCACGAGTGGACGCTGGTCGATGGTTTTACCGTCCAGCTGGAAGTTGATGGTACCCACCACCTGGTTTTTCTGCAGCGGGGCATGCAGTTCGGTGGTGTTGAGCACATAGCTTGCTTTCAGATCCTTCATACGACCGCGTGGAATGGTCAGGTAGAGGTCTTTATCCACGCCCAGAGAAGCACGATCGTTATCGCCGAACCAGACGGGTTCAGAAGCAAATTCTTTGCCTGCTTTCAGCGGGTTCACGGTTTCGAAGAAACGGAAGCCCCAGGTCAGCAGCTTCTTACTTTCGGTTTCGCGACCTTTAAAGGTGCGACCGCCCATCACGGCAGAGATCAGGCGCATCTGGCCTTCAGTGGCAGAGGCCACCAGGTTGTAACCGGCTTTGTCGGTGTGGCCGGTTTTGATGCCGTCAACGTTCAGGCTGTTATCCCACAGCAGGCCGTTACGGTTGGTCTGACGAATGCCGTTGAAGGTGAACTCTTTCTCTTTGTAGATAGAGTACTCGTTAGGTACGTCGCGGATCAGCGCCTGACCGATCAGCGCCATATCACGCGCGGAGCTGTACTGACCGTCTGCATCGAGACCGTGTACGGTCTGGAAGTGGCTGTTCTTCAGACCCAGGGCATTTACGTAGCTGTTCATCAGGCCCACGAACGCATCCTGACTACCGGCGGCGAAATCGGCCATGGCCACGCAGGCATCGTTACCGGACTGCAGGTTAATGCCACGAATTAACTGAGAAACCGGAACCTGCATTCCCGGTTTCAGGAACATCAGCGAGGAACCTTTGAAAACCGGGTTCCCGGTAGCCCACGCATCGTTGCCGATGGTGACCAGGTCCGTCTCTTTAAACTTACCGGCTTTCATTGCCTGGCCGATGACGTAGCTGGTCATCATTTTGGTCAGGCTGGCCGGATCACGGCGGGCATCGGCATTCTGTTCTGCCAGCACTTTGCCAGAGTTGTAATCGATCAGGATGTAGGATTCCGCGTCGATTTGCGGAACGCCAGGGATCATTGTCTTGATATTCAGGTCATCAGCATGAGCTGCAGAGAGTGCAGCCGCGCAAAGGGCCGTGGTCAGCGCCATGCGCTGCACAAAACGAGCAGAAAAAGTGGTCTTCATGGTCAGAACTACGACATCCGTGATGGAATTAAAAAAGTGCCTTACTATAGCAAATGCTATTCAGGCAGGCATCCGACTTTAAGCATGAGTTTGTGAATGTGTTTTACACAAACTGACATTTCGGATACCGCCGATTAATTACTTCGTAACAGCGATAAAGGACTGCAGCTGTGCCTCGCTCTGCAAACGCTGCTGCAGGGATGCCGCCTGCGACTTGCTGGCAAACGGCCCCATCTGAATACGCCAGACCGCGCCGTTTTGCTCAACGCGTCCTGGCACGCCAAACTGCTGGCTTAGACGCTGCTGATACTGCTGGGCACGGGCCCGATCGCTCACTGCGCCCACCTGGACGACAAAGCCGCCGCTGGCTGCTGCGGGAGCGGCAACGGCTGCGCTCTGGGTCGTGACCGGAGCCGTTACCGGGGCAGGCTGCTGCACGACGGGGGCGGCAACAGGGGCTGGCGTCGGCTCACTGCTCTCCAGCACGCCCGAGGCTAAGTTCGTTGGTGCGCCAAGGAAGCCGCTGCTTTTTACCGGTGCGCCAGTGGCATCATCGCTTTGCAGGGTGTCATTGCTGATTGGGCGTATTTCTCCCGCCGGCTGAGAAGGCTCTGCCGGCGAGGAGACGCTTCCCATGCCGCCGTCCAGATTTGGGCGGTCGGGGAGGGCATAGGTCTGTTTCGCCACCGTGGTACACGCGGTTCCCGGCCCGGAGAGCGAACCATCCTGCGCCACGATAATTGGGTCAATGCGAACTTTGGTGTTGTTCGAGGTATTCAGGCGATCGGCAGACGCGCGGGACAGGGAAATCACCCGGTCATTACCGTACGGGCCGCGGTCGTTAATACGCACGACGATCATACGGCCGTTCGCCAGGTTGGTGATACGGGCGTAGCTAGGGATAGGTAGCGTCGGGTGCGCCGCAGTCAGCTGCATTGGGTCAAATGTTTCACCCGTTGCCGTCAGGTTACTGCCCGGCTCAGCATCATAAATGGCGGCAAAGCCAGCCTGGCTAAAGCGGGACGGATCCTGCACAATTTTGTAGCTTTTGCCGTCGCGCTCGTAATCCTGATTCGCGCTGGCATTCAGCGGTTCATAAACGGGATCGGCACCGCTAATTTCAACGATTGGGCCATTACACACCGCAGGCTGCGGCGGCGCGACGGTTGCCTGTTGCTGACCATCATCACTTGTACAGGCCGCAAGTAAACTTGCCGCAATGCAGATACCCAGCCACTGCTTACGCATTCCGATCCCCTTATTTTTATACGCTTTTTGACAACATTTTTCTGTGGGTGTGGATCGACATCACGATACCAAACCCGGCCATCAACACGATCAGTGCCGAGCCTCCGTAACTCACCAGCGGCAGCGGTACGCCTACCACCGGCAGAATACCACTCACCATACCAATATTTACGAAGACATAAACGAATAAAATCAACATCAGTCCGCCTGCCATGACGCGGCCGAAGGTGGTCTGCGCGCGAGCCGCAATCCACAAACCTCGCATGATGAGCAGCACGTAGAGCGCCAGCAGGATCAGGATGCCAACCAGTCCCAGCTCTTCCGCCAGTACCGCAAAGATAAAGTCGGTGTGGCGCTCCGGTAAAAACTCCAGCTGCGACTGGGTACCGTGCAGCCAGCCTTTTCCGCGCAGGCCGCCGGAGCCAATCGCAATCTTGGACTGAATAATATGATAGCCCGCACCGAGCGGATCGGTTTCCGGATCGAGAAGCATCATGACGCGCTGGCGCTGGTAGTCATGCATCAGGAAGAACCACAGGATAGGGATAAACGCTGCAACCAGCACTACCGCGATACCAATCAGACGCCAGCTTAAGCCCGACAGGAACAGGACAAACAGGCCGGAGAGGGCGATAAGGATCGAGGTGCCGAGGTCAGGCTGCGCCGCAACCAGCAGTGTCGGCAGGAATATCAGCACCAGGGCGATAGCGGTATTTTTCAGCGACGGCGGACAGACGTCGCGGTTGATAAAGCGCGCCACCATCAGCGGGACTGCGATTTTGGCAATCTCCGAGGGCTGAAAACGAACAATGCCCAGATCCAGCCAGCGCTGTGCCCCTTTTGAGATGGCACCGAACGCATCTACCGCCACCAGCAAAATAATACAGAAAATGTAGAGATACGGCGCCCAGCCTTCATAGACGCGCGGCGGGATCTGCGCCATCACCACCATAATGACCAGACCCATCGCGATCTGGCCGATCTTGCGTTCCATCATGCCGATGTCCTGGCCGCTGGCGCTCCAGATAACCAGGGCGCTGTAAACCAGCAGGGCCAGCAGGATCAGCAGCATGGCTGGGTCGATGTGAATTTTATCCCACAGCGATTTTTTATTTGGATTATCCGTCATGATTATTGGTCCTCCGCCGCAGCGGCGGCCGGATTTTCAGCCGGCAGTTCGGTGTTGTTATCACCCAGCATAATGTGGTCCAGGATCTGGCGCATGATGGTCCCTACCGCCGGGCCAGCGCCGCCGTTCTCCAGAATCATTGCCACCGCCACCTGCGGGTTATCATAAGGGGCAAACGCCGTCATCAGCTTATGGTCACGCAGACGTTCGGCAATGCGGTGTGCGTTATAGGTTTCATTGGCTTTCAGGCCAAAGACCTGCGCCGTACCGGATTTCGCGGCCACTTTATATGGCGTACCGGCGAAATACTTGTGCGCGGTTCCGTTTGGACGGTTTGCCACACCGTACATACCGTCTTTCGCTATTTCCCAGAAGCCGGAATGGATGTCGCCTACCGGCGCTTCATGGGGCTGCACCCACGGCACTTTTTTGCCATCTTCAACGGTGCTTTGCAGCAGATGCGGAACTTTCACCACGCCGTCGTTAATGAGGATCATCATCGCTTTGTTCATCTGAAGCGGGGTGGCCGTCCAGTAACCCTGGCCGATACCCACCGGTATGGTATCACCCTGATACCACGGCTTCTTGAAGCGCTTTAGTTTCCACTCGCGGGTTGGCATGTTGCCTGACCGTTCCTCAGCCAGATCCACGCCGGTGTAATGTCCGTAGCCGAATTTGCTCATCCATTCTGACAGGCGGTCAATGCCCATGTCATACGCCACCTGATAGAAGAAGGTATCCGCAGATTCTTCCAGAGATTTCGTAACGTTCAGATGGCCGTGGCCCCATTTCTTCCAGTCGCGATAGCGTTTTTCAGAGCCCGGTAGCTGCCACCAGCCCGGGTCAAACAGGCTGGTATTGCGGTTGATGACGCCCGCGCTCAGCGCCGAGACCGCCACGTACGGTTTAACCGTTGATGCCGGCGGGTAAACGCCTTGCGTGGCGCGGTTCACCAGCGGGGTGTTAGGGTCATTCAGCAGGCCGGAATAGTCTTTGCTGGAGATGCCGTCAACAAAGAGGTTCGGGTCATAGCTTGGCATAGAAACCATCGCCAGAATGCCGCCGGTGCGCGGGTCGGTGACCACCACGGCGGCGCGGCTGCCCGCCAGCAGGGTTTCAATATACTGCTGCAGTTTGAGATCGAGCGTCAGATAGACGTCGTGCCCCGCCTGAGGCGGCACTTCTTTAAGCTGGCGGATGACGCGACCACGGTTGTTGACCTCAACTTCTTCATAGCCGGTCTGCCCGTGCAGGACATCTTCGTAGTAGCGTTCAATCCCCAGCTTGCCGATATCGTGCGTCGCGGCGTAGTTCGCCAGCTTGCCGTCTTTATCGAGGCGCTCGACGTCTTTATCGTTAATCTTGGAAACGTAGCCAATCACATGCGTCAGCGCGGATCCGTAAGGATAGTAGCGACGCTTGTAACCCTTCACTTCCACACCGGGGAAGCGGTACTGGTTCACCGCAAAACGGGCGACCTGGACTTCCGTCAGATTGGTTTTAACCGGAATGGAGGTGAAACGGTGAGAGCGGGCGCGCTCTTTTTTGAAGGCCGCGATATCATCATCGTTAAGATCGACAACGCTCCTTAGCGCTTCCAGCGTATTCTGCACGTTATCGACCTTCTCCGGCATCATCTCGACTTGATAGATGGTGCGGTTTAACGCCAGAGGGGTGCCGTTACGGTCGTAGATAATGCCG
The DNA here is from genome assembly GCF_014895895.1 of Enterobacter cloacae complex sp. P14RS. Taxonomy (NCBI): domain Bacteria; kingdom Pseudomonadati; phylum Pseudomonadota; class Gammaproteobacteria; order Enterobacterales; family Enterobacteriaceae; genus Enterobacter; species Enterobacter cloacae complex sp. P14RS. The sequence goes on from NZ_JADBQM010000014.1 coordinate 114,451, forward strand.
CGGCTGGGGGCGATAGGCACCAGCTTAATGCGGTTTTCGTTAGAACGCGTCTGGTAATCGGTAAAGCGGACAATTTGCAGATTATAAAGGTTGGCGATCAGCACGCCGGTAAGCAGCAAAATCCCCGTAAAGGCGACCAGCGCCCGGCGCACAAACAGCGCGGACTCAGCCGTATAGTCGCGAAAAGAATTCTGTAGTTTCATCCGCTGCTTAATCTACCCTGGTCAGTCATTACTCGCGGTGATAGGGGTGGTTGGTAGTAATGCTCCACGCGCGATACAAGCTTTCCGCCACCAGGACCCGCACGAGCGGGTGGGGCAGCGTCAGCGCAGAGAGAGACCAACTTTGTTCTGCTGCCGCTTTGCAGGCGGGGGATAACCCTTCAGGTCCGCCAATCAACAGACTGACGTCGCGGCCATCCTGCTTCCAGCGCTCCAGTTCATGCGCCAGCTGCGGCGTATCCCAGGGTTTACCTGGAATATCAAGGGTGACGATGCGGTTCTTGCCTGCGGCAGCAAGCATCAGTTCACCCTCTTTGTCGAGAATACGTTTGATATCCGCGTTCTTACCGCGCTTACCGGCGGGGATCTCCACCAGTTCGAACGGCATGTCTTTGGGAAAACGACGCAGATATTCAGTAAAACCGGTTTGTACCCAGTCCGGCATTTTGGTGCCGACGGCGACCAGCTGCAACTTCACGCATTAACCCCAGAGTTTTTCCAGCTCATACAGGCGACGGCTCTCTTCCTGCATGACGTGGACAATCACATCGCCGAGGTCAACAACCACCCAGTCAGCGGTCGCTTCACCTTCAACGCCAAGCGGTAAGAGTCCTGCTGCGCGCGATTCCTGAACCACATGGTCGGCAATCGAAACAACATGACGCGTAGAGGTACCGGTGCAGATAATCATGCAGTCGGTAATACTGGATTTACCCTTAACGTCGATAGCGATGATGTCCTGACCTTTCAGGTCATCAATTTTGTCGATAACAAAATCCTGGAGTGCTTTACCCTGCAAGTTTTCCCCCTGGGTGAATGAGATTGTACAACTATGAATTCGTGGCCAGACAGTATACCTGAACTGACGCCCCTGTCGGGACAAATGTCACCGTCCGGGCTTTTGAAGGCGGGTATCATCCCACCCTCCGCCTGAGATTGCATCGCCATTTTTGTAAAACAATTTCTGTAAAGCAACGATCGGCGGGAAAGTCTGGCAGCGGAGGATAACAGTATGGCTTAACCTGTCAAGGCAGGATAATCAATATGCTGCTTTTTATGCCCTCCGGCTATTTATCTGCGGTTTTCTGATACAACCCGTGCGTATGAATATACGCCAGCACCGGGGCAGGTAGCAGATCGTCACAGGCTAAACCCTGCTGTAAACGTTCGCGAATAACGGTCGCAGAGATGTCGAACCACGGCGTCTCCGCCAGATAAATCTTCCCGGCGGGCTGGTTGTGAAGATCTTCAACGTTATCGGTGAGATGGTCTTCAAGCCACTGCTGATATTGCGCTTCGCGCATGGTCAGCGGGTAGCCCGGACGGCGGCAGACGAGCAGGTGGCTGTTCCCCAGAATGGTTTCATACTTGTGCCACGTGGGGAAGTTGAGCAGGGAGTCCTGACCGATGATAAAGGCGAGCGGCTGGTCAGGCCCTTGCTCGTCCCGCCACTCCTGCAGCGTTTGCGACGTCCACGAGGGGGTGTCGCGACGCAATTCCCGTTCATCCAGCCTGAAGAGCGGCTTATCCGCGATAGCCAGAGCGAGCATCTCTTTGCGCTGCTCGCTGGTTGCTTCAGGCTGGGGGCGGTGCGGCGGTACATTATTGGGCATGATGGTAACGCGCTGCAGGCCGATCAGATTTGCCAGAATTTCTACCGGCTTCAGATGCCCGTAGTGTACCGGGTCAAAGGTGCCGCCATACAGGGCCTGTAAAGAGTGCATACTATCCATCAATAAATACGTCAGCCAGCGCCTTGTGGCAAAGCAGCAGGGAAAGGCTTTCCAGCTCCGCCCACACCGACTGGCCGTAATCTTGTTTTAGGGTGAGCTCGGCGCGCATCAGAAGCTGCACCGCCTGGCGCAGCTGTTCATGGCTCAGGCGGTTGATGGCTTCGGTGGTCATTGCCCGCCGGTTTTGCCACACCCGGTGTTTATCAAACAGGGAGCGTAACGGCGTATGGGCCGACTGGCGCTTGAGCGTTATCAGCAGCAACAGTTCGCGCTGCAGCGTGCGCAGCAGGATGACGGGTTCACTGCCCTCCAGGCGCAGCTGCTGGAGAATATGCAGGGCGCGTTTGCTTTTCGCCGACAACAGAGCATCCACCCAGTGGAACGGCGTGAAGTGTGCGGCATCGTTAACGGCCTGCTCAACGCGCGGTAAGGTCAGCTTGCCGTCCGGCCAGAGCAGGGAGAGCCTGTCCAGCGCCTGTGCCAGGGCCAGCAGGTTGCCTTCATAGCAGTAGCAGAGCAGTTGGTTCGCCGCATCGTCCAGTTGAAGGTTGTGCTGCTTCGCTCTCGCGGCGACCCATTTAGGCAGGTGCACCTGCTCAGGCGTCTGGCAGGTGACCAGCACTGCGTGGGTCGCGAGCTGGGTGAACCATGCCGCGTTTTCCTGCGCTTTGGTGAGCTTGCTGCCGCGCACAATTAACAGCAGATCGCTGTGTAACAGACTCACCAGCGTGGCGAGTTGCTCATTGATGGCCGCGTTAGGGCCGTTCTCCGGCAGCAGGATCTGGATTGTCTGGCGCGACGCAAAAAGGCTCATCGCCTGACAGAGTGAGAAGAGGGCGTTCCAGTCGGTGGCGTTATCCACCTGAACGGTATGGTGTTCATCAAAGCCCTGAGCCGCGGCCGCATGCCGCACGGCATCCAGGCTTTCCTGAAGTAGTAACGGGTCGTTTCCGAGCAGCAGATACGCCGCGCGCAGCCCTTCATTGAGCTGCGCGCGGAGTTGTTCAGGATACAGCCTGATCATCATTTACCCAAAGAGGTAGAAACAGGAGGCGTACTGGCATCCGGTTTTTCAATAATGTCAGAGCCTTCTCGGTTAGACGCTGCAATACCCGGCAGTTTGCGGATCAGCTGTTCCGCCGCCTTGTCGTACATTTCGTTGATGATAATCTGCTGTTCGGCATCTTTTGCCAGCGCGGTTTGCGGGTTATCAAAGAACGAACGATACACTTTTGCGCTGATCGGATAGATGTCTTTACCCGGGATCAGTACAGCCGCGTTGACCGACAGCACCATCTGATATTCAGCCGTGCGGCCGTCCTGGAAGATGGACGCCGTATCCTGGCCCAGCGTCATTCCCAGTACGCGCAGAGACGGTACATCCTGGCGCAGCGTAGCTTTCTCAACAAGCTCAACGCCGTTCAGGCGCAGCTGATTACGAATGGCCCGGCTGAGCGGTCCGTTTGGATCCCCGGAATCAAAGATCATTGTTTTCATCTCAGCAGGCACCGCCGTGGTATTGCGCAGGTGCCAGCCACAGCCAGCGGTGACAAGCACCGCCAGAGATAAGAGTATTGTTGCCAGTTGTCGCACGTTTCCTCCCGCGCTTAGCCAACGACCAGATTGAGCAGTTTACCCGGTACGTAGATCGCTTTACGTAAGGTAACGCCCTCAAGATATTTCGCAACCAGAGGTTCCTGGCCCGCGCGCTCGCGAACCTGATCTTCAGTTGCATCGACCGCCACGGTAATTTTACCACGGACTTTGCCGTTGACCTGGACCACCACCAGCGTGGTGTTTTCCACCATCGCTGCTTCGTCAGCCACCGGCCACGGCGCGTTGTCGATATCGCCTTCGCCTTTCAGCTCCTGCCACAGGGTGAAGCTGACGTGTGGCGTGAACGGGTTAAGCATGCGAACCACGGCCAGCAGCGCTTCACGCATGATGGCACGATCCTGCTCGCCGTCCTGCGGGGCTTTCGCCAGCTTGTTCATCAGTTCCATAATAGCCGCAATTGCGGTATTGAAGGTCTGACGACGACCAATATCATCGGTCACTTTCGCGATCGTTTTATGAACATCACGACGCAGCGCCTGCTGATCTTCGCTCAGCGCAGCGGCGTTCAGTGCCGGAGCATCACCCTGTGCGGTATGTTCGTACACCAGCTTCCAGACGCGTTTCAGGAAGCGGTTCGCGCCTTCTACGCCGGATTCCTGCCACTCAAGGGTCATATCAGCCGGAGAAGCAAACATCATGAACAGACGTACGGTGTCCGCGCCGTAACGCTCAACCATCACCTGCGGGTCGATACCGTTGTTTTTAGACTTGGACATCTTGCTCATGCCGGTATAAACCAGTTCATGGCCTTCAGCGTCTGTCGCCTTCACGATACGGCCTTTCTCGTCGCGCTCAACGATCGCATCAACCGGAGAAACCCAGTTACGCTCTCCGTTCGCGCCAACGTAGTAGAAGGCGTCTGCCAGCACCATACCCTGGCACAGCAGCTGTTTAGCGGGCTCGTCAGAGTTCACCATGCCGGCATCGCGCATCAGCTTATGGAAAAAGCGGAAGTAGAGCAGGTGCATGATGGCGTGTTCGATACCACCAATATAGATATCTACCGGCAGCCAGTAGTTGGCGGCGTCAGAATCCAGCATGCCTTCTTTGTACTGCGGGCAGGTGTAGCGCGCGTAGTACCAGGAGGACTCCATAAAGGTATCGAAGGTGTCGGTTTCACGCAGCGCAGGCTGGCCGTTGACGGTGGTTTTGGCCCACTCAGGATCGGCTTTGATCGGGCTGGTGATGCCGTCCATAACCACGTCTTCCGGCAGGATCACGGGCAGCTGATCTTCAGGCGTTGGCATGACGGTGCCGTCTTCCAGGGTCACCATTGGAATTGGCGCACCCCAGTAACGCTGACGGGAGACGCCCCAGTCGCGCAGACGGAAGTTCACTTTACGCTCGCCCACGCCCAGTGAGGCCAGCTTATCGGCGATGGCGTTGAAGCCCTCTTCGAAGCTGAGGCCGCTGAACTCACCGGAGTTGAAGAGGGTGCCTTTTTCGGTCAACGCCTGCTCGGACAGGTCAGGTTCAGAACCATCGGCGGCCAGAATAACGGCTTTAATCGGCAGGTTGTATTTGGTGGCAAACTCGTAGTCGCGCTGATCGTGGCCCGGAACGGCCATGACAGCACCTGTACCGTACTCCATCAGAACGAAGTTTGCTGCCCAGACCGGGATCGCTTCGCCCGTCAGCGGGTGCTTAGCATAGAAGCCCGTCGCAACGCCTTTTTTCTCCATCGTCGCCATGTCGGCTTCGGCCACTTTCGTGTTGCGGCATTCGTCGATGAAGGTCGCTAGTTCCGGGTTGTTCTCTGCCGCTTTCTGCGCCAGCGGGTGACCTGCGGCCACGGCCAGATAGGTCGCACCCATGAAGGTGTCCGGACGGGTGGTGTAGACGGTCAGGGTCTGGTCGTAGTTCTCAACGTTGAAGGTAATTTCCACGCCTTCGGAACGGCCGATCCAGTTGCGCTGCATGGTCTTAACGGTGTCAGGCCAGTGATCCAGTGTATCCAGATCGTTCAGCAGTTCGTCAGCGTAAGCGGTGATTTTGATAAACCACTGCGGGATCTCTTTACGCTCAACTTTGGTGTCGCAGCGCCAGCAGCAGCCGTCGATAACCTGCTCGTTCGCCAGAACGGTCTGGTCATTCGGGCACCAGTTAACGGCAGAGGTCTTTTTGTACACCAGGCCTTTTTTGTACAGCTCGGTGAAGAACTTCTGCTCCCAGCGGTAGTATTCCGGGGTACAGGTCGCCAGCTCGCGGCTCCAGTCATAGCCGAAGCCCAGCATTTTGAGCTGGTTTTTCATGTACGCGATGTTGTCGTACGTCCACGGTGCCGGAGCGGTATTGTTTTTTACCGCTGCGCCTTCTGCAGGCAGGCCGAACGCATCCCAGCCGATTGGCTGCAGAACGTTTTTGCCCAGCATGCGCTGGTAACGGGCGATCACATCACCGATGGTGTAGTTACGCACGTGGCCCATGTGTAGTCGACCAGAAGGATAGGGAAGCATCGACAGGCAGTAATACTTCTCTTTGCTCTCGTCTTCGGTTACTTCAAAGGTGCGCTTCTCGTCCCAGTGTTGCTGGACTTTTGATTCTATCTCTTCCGGGCGGTATTGCTCTTGCATGGCAGCCAGTGGTCCTGTGTTCAATACAGCTACAAAAATGTAGCCAATGGATGTGGTAATTCAGATCCGCATAGCATAGCCCAAACGCCCGCGTCAAAACAGCCTTTCGCGCAATTGCACTTTGCAGGAATTTACCGGGTCTGTGCTTCACCTGACAAAGCGGCGGCGAAATAAGGTCTATTATTAGAAATAGTTACTTACCCGGGAGGCAAAATGATGAACAAGGTTGCTCAATTTTACCGCGAACTGGTGGCGACACTGACGGAACGGCTGCGTAACGGCGAGCGCGATATTGACGCGCTGGTCGAACAGGCGCGTGAACGGGTGACGCAAACGGGTGAGTTAACGCGAACCGAAGTGGAAGAGGTGACGCGCGCCGTACGCCGCGATCTGGAAGAGTTCGCGCGCAGCTACGAAGAGAGCCAGGATGAGATCGCCGACAGCGTCTTTATGCGGGTGATCAAAGAGAGCCTGTGGCAGGAGCTGGCGGATATTACCGATAAAACCCAGCTGGAGTGGCGCGAGGTGTTCCAGGATTTAAATCATCACGGCGTGTACCAGAGCGGTGAAGTGGTGGGGCTGGGGAATCTGGTGTGCGAGAAGTGCCATCACCATATTGCGGTATATACGCCGGATGTGTTGCCGCTGTGCCCGAAGTGCGGGCACGATCAGTTCCAGCGTCGCCCGTTTGAGCCATAAGTAAAAGCGCAGTTTAGTTCCCTCTCCCACCGGGAGAGGGCCAGGGTGAGGGCATCAGGCCGCACAATAGTAAGCAAGTCTTTCCGCCAGCATATCCACAAACGCCTCCCGGTCGATATCCACCATCAGCGTCGTATTCGGTTTATTCCCCGTCAGCGAATAGTAATCCACCACCGTCATCCCCTGGGTATATTTCCCCTGTGTCTCCACGCCAACCCATCTGTCCACCGTGGTAAACATTTCAGGCTTCAGCAGCCAGGCGATGGTGCACGGGTCATGCAGCGGCGCGCCGTGAAAGCCCCATTTCTCGGCTTTGTGATACTCCATAAAGAAGTCGAGCAGCTCGGCTACGGTTGTCGCAACCGGGTTGCCCACGGCGCGGAAGCGCTCAATATCGTCTGCCATAATCTGTGCCCGATGCGTCACGTCCAGCCCCGCCATCACAATCGGCAGGCCCGACTGGAAGACGATCTCCGCAGCCTCCGGATCAACAAAGATGTTGAATTCGGCCGCAGGCGTCCAGTTCCCCAGCCCCATTGATCCGCCCATGATGACGATACGGGCGATGTTGCTGTGCAGTTCAGGATGGCTGTTCAGCAGGAGCGCAACGTTAGTCTGGGGGCCGGTCGCCACCAGGGTGACGGGTTTTGCACTTTCACGCAGCACCTTCGCCATCAGCTCCACGGCGGTGCAGTTTTGCGGTGCAAAGCCCGGCTCCGGCAGCGCCGGGCCATCCAGCCCGCTTTCACCGTGAACGTTGTCGGCAATGATCAGCTCGCGCATCAGCGGCTTAACGGCGCCGCCTGCGACAGGAATATCGGTGCGTTTCAGCAGCGTCAGCATTCGTAAAACGTTGCGCAGGGTTTTGTCCGGCGTCTGATTTCCGGCGGACGAGGTGACCGCTTTCACGTCCAGTTCAGGTGAGGCAAGCGCGAGGACGAGCGCGATCGCGTCATCATGACCCGGATCGCAGTCGAGAATTATAGGGTGTGCCATAGCGTTCTCCATTCTTAGCATTATTTTGTGACAAGGTTAACGCTGCGATGTGACGCCGAATAGAAAAAGAGATCTAAAGCGTGAAGCAGTGCGCAATCCGCAGATTGCGCACCGAGAAGATTAGTGCAGAATTTTCGCGAGGAAATCTTTGGCGCGTTCGGATTTCGGATTGGCGAAGAACTCTTCTTTCGGTGAGTCTTCGACAATTTTCCCTTCGTCCATGAAGATCACGCGGTTGGCCACTTTACGGGCGAAGCCCATTTCGTGCGTCACCACCATCATGGTCATCCCTTCGTGCGCCAGCTCGACCATCACGTCCAGCACTTCGTTGATCATTTCAGGATCGAGCGCTGACGTGGGCTCATCGAACAGCATCGCCACCGGATCCATGCACAGCGCGCGCGCAATCGCCACACGCTGCTGCTGGCCGCCGGAAAGCTGTGCCGGGAACTTATCGGCATGTGCAGAAAGCCCCACGCGTTCCAGAAGCTTGAGCCCCTTTTCGCGCGACGCTTTTTTATCACGCTTGAGCACTTTGACCTGAGCCAGCGTCAGGTTCTCAATAATGGACAGATGAGGGAACAGCTCAAAATGCTGGAACACCATGCCGACGTGAGAGCGAAGCTGGGCCAGGTTGGTTTTCTTGTCGTTCACTTTCGTGCCGTTAACAACAATTTCGCCCTGCTGCACAGGCTCCAGACCATTAACCGTTTTGATCAGCGTAGACTTACCGGAACCGGACGGCCCGCACACCACCACCACATCGCCTTTTTTGACTTCGGTGGAGCAGTCGGTCAGCACCTGAAAGTGCCCATACCATTTAGAAACATTTTTCAGGGAAATCATTATACCGTCCTTTTCTTCAGCCAGCTGACCAACAGCGACGCGCTTAAACTAATCACAAAATAGACCGCACCCGCGAAGAGTACCATCTCGACCTGCGTACCATCACGTTCACCTATGGTCGACGCGGTACGGAAGAAGTCCGCCAGACTCAGAACGTAAACCAGAGAGGTATCCTGGAACAGCACGATACCTTGGGTCAGCAGGAGCGGAACCATGGCGCGAAACGCCTGAGGCAGAATGATGAGCTGCATGGACTGCCAGTGCGTCATTCCCAGCGCCAGCGCGGCGCTGGACTGCCCACGGGAGATACTCTGGATACCCGCACGGATAATCTCTGAATAGTAAGCGGCCTCAAACATCGAGAACGCCACCATCGCAGAGATCAGGCGGATGTCGGTTTTCGGCGACAGTCCCAGCACATTCTGTAAGAAGCCTGGAACAATCAGGTAAAACCACAGCAGCACCATCACCAGCGGGATGGAGCGGAAGACGTTAACGTAGGCAGTCGCAAACCAGGCGAGCGGCTTAAAGCTCGACAGGCGCATGACGGCCAGCAGGGTGCCCCAGACGATACCCACGACGATAGCGATCGCGGTGATCTTTAGGGTAATCACCAGGCCATCGAGCAGGTAAGGCATGGATGGAACAATAGAACTCCAGTCAAATTCGTACATTATTTGCCTCCCAGATTGCCCGGCAGGCGTACTTTGCGTTCAACCAGGTTCATCACCAGCATGATGAAAGCGTTAATCAGAACATACGCGAGCGTGATCGCGGTGAAGGATTCCCACGCGTGAGCGGAGTAATCCAGCAGCTTGCCCGCCTGTGCAGCCATATCCACCAGGCCGATGGTTGAGGCGATGGCCGAGTTTTTCACCAGGTTCATCATCTCAGAGGTCATCGGTGGAACGATAACGCGGTAGGCGTTAGGCAGCAGCACGTAGCGGTAGGTTTGTGGCAGGGTCAGGCCCATCGCCAGGCCCGCATTTTTTTGTCCGCGTGGCAATGACTGAATGGCGGCTCGCACCTGCTCGCAAACGCGCGCAGCGGTAAACAGCCCCAGACACATCATGGAGGAGACAAAGAACTGCACGTTCGGATCCAGCTCCGACTTGAACCACATGCCAATATTTTCCGGCAGCAGTTCCGGGATGACCAGATACCAGGTAAAGAACTGCACGATGAGCGGAACGTTACGGAACAGTTCCACATACAGTGTGCCAATTGTTGAAAGAAAACGGTTAGGGACGGTGCGCAGAATACCGAACAGCGAACCGACAAGAAACGCGATGATCCACGCCGTTATCGATAATGCCACGGTAACCTGAAAGCCGCTCCACAGCCAGCCAAGATAGGTGGTGTTGCCGAACGGGGCTTGTTGCAGGAAGATGCCCCAGTTCCAGTCTATTGACATAATAAACTCCAGAAAAAAGAGGGTAGCAGCGCTACCCTCGAAGATTGGTGAGAAGCTCTTTTTTCGCGCTGAGTGGGGAACGACCACTCAGCGTATATGTCTGTCCATGCTTCCCGACAATCGAGAGGGCAGGAGATCCCGCCCCTGTTGTTCTAATTAGTTAAGAGCCTTGTCATTTGGAGATTTGAACAGCGCTTTCATGTCGTCAGACAGTTCAAAGTTCATATTGAGATTTTTTGGTGGAATCGGGTTCTTAAACCACTTGTCGAACCATTTTTCCGCTTCGCCGGAGGTCTGCACCTGGGCGATAGTGTCATCGATCAGCTTTTTGAACTGCGGATCGTCTTTACGCAGCATACAGCCGTAGGCTTCTTTGGACTGCGCGGTACCGACGATATCCCAGTTGTCTGGTTTCTTCGCCTTCGCACGTTCGCCCGCCAGCAGGGCGTCATCCATCATAAACGCGACGGCACGACCGCTTTCCAGCGTACGGAAGGAGTCGCCATGGTCTTTCGCGCTGATGATGCGCATATCCATTTTCTTCTCGTCGTTCAGCTTGTGCAGCAGGACTTCAGAAGTGGTACCGGAGGTCACAACGACCGCCTTGCCTTTCAGGTCCGCAAAATCTTTGATTGCGCCGCCCTTCTTGGTCAGCAGACGGGTGCCCACGACAAAGATGGTGTCAGAGAAGGCCGCCTGTTTTTGACGCTCGAGGTTGTTGGTGGTGGAACCACACTCGAAGTCAAAGGTGCCGTTTTGCAGCAGTGGAATACGGTTCTGTGAAGTGATTGGGATCAGCTTCACCTGCAGGTCAGGTTTGTTCAGCTTTTTCTTCACAGCTTCAACGATAGCGTTGGAGTAATCCTGTGAATAGCCCACGACTTTTTGCGTGTTGTCGTAGTAAGAGAACGGGACGGAAGATTCACGGTGGCCGACCACGATGACGCCGTTTTTGGCAATCTTGTCGAGAGTGCTGCCTGCTGCCGGAGCGTCTTCAGCGTGAACCACGCCTGCGGACATTCCCATAACCAGCATTGCTGTGGCCAGTTTACGTAATTGCATACCCAACTCCTTTCTTATCAGCGCCAGTGACGCATAGATACCCATTGTGATGTTGTTATATCTCGCGCAATGCGAGTGCAGTGTTATGCAAGCTTGTTAACATTTAGTCTGGCTTAATGTAAAGATTTTGCTGCGTTATTGTTTATTTTTGCGAAGCGCGCCGCACCATTCAGAGGCAATAATCTCCCGTTGCACCGTTTCGGTGCTAGCGACGATCTACACTGGTGCGACAAGGTTGCACGTTAAGCCAGTCAGCGTTTACGTGAATAAATAAAGCAACAGGCGTGCCAGAATTGAAGATTGGGAGGAAATTGCCGGGTAAGGCGCAGCCGCCACCCGGCATCAGAAGGCAAGATTATTTATGACGCTGACGCAGGCTCATCAGCACGGCGCCAAAGCCGAACAGCGCGGTCAGGATCCACAGCGGCCAGTTGCCGGTGCGGGCATACGGCGTCAGGCCCGTGGTTGGCGTGACTTTGGTTGTCAGCACTTCACGGGTGAACTGCGGGATCATGGCCTGGATTTCGCCCTGCGGGCCAATCACGGCGGTGATGCCGTTATTGGTGCTACGCAGCAGCGGACGCGCCAGCTCCAGAGAACGCATGCGTGCCATCTGGAAGTGCTGCCACGGGCCGATTGATTTACCGAACCACGCATCATTGGAGATGGTCAGCAGATAGTCGGTGTCCGGGCGGAAGTTATCGCGCACCTGCTCGCCGAGGATGATTTCGTAGCAGATGGCGGCCGTCAGGGCCAGACCGTGCGCGTGAAGCTGGGGCTGAACGTACGGACCGCGGCTGAAGGAGGACATCGGCAGGTCAAAGAACGGTGCCAGTGGACGCAAAATAGACTCCAGCGGCACAAATTCACCGAACGGCACGAGGTGGTTCTTGTTGTACCGGTCGGTGGAGTGGTAGCTATATTCGCTGTCTTTGCCGAGCGTAATAATGGTGTTGTAGGTGTCGTAGCGGTTCTGCTGATTCAGTCGCGCATCAACAATGCCGGTAATCAGGGTGCTGCCGCGCGCCACCAGCAGATCGTTCATCATGTTGAGGAACGGCTGCTGGTTAATTTCCAGATCGGGAATAGCGGATTCTGGCCAGATAATCAGCTGCGATTTGCCCATCACCTCTTCGGTGGCGTTGGCGTAGATCTTCAGCGTGTTCAGCAGCTCTTTTTCGTCCCACTTCATGGACTGCGGGATATTCCCCTGCACCATGGAAACCTGCATGGCGCGCTCGGGCTCGGGCGTGAACCACTGGATGTAGCGCAGCGGGAAGGGCAGAGCGAACAGCACCAGCGCCACAGCCAGCGGCTTCCAGCCGCGCGTGACCAGCGCCAGTACCAGCAGGCCGCTCACCACCATCAGCAGGAAGTTAATGGCTTCAACGCCCATTACCGGTGCCAGACCTTTCAACGGGCCGTCAATCTGGCTGTAGCCGAACTGCAGCCACGGGAAGCCGGTCAGCACCCAGCCGCGGAGGAACTCGGTAATCTGCCAGACCACCGGCGCGGCAATGGCGACACGCAGCCAGGTGGTTTTAGGCCACAGGCGAGAGAGAATCCCGGCGAACAGACCGGTATAGAGCGAGAGATAGGCGGCGAGCAGGACGACCAGGAAGACGTTAACCGGCCCCGGCATCCCGCCAAACTGTGCGATGCTGACGTAGACCCAGTTAATGCCGGAGCCAAATAGCCCCAGCCCCCAGAAGTAGCCGATCGCAGCGGCCTGTACCGGACGACGATTCAGGGTTAACCCCTGAAGCCCCATCAGGGAGAGAATGGCCGCGGGCCAGATATCGTAAGGAGAAAAAGCCAGCGTACCGCTGGCTCCGAGTAACAGCGCCAGCAGCAAACGGACGCGCTGGCGTTCAAGCAATGGGGCAAATGCCATTTACATTAATCTTCCAGTTTTGGCACCGGTGAATCGTCCGGCGTTCTGACGTGAACCTGTATAATACGTCGGCTGTCGGCCATTGCCACTTTGAACTGGTAACCGTCGATGTCAACGGTCTCACCGCGCGCCGGAAGATGGCCAAAGGCCTGCATCACCAGCCCGCCAATGGTATCGACCTCTTCATCGCTGAAGTGGGTACCGAAGGCGTCGTTGAAATCTTCAATCGAGGCCAGCGCGCGCACGGTCCAGGTGTGTCGGCTAAGCTGACGGAAGTCGATATCTTCTTCTTCGTCGTACTCGTCTTCGATTTCGCCCACGATCAGCTCAAGAATATCTTCGATCGTGACAAGACCTGAGACACCGCCGAATTCATCAATAACAATCGCCATGTGGTAACGCTGAGAGCGAAACTCTTTCAGCATTCGATCCACACGTTTACTTTCCGGCACGACCACGGCCTGGCGTAACACTTTTTCCATGCTGAAGGCTTCGGCATCGCTGCGCATAAACGGCAGCAGATCTTTGGCCATCAAAATCCCTTCGATGTGATCTTTATCTTCGCTGATGACCGGGAAACGCGAGTGGGCGGATTCGATGATCACATCGAGGCACTCGTCCAGCGTCTGGTTACGTTTCAGGGTGATCATCTGCGAGCGGGGGATCATGATGTCGCGGACGCGCTGGTCGGCAATGTCCATGACCCCTTCGAGCATTTCGCGCGTATCTTCGTCGATAAGGTCGTTCTGCCCGGAATCACGAATCAGCTCCAGCAGTTCATCACGGTTTTTCGGCTCGCCGTGGAAAAGCTGGTTCAGAATGAGGGAGAAAAATCCCTTTTTACTGGTTGTCGTGTCGCTACTGTGTGAATTGTCGTCGCTCATGGCGTTTGTTAAGGGTTCTCTTGTTAGTTCAATGTTAACCGCCGCGCTATGTCCCTGCGCGGCGGCATGGTAGTCAGTAACTGACTATTCTTTCTCGGCAATGTACGGATCCTCATAGCCCAGAGCAAGCATTATCTCTGTCTCAAGGGACTCCATCTCTTCCGCTTCGTCATCTTCAATGTGGTCGTAGCCCAGCAGGTGCAGGCTGCCGTGTACCACCATATGCGCCCAGTGGGCTTCCAGCGGTTTCTGCTGCTCTTTGGCTTCCTGCTCAACCACCTGACGGCAGATGATCAGATCGCCCAGCAGCGGCATCTCAATACCCGGCGGCGCTTCGAACGGGAAAGAGAGCACGTTGGTTGGCTTATCTTTCCCGCGGTAGGTCAGGTTAAGCTCATGGCTTTCCGCTTCATCCACCAGGCGAATCGTGACTTCTGATTCTTCCTGAAACTGGGGGATTACCGCATCCAGCCATTTCTGAAACTGTGCCTCTTCTGGCATGCCGGAATTGTCTTCACATGCCAGCTGTAAATCGAGGATCACCTGACTCATTTCTGTTCTTGCTCCTGCGCTTCGCGCTTACGTTCCGCGGCCTGTTCGGCCCTGCGTTTTTGATCCGCCTCTTCCCAGGCTTCATAGGCGTTAACGATGCGCGCGACCACCGGGTGGCGAACGACGTCTTCACTGTGGAAGAAGTTAAAGCTAATTTCGTCTACCTCTGACAGCACCTCAATGGCGTGGCGCAGGCCTGATTTAGTGCTGCGCGGCAGGTCGATCTGGGTGACGTCACCGGTGATCACCGCTTTCGAGTTGAAGCCGATACGCGTCAGGAACATTTTCATCTGTTCGATGGTGGTGTTCTGGCTTTCATCGAGAATGATGAACGCATCGTTGAGCGTGCGGCCGCGCATGTAGGCGAGCGGGGCCACTTCGATCACGTTACGTTCGATTAGCTTCTCCACTTTCTCGAAGCCGAGCATCTCGAACAGCGCGTCGTACAGCGGGCGCAGGTAAGGGTCGACCTTCTGGCTCAGATCGCCGGGCAGGAAGCCGAGTTTTTCACCCGCTTCAACGGCAGGACGGGTCAGCAGGATACGACGGATCTCCTGACGCTCCAGCGCATCCACCGCAGCGGCAACCGCCAGATAGGTTTTACCTGTACCCGCGGGACCCACGCCGAAGGTGATGTCATGGTCAAGAATATTGGCGATGTACTGCGCCTGGTTCGGCGTACGCGGCTTGATGACGCCACGCTTGGTCTTGATATTGATCGCCTTGCCGTAGTCCGGCACGCTTTCCGCGCTCTGCTCAAGCACGCGCGCCTCTTTAATGGCGAGGTGGATCTGTTCCGGCTCGATATCCTGAATTTCGCCGCGCATCGGGGCGGTATCGACATACAGGCTGCGCAGAATATCTGCTGCCGCGTTGACGCAGATAGGGCGTCCGGTGAGTTTGAAATGGTTATCGCGACGATTGATTTCGATACCCAGACGTCGCTCCAGTTGTTTGATGTTGTCATCAAACGGCCCGCACAGGCTCAGCAGGCGAGCGTTGTCTGCGGGCTCAAGGCTAATTTCACGCGTATCTATGTTCAAACTGTTCCTCTTTAATTGGTTAACTGACCCGCTGCCACACGGCGCAATAGAACGGTCATTACCGAAATTATTCACGCCACAGAATAAAGGCGCAAGCGTTGCGGTAGATATTGGGGGTGATGAGAGGAAATACAAGGCCTGCCGAAGAGGCAGGCCTGAAGGATCAAGGCTGGTAAATCCCAACGCCAGAATCGTTTTCTTTGCGGGTACGAGAAATAACGGATTCCGGTGACTCGGCAATACGCAGGCCCATTTCGTCCTCGGTGCGTACCACCTTCGCGCGCAGCGAGTTGGTCAGCACTTCGACAATTTCGACGTCCACAAATTTACCAATCATGTCCGGGGTGCCTTCGAAGTTCACCACGCGGTTGTTCTCGGTACGACCGGACAGCTCCATGATGCTCTTGCGGGAGGTGCCTTCCACCAGAATGCGCTGGACGGTGCCGAGCATGCGGCGGCTCCAGGCGTTGGCCTGCTGGTTGATGCGTTCCTGAAGAATATACAGACGCTGCTTTTTCTCTTCTTCCGGCACGTCGTCAACCATGTCGGCCGCAGGCGTGCCAGGACGCGCTGAGAAGATGAAGCTGTAGCTGACGTCAAAGTTCACTTCACCGATGAGCTTCATGGTGCGCTCGAAGTCATCAGCGGTTTCGCCAGGGAAACCGACGATAAAGTCAGAGCTAATCTGGATATCCGGGCGCGCTTCGCGCAGCTTGCGGATGGTGGATTTGTACTCCAGCACCGTATGCGGGCGGCCCATCAGGTTCAGCACGCGGTCAGATCCGCACTGAATAGGCAGGTGCAGGAAGCTCACCAGCTCTGGCGTATCGCGATAGACGTCAATAATGTCGTCGGTAAACTCCATCGGATGGCTGGTGGTAAAACGAATACGGTCGATGCCGTCAATCGCGGCCACCAGGCGCAGCAGTTCGGCAAAGCTGCCGGTGGTGCCGTCGTAGTTCTCGCCGCGCCAGGCGTTAACGTTCTGGCCCAGCAGGTTCACTTCGCGAACGCCCTGCGCGGCAAGCTGAGCAATTTCAAACAGAATGTCGTCCGCCGGGCGGCTGACCTCTTCACCGCGGGTGTAAGGCACCACGCAGTAGGTACAGTATTTGTTGCAGCCTTCCATGATCGAGACGAAGGCGGTCGGGCCATCGGCGCGCGGCTCTGGCAGACGGTCAAATTTCTCGATCTCCGGGAAGCTGACGTCAACGACCGGGCTACGGTTACCGCGAACCTGATTGATCATCTCCGGCAGGCGGTGCAGGGTCTGAGGACCAAAGACGATATCCACATACGGGGCTCTCTGACGGATCAGCTTACCTTCCTGCGAGGCGACGCAGCCACCGACGCCAATGATCAGGTCCGGATTTTTCCGTTTGAGAAGCTTCCAGCGGCCTAACACATGAAAGACTTTTTCCTGCGCTTTTTCACGAATTGAACAGGTGTTCAGCAGCAGCACATCGGCTTCTTTCGCATTTTCAGTCAGCTGGTATCCGTGGGTGGTATCCAGCAGATCGGCCATCTTGGATGAATCGTATTCGTTCATCTGACAGCCCCAGGTTTTTATATGGAGTTTTTTAGTCATCGACTTGCTCAGCTCAGGATTGCAAGCCGCGTATTGTAATGCTTTGGTGGGGTTGTGACCAGTATGAAGGTTGTGTGTCTCAGGACCGCAAAAATCCGGTAAACTTAAGGGATTCTCCAATAAGGAAAATTGACCATGATACTCCAACACACCGAAGTTGCCGTTGTCGGCGGCGGTATGGTCGGCGGCGCGCTGGCGCTGGGGCTGGCGCAGCAGGGATTTGATGTAACCGTTATTGAACAGGCGGCTCCCCCGGCATTCGATCCCGCCAGCAAACCGGACGTGCGCATTTCCGCCATCAGCGCAGCGTCCGTCGATCTGCTGCGCGGCCTGGGCGTCTGGGAGGCGGTGCAGGCGATGCGCGCACACCCTTACAGCCGCCTTGAAACCTGGGAGTGGGAAAATGCCCACGTGTCGTTTGACGCCGCCGAGCTGAAGCTGCCGCGCCTGGGCTATATGGTGGAAAACAACGTGCTCCAGCTGGCGCTCTGGCAGGCGCTGGAGGCACATCCGAAGGTGACGCTGCGTATGCCTGCGTCACTTAAGGCACTGCATCCTCATGAAAGCGGCTATTTGCTGACGCTCGACAGCGGCGATGAACTGGCCGTGAAGCTGGTCGTCGGGGCCGATGGCGCTAACTCGCAGGTCAGGGAGATGGCGGGTATTGGGGTTCATGCCTGGCAATATCAGCAATCCTGCATGTTAATCACCGTTCAGTGTGAGAATGCGCCGGGCGAAAGCACCTGGCAGCACTTTACGCCGAACGGCCCGCATGCATTCTTGCCGCTGTTTGATAACTGGGCTTCGCTGGTGTGGTACGACAAACCGGCGCGCATTCGCCAGCTGCAGGGGCTGTCGATGGAGCAGCTGCAGCGCGAGATCCTGCTTCACTTCCCGAGCCGCCTTGGCAACGTGACGCCAGTCACCGCAGGTGCATTCCCGCTCACGCGCCGTCATGCTTTACAGTATGCCCGAGAAGGGCTGGCGCTGGTGGGCGATGCGGCACACACCATCCACCCGCTGGCGGGGCAGGGAGTCAATCTTGGATACCGTGACGTCGATGCGTTACTGGACGTGCTGGGCAACGCACGCGCTCACGCGGAAGCCTGGGCCAGCCATCAGGTACTGAAGCGCTACCAGACGCGCCGTATGGCGGATAACTTCATCATGCAGTCAGGGATGGATCTGTTCTATGCCGGTTTCAGCAATGATCTGGCCCCGGTGCGCATTCTGCGTAACATTGGCTTAATGGCGGCAGAGCGTGCCGGTGGGCTGAAGCGTCAGGCGCTGAAATACGCCCTCGGACTCTAATCTTAATTCCCTCTCCCCGTGGGAGAGGGGTAGGGTGAGGGCATCAGGCCGCACTATTCTGAGCAACAAAAACAAAAAAGCCCGCAGAGCGGGCTTGTTTGTTTTAAGTGGCTGGGGTGCAGGGATTCGAACCCCGGAATGCTGGTATCAGAAACCAGAGCCTTACCGCTTGGCGACACCCCAATTGCGTTAAACAGACTGCTTAACGACTTTTAAATTGGCTGGGGTACGAGGATTCGAACCTCGGAATGCCGGAATCAGAATCCGGTGCCTTACCGCTTGGCGATACCCCAACAATTTTTTATTACCGAAACAAATCGATAATCTTAATTTGGTGGCTACGACGGGATTC